>JALGWN010000089.1 GCA_025774115.1 bacterium
ACGTATGCCCTGTCTGGCGTAAAGCACTCCCACACCCTTAGGTCCATAGAACTTATGTGCCGAGAGCGAAAGCAGATCTATACCCATCCTGCCGACATCCAGGGGCAACTTCCCTACCGTCTGGACAGCGTCGGTATGGAACGGGATCTCAGCCTCTTTGGCTATGGAAGCGATCTCCTCGATGGGTTGGATGGTACCGACTTCATTGTTGGCATGCATGACCGAAACCATCACGGTATCGGGCTTCAGGGCTTTTCGGACCTCACCGGGATCAACGAGCCCATCGCCACCCACCGGGACGTAGGTGGCCGAGAATCCATTTTTCTCCAGCCACTTCACCACATTGAGCACCGCAGGATGCTCTATCGCGCTCGTGACTATGTGGCCGCTGCCCCGGCTGAGAGCTAACCCCTTTACCGCCGTGTTATCGGATTCGGTCCCCCCACTTGTGAAGATAATCTCCTTCGGTCTCGCTCCGAGCAGAGCGGCAATCCTCTCCCTTGCTTGATCTACCACTATTCTGACGTCTTGACCTGCCCGGTATACAGAGGAGGGATTGCCGAAACTCTCAGTCAGATAGGGTTTCATGGCCTCGGCCACACGAGCGTCCGTAGGTGTAGTCGCACTATGGTCGAGGTAGATCACAACCTTACCCGCCATCCCGAAGATCGCGTTCACATCTGGCCAGCTCCTTGACCGAAGTGTCCTTCAGAGTATCCTCCAAAGAATCGTGGAGCCTCTTCCAAACCACTCTTGCCGAACACCTTTCCAGGCGATCACACTCCGGTTGAGCACCGACACACGGTACTAGTACAAGTGAAACGTCCAGTGCCTGGTAGATGTCGTACAAACTTATTGCCTCGGGCTTCTTCGCAAGCGTGTAACCGCCATGAATGCCGGGATGGCCTTTGACCAGACCTGCCTTCTGCATCCGGTTCATCAGCTGCTTGACATACTTCGCCGACATCCCCTGAGCCTTTGAGATCTCCTTCACCGGAATTGGTGCTCCATCGCCCCTATCCGTGAGCTCCACAACGGCTCTCACGGCGTATCTGATCTTAGTCGGCAGCTTCATCGCGCATCACCTCAAAGGTAAGTTCGTTGCTTACTTTAAATATACCAGCCCTGGCTAATTCAATCAAGCATTGTTACCTGAATGCCGACCGATTTCAACCTCTTTTTGGCAGGGGGCTTGTGAATAATCCGGGCTAGATGCGGAGGACTTTCGCTCCCCGTATCTTGCGCTCCTTGAGCTCCAGAAGCGCCACGTTTGCATCCTCAAGTGCGAACTCCTGCACTTCCGGTTTCAGCGGTATCGCAGCCGCCAGCCGAAGGAAGTCACCTATATCAGCCCGGGCTACATTGGCCACGCTCTTTATCTCCTTCTCACACCAGAGATGGATCGGATAATTCAGATTGAGGAGGTAGTCCCTGTCCACATCCTCCTTGCGGATGGCGTTTATCACAAGCCTCCCGCCCGGCTCAAGGTTCTTAAGAGCCTCGACCACCGGTTTCCAGACCGGCGTCGTGTCTATGATCGAACGCAGTTTCCTTGGGGGTTCATCTTCCGTATCCCCGGCCCAAACGGCCCCAAGCTCCCTGGCGAAATCCCGCTCCTCCGGGCTGCGGGCGAAGACATAGACCTCGGTGTCCGGATACTCGTGCCTGGTCATCTTAAGCACCAGATGTGCCGAGGCACCGAAACCGGTTAGCCCCAGAGGCTGACCGTTGCAGATCTCGGCCAGTCTCATAGATCTGTAGCCGATCGCCCCGGCACACAAAAGCGGGGCGGCCTCCGAGTCGGTGAAGACATCGGGTATGCGGAATGCGAATCTCTCATCGACTTTCAGGAACTCCGCGTAGCCTCCGTCCGCATCCCTGCCGGTCGCAAGGAAATCCGCACAGAGATTCTCTCTGCCTTCCAGACAGAACCTGCATCCCCCACAGGCCGAGTAGATCCAGCCGATCCCCACTCTGTCCCCGGGCCTATATGCGGTAACCTCGCTGCCGATCTCCTCGACCACACCGACGACCTGGTGGCCCGGCACAATAGGGAGCCTCGGGGGAGGCGTTCGGCCTTCGATCTCATCGAGCTCCGTATGACAAACCCCACAGGCACTGACTTTGACCAGGACGTCCGTGTCCCCCGGCACCGGACGGGGCAGGTTCGCGGACTTCAGAGGCGCTGGGTTTACCCTGAGATCCACCAGCGCGGGCAGAACCATGGCATTCATGACGGCCTCGTCTCTTTGAGAGCTAGTCTTACCCTATGATCTTACCGACCCGGCCCAAGTCATGCAAATGGGGAATTTAGACCGCCCTTCTCCTCTATGTTGTTCCCGGTCGAATTCTTCGGAAAGCGATCTTGTCAGAGGAAAGATCGACAGTAGGCACGCTTGTCTTTACCCCTAACGAGGCTCCTTCGGGTCGCCTCGGAATTCCGAGTGTTCGCGGCACTCGACCGCCTGTTCGAGCACTATCCTGTGGTAAAGCCTCTTATAGAGGCCATCCAGGCGAATCAAGTCTCGGTGGGTGCCCCTTTCTAGAATCCGCCCGCCCTCCAGGACCACTATATCGTCAGAGACCTCGAGAGTGGCCGGCCGATGGGTTATGATGAAGCAGGTCAGGTTCGGCAGGACCTCGTGCAGGCGATTCCACAAGGCCGCCTCGGTACTGGCATCAAGTGCGGAGGTGCAGTCATCCAGGATGAGGATTCGGGGTTTGCTTACCAGAGCCCTTGCAAGGGCCACACGCTGCTTCTGGCCTCCCGAGATAGACATACCGCGGACACCGATTTCCGTTTTCATCCCGTTCGGGAAGCCGGCGAGCTCCTCCTTCATCTGGGACACGTCCACGGCCCAATCCAAAGTCGCCTGATCGATATCTTCACGGTCGAACCTGATGTTATTCTCTATGGTATCCGAGAATAGAATCGGCTCCTGAGGCACATACCCGATATCGCGCCGGATGGAATGAAGGTCATACTGGCGCAGATCGGTTCCATCGATCAGCACCTGACCCTCGGTAGGGTCCACCAACCTCGGTATCAACCTCACAACCCAACTCTTGCCGGAACCCACCCGACCCACGAGTGAGACCCTCTTCCCGGGATCCACATCAAATGATATGCCTTCGAGGATCTTCGTAGCCTTGTCGGCAAAGCCGAAGCCGACATCCCGGAACTCAACCCGTCCGTCCGGCACGCGCGAGAGGCCTCCCGTAGCGACTGCGGGATCGACCATAGGACGATGGTCCTCGAGCTCCCGGAGCCTGTTGATCGACACGGCGGCCCTCAGGCCCCGGACCAGGAAGTTCCCCACATCAAACATCGGGTATATGAGAAGGAGCACATACGAATCGAAGGCCACGAATTCGCCGATGGTGAGGCTCCCTCTTATCACATAATAGCCTCCCGCCAGGAGGACGATCACGATGCCCAGCTGCCAGATATACATCCACAGGGACTCAATGATCGTGTGAGCCCTGACCGCCGAGATCTCGGCCTTCTTACGCTCGCCGGCGGCGTCGGCAAAGCGCCCCTTCTGGTCGTCCTGCCGCACATATGCCTTTATCACGCGTATCCCCGAAAAGCAGGCCTCCATTATGTTGTTCACGATGGATATCTTCTTCTGCAGGAAATCGAATCGCCGGTGGAGAACTGACGCGCTTTTCATATAGACCAGCACCAGCACCGGAAGCGGTCCCGCGGTCCAGGCCGTCAGCGTCGGGTTTATCGAGAGCATCATCACAAGGCTGAACATGATGAGAGTAAGCGACTCGTATGCCCTGAAGATGCCGCTACAGGCAAACCAGGCCATCTTCTGCTCCGAGACATCATCGGTCATCCTCGTGACAAGATCTCCAGTCTTGAATCTGTTGAAGAAGTCAGGCCCCTTCTCCGAAACGCCCTTAAAGGCATCCTGCCTGAACTCCCACTCCAGCCTGATATTCATATAGGCCCTGTGCCCAACCAGAATGGTGCGGAAGAAAAAGCCCCCCGCCCCGAATAGGATGAGCATAAGAACGTAGTTGCCGATCTTGCCGCCGCCGGCAGCCTGGACCCACTCACTCACATAAGGCAGGCTTATCGGGCGTGTCTCTCCGGACTTCAGAAGATCGAATATGTTCTTTAGAAGAACCGGCTGTATTACCATGAAGGCGCTCACCACGAATGAAAGCGTAAGCAACAAAGTCAACGCCCGCTTGTGGTGCCGGTAGTACTTCCAGAACCATTTCGCGTATTTCAACATGGTCACTTCACTCCCATGCCGTTGGACGAGAACTGAAGCTGGAACAGCTTCGAATAGTACCCACCCATAGAAACAAGGTCCCTGTGGGTCCCTCGCTCTACTATCTCGCCCTCCCGTATCACCAGGATGCGATCCACATTCAGGATGGTGGAAAGGCGGTGTGCTATGACGATCGACGTCCTGTCCTTCATCAGGGTCTCGAGCCCCTGCTGAATGAGTCTCTCGGTTTCGGGATCAACCGAGCTCGTGGCCTCGTCAAGGATGAGCACTTCAGGCTTGAATGCGAGGGCTCTCGCAAAAGACAGCAGCTGGCGCTCGCCGCGACTCAGGTTCGCACCGCGTTCGGAGAGCTCGGTTTCATACCTGTCCGGCATGGCCTCGACAAACCTGTCCGCCGAAACCGCACGGCATGCATCGGCCACCCTGTCTCCGTCCTCGCCTCTCACAGAAAGCGATATGTTACTCGCCACACTCCCGGGGAAGATGAAGATGTCCTGAAGGACCAGGCCGAACTTCCTCCTCAGGTCTCCGATTGCGATGTCACGGATGTCGATGCCGTCCACCAGGATCCGCCCTCTTTGGGGATCATAGAACCTGAGAAGCAGGTTGATCACCGTCGACTTCCCACCTCCGGTGACACCCGCAAGGGCGAAGCGCTTCCCCCTGGGAATCGTGAACGACGCACTCTTGAGGGCATGGTTGTCGTCCCCGGTATATGAGAACCAGACATCGTCAAAGGTGATCTCCGACTGAAGCCCCGGCCACTCTACGGGCTTTACCGGATCGGGAACAATATTCTCGGTCTCCAGCAGCCCGAAGATACGCTTGGCTCCGGCCACGGCTTTCTGGATCGCCGCGACCTCTTCCGCCGCAAGATGTACAGGCTCAAAGAACATACGCACATACGTGATGAACATGACAAGCGTACCTATTGTCATGTTCCCCACCCCAACCCACCGCGCTCCGAAGTAGAGAACAAGCGCGATGACGAACGATTCCAGGAAGAAAATGAAGTTGAACATGCCAACAACGATCAGCTCCGCCGTAAGCTGTGGCTGGTACTTCCGCCTGTTGATCTCGTTCAGACGCTTGCG
Organism: bacterium; assembly: GCA_025774115.1. Classification (GTDB taxonomy): domain Bacteria; phylum Arandabacterota; class Arandabacteria; order Arandabacterales; family Arandabacteraceae; genus JALGWN01. The sequence continues at coordinate 5,345 of JALGWN010000089.1, forward strand.
GACGCTTCCGGCTCGATCGAATATCTGTATGATCTCCATACCCTGGATGTACTCGGTGAGTGAAGCCGTGACATCCGCCATACGCTTGCGGATCTCCAGCCACTTGGGCGTCGTAAGCCGGTGATAGAAGTAAAGGGCCACCGTCACGATCGGAATGATAATGGCCACAACCAGCGTAAGCCGCGGTGAGACTATGAGCATCCAGGTGAACATCCCCACAATCAGCAGGATCGAGCCGATTATGGCGATCACCGTGTTTGTGAACATCATGCGCAGCGCTTCGGTGTCCGACTCCACCCGGGCCATAAGCCGTCCGGCAGGATTTCGATCGAAGAACGAGACCGACATCCTGAGGATATGGTTGAAGAGCCGTTTTCGGAGGGCCATCATGATCTTCTGACCGATGATCTCCATCCTCAGCCTGAAAAAGTAGTTCGCGACAAGGAACAGACCCTGCACCAGGACATAGAGGAGCACTGTGCCCACAAGGCCGCTGTAGTCCCCGGTACCGATATCGATGTCGATCGCACGACGGATCAGATTGGGCCCCGCCACATGGAGTCCCTTGGATACGGCAAGGAGCACAAAGCATATGAGCAGCCACCTCCGGTGAGGCCTGAGAAGCGGCAGCAGCCGCCTCAGGGCATCACGGGAACTCATGCCGTCATGCTTGTCATCTTCGTAATAAACCGTTTCCATATCTCGTCCTTATAGAACCCTCCATGGGTAAACCCATGGTCCTCTGCGTAGGCGGATAGAAAAACCCACCGGACCATCCCGGTGATCCGGCGGGTTAAATCTTCGGTCTCAGTGGCTTACTTTTGCCTTTGTCGACCTCCGTAACCGGCGGACCACTCGAGGGGAGCACTTGCGCCGATAAGCGCGAATACGTTTGTAATATCCATTAGTACTCCGCCTTGGTCTTATCCTGCCGACTGGTAGTTACCTAATCATAGCAGTAACCCGGTTACGAAAAGTGCCTCCTGACACTCCCAATCGAATAAAGGAACCGGTCGAACCGCTCCAGCGCGCCGGAGACAGACCCACGAAACCCCACCCTGCACAACCCACCCTTCACGTTTGCCATGATAACCCCTCCTAAGGATTTTGTCAATGGGTTTGGGCCGGAAAGGCCCATGCCACCCCCCTCCAACCGATTCCGCGCACAATACGTTACACCATACTCCGTCCTCTGCTGTGTACCTTCTGTCGGGCTTATGCAATAATCCTGTGCCGGGATGGACGCTCCTGATCCGAAGAAAGGGATTGCCTGAGATGGGTGAGATCTTCGCCTTGATTGCGGCTGTCGTATGGGCCGTCGCGGTAATATTCCTGCGCAAGTCGGGCGAATCCATATCACCGTTCGATCTCAATCTCTTCAGAGTCACTGTAACTACCCCCCTGCTCATTCTGACGGTTGTCGCGGCCGGCCAACCCGTATTCCCCGATGCGCCGGTGACGGACTACCTTATTCTATTTGCCAGCGGGGTCATCGCCATTGCGGTTTCCGACACGCTTCTCCACCACAGCATTAACCTCATCGGGGCGGGCCTTTCGGGTATAACAAGCTGCTCCTATTCACCGCTGGTGATCCTTATGGCGTTCCTACTGCTCGGTGAGAAGCTCGGCCCCTGGCAGTTCGCCGGTATGGCCCTCGTAGTAGCCGCCGTAATGCTTGCTGCAAAACACAAGGCGCCGGAGGGAGCTACACGAGGTCAGATCGCCCGGGGAGTGGTGTGGGGAATTCTCGCTATGGCTGCCGTTGCTTTCGGGATCGCCATCGCTAAACCCGTACTCGTGCGAAGCCCGGTTCTATGGGCAACCGCAATGCGGCAGATCGGGTCCCTCATAGTGCTGCTGCCCGCCGCTCTGATGCTGCCGCGAAGGAGAAAGATCTTCCTTGTGTTCAGGCCGTCACAGTCATGGAGGTTTTCACTTCCGGCCGCCCTGCTGGGCTCATATCTCTCTTTGATCACCTGGATCGCCGGTATGAAATATACCCTGATCGGCATAGCCGCCATAATCAATCAGACCAGCACGATCTTCATACTGCTCTTTGCGGCACTTCTTCTCAAGGAGACCATAACCAGGCGTAAGGTCGTAGCCTCGGCCCTTGCAATCGCCGGGATCCTGATGGTCACACTCGCACCCAGGCCTTGATTCGGGGCGGCACCGTCCGGCGGGACTTCAGACCTTGGTGGTCCGCCGCTTTATGGCCGCTATTTCCCCGACCGCCCCTATCGCGAGATCGACGTGCCCTTCGGTATTGAAGGGGCCGATGCTCAGCCTTACCGTGCCGTGGAGCTTGTCGGTACCGAGCTGGACATGAACGAGCGGAGCGCACTGCAATCCGGTTCGGCATGCTATATTGTAGTCAACATCAAGCATGGTTCCGACGTCTCCGGCTTCCCAACCCTCGACATTGAAGCTCAGGACCGCAAGATGATGCTCGGCGCTCTCAGCACAATAGAGTGTGAGGCCATCGATCGCGGCCAGGCCGTCTCGGAGTTTCTTCCAGAGTCTCATCTCCTCGGCGAGAACATTGTCAATGCCTCGCTCGAGGAGCCACTCGAGCCCCGCACGCAAGCCGGCCACCCCGACGATGTTCAACGTTCCGCATTCCATACGGTACGGAAACTCCTCGAGATGGAAGGGATGGGCCGAACGCACACCGGTACCGCCGTAGCGGGTCCCGCGGATCGGCACCTCATCTCCTATGTACGAACCGCCGATACCGGTCGGACCAAGCAGGCACTTGTGCCCTGTAAAAGCCAGGAGGTCTATGTTCATCTTGCCTACATCGATCTTCTGAGTACCCGCTGTCTGGCTGGCATCGACCGCAAAGTAGACCCCCGCGTCACGGCAGATCCTGCCGATCTCGCCGATCGGCTGGACTGTGCCGATCACGTTGGAACCATGGTTCACCACAACCATCTTGGTGTTCTGCTTGATGGCCTTTTTTATGTCGTCGGGATCTACATAACCACCTTCGTCGAAGGGTACATATGTTATCTCGACAACCCCCTCATGCTTAAGATGATAGAGGGGGCGCAGGACGGAATTATGCTCGACGTTTGTGGTTATGACGTGATCGCCTTTTTCGGTCATACCCTGGATGATCATATTCAGGGAATCGCTGGCGTTATAGCTAAAGGTAAGGCGGCTGCATGTGTTACCGCCGAAGAACTCCATCAGCATCTTCCTGGTGCCCAGAACCACCTTCTCGGTTTCCAGACTGGCGTCGTAGCCTGAGCGTCCTGGATTGACCCCCTGGGTCTTGTAGAACTCACACATGTAATCATAAACTTGCTGGGGCTTCGGGAAAGAGGTGGCTGCATTGTCCAAGTAGATCATGTCCGGCATGGTGACTCCTTTAGTTTGCCTGCGTTCCCGGTATCAGTGCGTCGGCCACGATTTCGGCGACGGTCTTTATTTCCACATTGAGCTCGTATACCTTGTTGAGTTCCATAAGCTGATCGATGCAATTGTGGCACGGTGTCGCCACTATGCGCGCCCCGGTCGCTCTGATCTGGTTTGCCTTGATCTGTCCCGCCTCCACCCGGCGATCGCGGTATTCGCTCATGGCGAGCTGCCCTCCCCCACCACCGCAGCAGTAGTTGTCCTCACGATTGGGAGACATCTCGACGAAGTCGGACACCGCTTCCCGCAGCAGATACCTCTGGTCTTCGATCACTCCACCGGCCCTGACAAGATTGCAGGGATCGTGAAGGGTCACCCGCTCTGTGTTAAGAGACCGGTCAAGCCGGATCCGTTCCGAGCGGACGTACCCGGCAACCAGCTCGACGACCGAAAGCACGGGGTACGGGTAGGCTTGTTCGAGCCACCCGGGCCCCTCCCAACGGATCGCCCTGAATCCATGCCCGCATTCAGCCAGAACCAGCATCTCGGCCCCCAGCTTCTTCACTTCGTTGAAGAGACGTTCAACCAACTGCCGCGCGGTCGCGTCATCACCGGAGTAATAGGCGTAGTTCGTGACGTCATAGCAATGCGTGGAAACGGTCCATGACTCCCCCGCAGCATAGAAGATCTTGGCTATCGCGCTTATGGAGAGAGGAAAAAACTTCGGTTCCCGGGGGTTCAAGGTGTAGAGCAGGCGCTTTCCTACTGCATCCAGTGGAATGGCCGCTTGCTCATCGTCGACCTCCATCCGAAGGTCTTCGGCAAGCCACTCGAGTGTGTCGACCAGGTCCCCGCGAGGTATCGCCATGTTGTTACCGGTA
>JALGWN010000090.1 GCA_025774115.1 bacterium
GACGGCCCGGGAGGTGGGTGCGCTTGTGGTGAGCGATGCGGCCTACTCGGAGATCGCCTTCGACAATTACAGGGCGCCGAGTGTTCTCGAAGTTCCGGGAGCGATGGATGGGGCCGTCGAATTCCATTCGTTTTCCAAAACCTTCAGCATGGCCGGCTGGCGCCTCGGCTTTGCGGCCGGCAACCGTCGGATCATACAGGCATTGAGGATTCTCAAGTCCAATATAGACTCGGGTGTCTTCGGTCCGGTCCTCATGGCCGGTGTGGCGGCGCTTGAAAGTGGATGGGACTGGCATCGCAAGATCCTCAAGGAGTATGAGATAAGGCGCAATCTGATCTTTGATGGTCTCGAGGCTTGTGGAATAGAGTACCACCGGTCTCCGGCCACACTCTATATCTGGGCGAAGGTCCCGGGAGGGAACGGCTCGATGGAATTCGCCCGATCGCTTCTCGAGCAGACCGGAATACTGGTCGCGCCCGGAATCGGTTTCGGCGAAGGAGGCGAGGGCTGTTTTCGTATCTCGGTCACCTGCCCCACAGAGAAGGTGCGTACGGCCGCCGACAGGATGCGCGAGGTGAGCAAGGATTGGAAAGACTGAAAGATCTGGACAGGATTTCGATTCAAGGCATCGATGTACTGGGACACCACGGGGTGGACGAGGCGGAGCGGCAGGTGGGTCAGAGGCTCAACATAGACCTCGATCTCTACCTGGATCTCTCCGAGGCCGCCACCGGAGACGACATTCATAAGACCGTCAACTATGAGGCTGTGTGTAATCTTGTGGATAAGGTCGCCGGTGAAGAGGAGTTTCTGCTTCTTGAGAGCCTTGCCTCGGAGATCGGGGACAAGATAATCGAGAAGTTCGGACCGGCCGGTGTCGTGGTAAGGGTCAGCAAGTTGAGCCTGCCCATCGCCATACGGGTGGGCTCGGTGGTGGTGGAGATAACCAGGTTCCGGGAGGGTTAACGTTTGGTTGAGTGTTACCTCGGCCTGGGGAGCAATATCGGGGACCGCGTGGCGATGGTCACACGAGCCTTGGCATGTCTCGCCTCACAGCCGGACATGGTACTGCGGGATATCTCAGGCCTTTATCTTACCCCGGCCTGGGGGCATAGAGACCAGCCGGATTTTGTGAACGCCGTGTGCCGTCTTGACACTCATCTTGCTCCAAGGGACCTTCTCGCGCGGCTCCAAGGGATCGAGGCAGGTCTGGGACGGCGGGACCGCTTCAGATGGGGGCCGAGGGAGATCGATCTGGACATACTCTTCTACGGAGATGAGGTTCTGGATGAAGCCGGTCTTCAGGTTCCGCACCCTATGCTCCACCGGAGGGCCTTCGTGCTGATACCACTGGTTGAGATAGCTCCCCACTTGATTCATCCGGAGACCGGGTTTAAGATATCGGAACATCTTGAGGCGATTGGTGAGCACGGAGATCTCAAATGTCAGAGCCTGGATATATAGCCGTCGAGGGCGTGATCGGGGCCGGCAAGACCACGCTGGCCACGATCCTCGCCGAGCGTCTGGGGGCGAGGCTTCAGGTGGAGGAAGTCGAGGAGAACCCTTTTCTGGAGAAGTTCTACTGCGACATGCAGGGCTATGCCTTCCAGACCCAGATATTCTTCCTGCTTTCAAGATACCGGCAGCAGGTGGACCTGGTGCAGGCAAGTCTCTTCGAGCAGACGATTGTGAGCGACTATATTTTTGCCAAAGACCGGATCTTCGCCTACATTAACCTCAACGATGATGAGCTGGCGCTCTATGAGCGCCTGGTGAAGATACTGGAGAAAGACATTGCCAAGCCGGATGTTGTTATCTATCTGCAGGCGACCACTGATGTTCTCTTGGAACGGATAAGAAAGCGGGGAAGGCCTTTCGAGAAAAATGTGCCTCATGATTATATCGATACCCTCAATAGGGCATACAATCATTTCTTCTTCCATTACGATGATACACCGCTGATAATAGTAAATACCGACTCTCTGGATCTTCCCAAGTCGCCGGCCCATGTCGACAGGTTGCTCCAGGCCATGAACACGCACAGGAAAGGGACTATGTACTATAAGGGAGGCTCGGACTAGGTTGGAACGCAGGAAGATCACCGTACCCGGTGTGATCAGGATGAAGCGTAAGGCTAAGAAGATAGCCATGTTGAGTGTCTATGATTACCCGACCGCTCGTCTGGCGGACGAGGCGGGTGTCGATATAATCCTGGTAGGCGACACCTTGAGTATGGTGCTTCTCGGTTATGATACCACCCTGCCGGTCACGATGGACGAGATGCTCTGCCATGTGAAGGCGGTCGCACGTGCGCGGACCAAGGCGCTGGTGGTTGCGGATATGCCCTTCATGTCGTTTCAGGTTTCCGCCGGCGATGCCCTGAGGAATGTCGGGCGGATGCTGAAGGAGGGAGGGGCGGATGCGGTGAAGATCGAGGGTGGAAGATGCATAGCGCCGACCGCCAGGGCCATAAGCGAAGCTAAGATACCGGTCATGGGTCATGTCGGACTCACTCCCCAGGCGATCCGCAGGTTCGGCGGTTACAAGATTCAGGGCAAGAGTGACACGGGGCGGGCAGGGATCGTGGAAGACGCCAAGGCCCTCGAGGATGCCGGCTGCTTCGCCATCGTGCTGGAGGCCATTCCGTGGTCGCTTGCCAAGGAGATCACAGAGCAGGTGCGCATACCCACCATCGGGATCGGGGCCGGTCCCCATTGTGACGGTCAGGTGCTGGTAGGTCACGATCTTCTGGGTTTCTACGAAGGCCATATCCCGAAGTTCGTGAGAAGTTACGCCGACCTCAGAGGTACCATACGTGAAGCCTTCTCCGATTACGTCACCGATGTTAAGTCCGGAGCCTTCCCATCCCTGGAGGAAAGCTACGAGAATGCCAAAGACAGTCAGGAAGACAGACATCCTGAGGCGGGAGATACGTAAGGCCCGGAAGCAAGGCGAGACAATCGGTCTGGTCCCCACCATGGGGAGCCTCCATGCGGGCCACCTCGCCCTGGTGGAGGCGTGCCGCAGGCGGTGCGACCTGGTTGTGGTGAGTGTGTTCGTGAACCCCAGGCAATTCGGGCCCGATGAGGACCTGGCGCGCTACCCGCGCGATCTCAGACGAGACCGGCGCTTGCTTGAGAAACACGGCTGCGATATCGTTTTCGCCCCTGACGCGCGGGAGATATATCCGCGTGGCTTCAAGACATTCGTAGGCGTTGAAGGTCTTCGGGACACGCTTTGCGGAAGGTTAAGACCGGGGCATTTCGACGGCGTCACGTTGGTTGTGCTGAAGCTCCTGCTTGCCTTACTCCCGGATGTTGCTTTTTTCGGAGAGAAGGACTATCAGCAGTTGGTGGTCGTCAGACAGATGGTCCGGGATCTGGGATTTCCGGTTGAGATAGAAGGGGTGCCGCTTGTCCGTGACAAGGACGGTCTGGCCTTGAGCTCAAGGAGCGTCTATCTCTCACCTGAGGAACGCGCGATCGCCACCTCGCTCTTTAAGTCGCTCGAGATGGCCAGGCTCCTCATAGCAGGAGGGGAGCGAAGGGCCCGTACGGTGGAAGAGAGGACGGTGACCCTCCTGGTGGATAGCGGGGTCACTAAGGTGGACTATGCCGCCGTTGTGGACCCCTCGAGTCTTGAACAGGTGAAGTACATCGATTCCGATGTGAGGATCCTGGTCGCCGCCTGGGTAGGGGCGACGAGGCTCATAGACAACATAGCGATCGATGCCGAGTCTATCGGCCGCAAAAGGCAGGCATCGAGAAGAGGCACGGTGGCGGTAATCATGGCGGCAGGTGAAGGCAAGCGTATGAAATCCGACCTGCCGAAGGTCATGCACAAGATCGGCGGCAAACCCATGGTCGCCCAGGTGATCGATGCCGCCCGCCAGGCCGGTGTCAAGGACATCATAGTGGTGGCGGGAGACCGGAGCCAAAAGGTTATGCCTCTTCTGAAGCGCCTCGGCGTGGAAGTCGTCAGGCAGGATGTTCAGAGGGGAACAGGCCACGCCGTGCTCCAGTCGTATCCACTGCTTGCGAGGTTCGGGGGCAACGTGATGGTTCTGTCCGGGGATACGCCCCTCATTCGCGGCGGCAGCATCGAGCGGGTCCTCAGCACGCACAAGAAACACTCCAATACGATCACCTTCATCACTACCGAGGTTCCCGATGCGACGGGTTACGGCCGGATCGTCAGGGACAAGAACGACAACTTCACAAGGATCGTCGAGGAGAAGGATGCAGACCCCGGGATCAAAGCGATAAAGGAGATAAACGCAGGCCTCTATTGTTTCAAAGCCGAGCCCCTCTTTGACGCGCTGCTCGGCATTAAGGCGGACAACGTACAGATGGAGTACTACCTTACGGATGTGATAGAGACCATGAAGAGCAGAGGGGGCAGGGTGGAGGCTCTCCGTATGGCCGATCATACGGAGATGCTGGGGGTGAACAACGTCAAGGACCTGGAGGTGGTGAGGGAAATCTATGCAAGACGAAAGAAGGATGAGGATTCTAAGCGCAGGCTGGAGAATGGAATACATAGAAAAAGAAGACGACGATAAGTGTATTTTCTGCGAGCGGGCCGAACGGGAACGGGACCGTGAAGATCTGGTCGTGCTGCGGGGCCGGCACGCCTTCGTCATGATGAATAGATACCCCTATACGACCGGCCATCTGATGGTTGCGCCCTACAGGCATGTCGGAAGGCTGAGCGATCTCAAGGCCGAGGAGGCCTGTGAGATCATGGATCTTCTCGGGTGGAGCGAGAGGATCCTGCGGGATGCGATAGGTCCCCACGGGTTCAATGTGGGAATGAATATCGGTCGCTGTGCGGGGGCGGGTTTCCCCAACCACATTCATGTACATATGGTTCCCCGTTGGGAGGGGGACAGCAACTTCATGCCGGTGCTCTCGGAGACCAAGGTACTGCCGGAGATCCTGACCGACACCTATGAGAAGATAATGCTTGCTCGGGAGGCCGACGGACCGGAGAAGGCCTGATGCCCGGTGTGACCAGGACCGTCTTGCTTGCCGCCGGGATAGGCGCGATCTATATGGCCTTAAGTGTCGTACCCCACCTCACGCACCGTGGCCCGGTCTGCGAGCTCCCGGTGGTGATAGAGGTTCTCAACGGTTGCGGCCGGCCCGGTGTTGCCGAGAAAGTCGCCTCTCACCTGCGTGGTTGTGGGTTCGATGTGATGTACGTTGGAAACGCCGACGATTTCGGCTTCACCGAGACCCTGGTCGTGGACAGAACAGGCGATCGCGATAAAGCCCATGCCGTGGCTGCCGCCCTGGGACGGGCCCCGGTGGTCTGTCAGATGAGCAGCGCCTTTTTTGTGGATGTCACGGTGGTCTTAGGTGATGATGTTACCACTTCATACGCTGCAATAGATAACGGTGTTATGCCATTGTGAGCGAATCAGTTACGGGCATGGTGTTAGATGTTTAACGGCATTGGCGGGACCGAAATACTGCTGGTTGTTCTCGTAGTGCTTATCCTCTTCGGATCCAAGCGGATTCCGGACCTCGCGCGAACGCTCGGCAAGGCCTCCCGGGAGATCAGAAAAGCCGTAAACCAGGTGAAAGCCGAAATCGACAAGACCGGAGATATCGATCCGCCGGGGCCGGGTCACAACAAGCCTGGTTGACAGCGTGCCGGTCACCTCTCACGGCCCCCTGGCGGTCTCTTACTGCAATCCCACGCGTTTGTCAACTGCTCCACGTAGCGTCACAGTTCGTCACAATACCGTGTCAAAGCAACACAAGCCCCTCATAAGCATCATAAGGCCTTTGCTGAAGCCCCTTTAAAATCAAGGCGTTACAGAACCACATTGTCGGACCTTCGACTGGCACGCCCATTGCTATAGTTATGATCGGGGTTGAATGCTGCCGGGTATGGGCACGCTCCACTTGAGACCGAAACAAAGCAGGGGGGGAGAAAACGATGTCCGGCACCGTATCAAGTAAACGGAAAATGTTCTGGCTCGCCGTCTGGGTTCTGGTGATTGCCCTGTATGCCCTTCCGGGCCTGGCAAAAGACTACAAACCTGTGTATCACCCGGAACTGGATATCAGTCGCGTCACCGGGTCGATAGAGATAGACGGGCATCTGGATGACCCGGGATGGCGGGATGCTGTGAGGGCCGGTAACTTTGCGGAACACAACCCCGGCGACCAGACCGAGCCCGAGGTAAATACCGAGGTCTTGATCGCCTATGACGACGCCAATCTCTATGTCGGGTGGCTTTGCTATGATGATCCCACCGAGGTCCGGGCATCGCTCTGTGAGCGCGACCAGATCTTCTCAGGTGACTATGTGATCCTGTGTCTCGATACCTTCGGGGAAGCCACCCTAGCCTATGAGATATCCTCAAACCCCTACGGCATTCCCGGCGATCTCCTCTTTTCATCGGCAAATGGCGAGGATATCACCTACGACCTGAGCTTTGAGACGGCGGGCCGCATAACTGATTTCGGCTGGGTCGCCGAGATGGCGATCCCATTCTCCAGCCTGCGCTTTCCCGACCGCCATGAACAGATATGGCGGGTGGATTTCTGGCGTAACCGCCCCCGCGGCTCCCGTTATCAGTACTCGTGGGCGGCCTATGACAGGGACGAGAGCTGCTGGCCCTGCCAGTGGGGGACCGTCAGAGGTATATCGGGGGTGAAGCCCGGCTCGGGATTGGAGATCTTGCCCACGGTGGTGGCACATCAGGCCGGTTCGCTCGATGATGCTGCCGAGTTTAAGAACGACAAGATCGATGGGGACATAGGTCTGGGGATCGCCTATGACTTCTCTTCGGAGCTTACCGCCGAGGCCACGGTTAACCCCGACTTCAGCCAGGTCGAATCCGATGTGGCCCAGATAGATGTCAATAGCACCTTCGCTCTCTTCTATTCTGAGGCGCGGCCCTTCTTCCAGGAGGGTAGTGACCTCTTCGAGACCCACTTCGAAGCAGTGTACACACGATCGATCAACGATCCGCTCGTGGCCGGAAAGATGACCTGGCGTAAGGGGGCCAACAGCGTGGCCATGCTCTCGGCCCGGGACGAGCATTCGGTTATAATCCTGCCCTTCGAGGAGAGCAGTGAGTTTGTGGAAAACGGTAAGAGCTATTCCAACATTATCCGCGCAAAGAAGGACTTCGGCGAGCAGACCTACTTGGGTCTTGTCGCCACCGACCGGCGCTTCGACAGTGGAGGCTCGGGCTCGCTTCTCGGTTTCGACGGGCGGTTCCGGCTTTCGCCGAGCAATATGATGCTGTTCCAGGTCCTGGGCACCCACACCAGTGAGGTCAACGACACGACCCTCGGGGATACTTCGCTCCAGAGTCAGTTGTTCGACGGGGGCAAGTACACAGCCGCCTTGGACGGCGAGGAATTCTGGGGCCATGCATGGCAGATGGGTTTTAACCGCGACACGCGCAACTACGAGATAGGGGCGGACTATCGGGAGCGGAGCCCCACCTTCCGTGCGGAAAGCGGTTTCGAGCCCTCGAATAACTCAAGGGGAGCGAATGTCTGGGTTAACGGCATCCTGCGTTTCGAGGAGAGCACCGTCTGGGACCACATCTATAGCAGTTCCGATTTCGGCCGGGCCTGGAACTTCGATGGGGTCAAGAAGGACGAATGGGTGAGAACCAATCTTACCTTCAAACTGCGGGCGGCCCAGGCCGAGATGCACTCGCAGTATCTATACAGCAACGAGTTCTTCGGGGGTACGCAGTTTGACGACATATGGATGGCGCATACCTGTGTTCATATCCAACCGACTGGAACTGTCAGTTTCGGAGGCAACATAAACTACGGGCACGTCATAGCTAGATCGGATACGGTGATGGGCAAGGAGACCAGATACGGTCTGTCGGTGGATGTAAGGCCGATCGACCGCTTGCTGGCTCAGGTGTCCTTTAGTCATACTGAAAGTGACGCCGTAGAGACCGGAGAGCAATTGTACTCGCAGTCCACCATCAACTCCAGCCTGCGGCTTCAGATAATGCGTGCGCTCTCGGCGCGTCTCACACTCCGCTACAACGATCGTAGGGACACCTGGGACGCAGACCCGCTGATCACTTACCAGCTCAACCCGCTCTCGATCTTCTACATCGGTTCGACCCGCCACTACAAGGACCTGGACCGGGAGGCGGACGGCCGCGAAGGCTGGAACCTGACGGACCGCCAGTACTTCATGAAGATGCAGTATCTGTTCCAGATCTAGCGCTTCCGTGGCCGGGGAAACCTCTTTCGGTGGGGCTTCTTCAACATCCCCTATAGTGTCTGTCCTGGCGGTGTGGTATGATGGCGGAAATCACATTATGAGGAGGTCCGGAGAATGAAGCAGAGCGAATCTGCCTTCCCGGTCGGCTACCATACATTTCATAAGGACCAGATCTTCAACTACCAGCTTAACCGCTGGCACTCCCTCGGTTACCTCGGTTTGGAAGCCATGAGGGAGGTGGGGGAGAGGGTGGCATCTTTCGCGGATTGGAAAGCGGAGATGCTCAAGCAGGCGGACGCGGCCCTTGCTCGGGAGGGCCTCATCGAAGCAGCATTTTGCTATCGGGCCGCTGAATTCTATACCTCCCGGGAAGATCCCGACAAAGAGAAGCTCTATGACAAGTTCATCTCGCTCTTCTACCGGGGCTTTGCCGACGAGGGTATCGAGCGGTCGGAAGTCCCCTATGAGGGGGCGGGCCTGCCCACTATGAGAATCCCCCATCGAGCCAGCGAACTCAAAGGCACAATAGTGATCCATGGAGGCTTCGACTCCTTCATCGAGGAGTTCTACTCCATGATGAGATGCTTCGCAGATCATGGCTACGAGGTCGTCGCCTTTGATGGCCCGGGGCAGGGGGGTGCCCGCAGGAAACACGGCCTCGTTCTGGACCCCGAGTGGGAAAAGCCCGCGAAGGCTGTATTGGACCACTTCAATCTGGAAGATGTCACATGGCTCGGCATATCGATGGGGGGCTACCTATGTTTCAGGGCGGCCGCCTTCGAACCTCGGATAAAGATGGTAATCGCCTTAGGCATAGCCTATGACTATACCCAGTTTTCCAATCCTGCTGCCCTCTTCTTGATGAAACTGTTCTTCAAGTACTTCAAGGGTTTCACAAACAAGGTCACCTTGAAGAAGATGCGGAAGGATCCGATGCATGCATGGTCCCTCGGTAATCTGATGTATATCACCGACTCGAAGACCCCTGTAGAGGCCGCAGATGTCGCGCTCTGGATGAATGCCAGGAACCTTCATTCGGACCTTGTAAAGCAGGATGTCCTCATTCTTATGGGGAAGGAAGACCACTTCATCCCCTTCAAGATGCATGCAAAGCAGGTCAGGGCCCTGACCGGTGCGAGATCGGTAACAGCCCGGGTCTTCACACGCCGGGAACACGCTCAGAACCACTGCCAGATAGGCAATATCGGTCTTGCACTTCGCGTCATGCTTGAATGGATGGAGCGCACTCAGACTTTTTAATCCCCTTGGTGCTGCGGTCGGTGCACTTGATCAGGAAGAGAACCATCAGTCAAGGCGATGGTGATGTCGGGTGATAAGAATCACTACATGGGCAATG
>JALGWN010000262.1 GCA_025774115.1 bacterium
AGCCTGTCAGGTGGGCCTATGCGGACGTCGGGACACCGATTGTCGGAGGACTCTGCGCCTGTCACAAGCTGCGCGGTGACGGGATCGACGATCTCGAGTTCCATTTCTTCATTAAGGACATCGTTGAGGCCTTCGACCTTGCAGGCAGCCCGGGAGAGGGAATAGAGCTCGGCCTCGGCGGGAAACTGGTGACCGGCGAGCCGATCGCGGGTACAGACTGTGCCGTGGTACTCAGTGGGGTCTTTGAAGACGAGAAGACGGGGGAGGAGATCTGCCTGCTTACCTGTGAGTCAGGGAATTCTCCTGTCGGACAGTTCAAGTTTGCCTACCACACGATGGTGAGTGACCGCGTTACTTTTGCGATTTACGATCTTAAGGGCCGGACGGTTGCTGTACTCAACGACATGGACATGTCGCCCGGGATCTACACGGCAACATGGAACGGTCTTATCAGCGGCAAGGAGAAGGCCCCGGCCGGCATCTACTTCGCCAGGGTCGGTAACAGCATGGCAAGCGACATAAGAAAGATCACGGTCCCCTAGCCCGGATTATTCACAAACATCGTCGCGAGACGCCGGAGATGGCAGGGATGGCAAGGAAGACGAGCGAGTCGACCGGAGGCGTATTTGAAAGATACGCTGAGGATCGGCGAGCAAGGATGACGCCGCCAGTGCTGGCAGATACGACGCCGCAGCAGAGGGCTTGTGAATAATCCGGGCTAAGGTCCGCTCACTCCTGGAAGCGTTCCAGCTCTTCCATTACGATTTCGAGGTTACTCTCGGCTCGCATGTAGTCCTCGCCGATACGCTGAACCTCGGCGCGGTCCGGCGGCGGGTTGGCCAGCTGTCTGCCGAGGGTTTCGAGCTCCTCCTCCAGTTCGCGGATGCGTGCCTCCAGCTCCGCCAAGCGCACCTTGCGACGCCGCTCCTCGGCGATCTCGCGGTTCTTGGCAGCCCGCGCCCTGCGGTAATCTTCCTTCTTCTGAGAGCGCGCCTCTTCCACCTCAGGATCCTGGGCCGCGGCAGCCTCTTTGTGGGAGCGATACTCGCTATAGGTCCCTTCGAAAACCCTGAGCACGGCCTCACGTTTATCGATCTCCCAAACCTGAGTGGCGAGGGCGTCGATCAGATACCGATCGTGGGACACAACGACTACGGTCCCCTCAAACTCGGCAAGCACGTTTTGGAGAACTTCCTGTGAGGGGATATCGAGATGATTGGTCGGCTCATCGAGCAGGAGCACGTTGGCATGACCGAGGGCAAGTCTGGCGAGGGCCAGACGCCCCCGCTCACCACCGGAGAGCACGCTGACTTTCTTCAAAACATCGTCCCCTGTAAAGAGATACCGGGCCAGATGGCTGCGGATGTCTCCCAGGAGCATCTGGGGTGCAACACTTTCGATTTCCTCAACAAGGCTATTGCCGGGCTTAAGATCCTCATGGGCCTGGGCGAAATAGCCGATATCGAGGCTCGCTCCGAGCTCGACCTCTCCCCCAAGTGGTTCGAGTCTCGCAAGGATGGTCTTTATGAAGGTGGTCTTACCGGACCCGTTGGGGCCTATCAAGGCCGCACATTCCTGGCGGCGGAGCACAATATCCGGGGCCTCGAAGAGATGGTTACCCGGATAGCCGATCTCGAGATCGCCGGTCCGCAGCACGATGTTGCCCCCCCGCTTGGCGGCTCGGAGTTTGAACTTAAGCTGCCTGGGACGCTGCACCGGGTTCTGAAGGGCTCTGAGGCGCTGTTCGGCTTCCCCAGGGCTCATGACACTCGTAGTGATCTGCACATCCCCGCTTATCCGGAGCCATGACCTGCCCCGCATGGCTTCAACACCGATTTGCTCGATGGCCTGAATCTGGCGACTCAAGCGTTTCAGGCGTCCCCTTGCCTGGGCGACATTCTGGGCGGAGATATTCCGTCTGATATACTCCATATCACTCATCAGCCGGGCTTTCTCAGCCTCGAACTCCTTTGACCGCAGCTCCCAGCGCTCCTGTCGCTGCTTTAGGTAATGGCTGTAATTTCCGCGATAGGTCTCGATACCCGCACGGCCCATCTCCCAGGTGTTGTTGCAGACCTTGTCCAGGAGATAGCGATCGTGGGAAACCACAAGCACGGCACCGTCCCATTCCTTTATGTAGTTCTCCAGCCACTCTATGGCTACCGTATCGAGATGGTTGGTGGGCTCATCCAGAATGAGCAGGTTGGGTCCTTCCAGAAGCAGCCGCCCGAGCAGCGCCCGTGTGCGCTGTCCGCCGGAAAGGCAGGCGAGCGGCATCTCGAATTCCTCGTCCGAAAACCCCAGACCGGCCAAGACCTTGCGAATCCGGCTCTCAAAGGTGTATCCCCCCGCCTGTTCGAACCGGGCTTGGTGAGTGCCGTATGCCTCCATTGCCTCATCGGCCTTTTCAGGGTCGGCCATTTCAGTCTCGAGTCGGTTGAGCTCGGCCTGAAGATCGCGGAGCTCACGGAAGGGGATGAGACATTCGCCCCAGAGTGTGTTTTCGGATTCGACGACCGACTCCTGCGGCAGATAGCCTATAGTCAAGGCCTTGGAGCGGTGGATGCTTCCCACCGAAGGCGTGTCTTCGCCGGCGATTATGCGCAGCAGTGTGGTCTTCCCAATCCCATTGGGGCCGACAACGGCAATGCGCGCCCCGTGGGGGATACCGAGGGACAGTCCCGAGAAAATATCCACGGCACCGAACGATTTCCCGAGATTCTGTGTGGTTACAAGAGACATAGTACTTGAGTTTACTAGGTGGAACACCCGAGACACAAGGGGCTTCCGGTTCCCGAAGAACACGCGCATGCCTCGCTGTGCCGGCCCCTGCTGC
>JALGWN010000263.1 GCA_025774115.1 bacterium
ACCCCGTGTTGATGGATGACATGTCCACCCACGTGATTCGTACGCTATCCACGAACTCCCCGTCGGAGGCGGCCACCGAGCCGGGTGCCCGGATGATGCGGCCCCCGGAGTCACAGGCAGCGGCGCTTTCTACTCCGGACATGTCCTTGACGGTGACGCAGTAATCATATGTCTCATTCAATTCGGCGCTCGTGTCACTGTATTGCGTCTCGTCACTCGACACGACCGAGAGCAGATCGCCATCGCGACGGGCCATGTAAACGATTGCATCCTGCTGGACATGAGGCCACCAGGTAACCATGACCTCGGCCTCCAGGGGCACGAGGGTGCAGCCGGTCGCCTTGACCGAATCGGGTGGCTCCGGCGGACCGGCAGACAAGAGAGGCGGCGCTTGGCCCTCACTCCGCGCTTCTTCGACAGCGTCAAGTACATCGCTCGCTGTCGCGCTGGCTTCAGCAAGCCCTCCCTCGGCGAATGCCTCGCTTAAAACTTGGGCGCCACTGGTTTTTTCCGCCTGGACCCAGCGATCGCCGCTCGGCATAAACCGGTATGTCGCACCTACGTCACTCCGTCCGCCCGCGTCACCCCCCATGCTTGAAGCCACGAGAACCGCGTTGCCATCGATAAGAACCGAACGCCCGAAGTAGGCTTCGACCACCGCGTCGCCTGCCGTCAGCTTCTGCTGCTGCATCCACTCGTCACCATTCCGCTTGAAGACATACGCGGCGCCTCTGAAGAGATCGTGCCACGCGGCTCCAACGACGATGACGTCGCCCGCCATCGCTACCGAGCCGCCGAAGTGGTCGAACCTGCCCAGGTTGGCGGGCGAGAGCCGCTGCTCCACCACCCACGTGCCGCCGTCATTGCGGAGCACATACACCGCTCCCTTGAACCCATCCTCCCACTCGGCCCCCACCACCGCACGGTCGCCGTTTATCGCCACCGAATAGCTCAGGCGCGCGTTCGCACTGTCCTGGGCATGGAGCGCACCGGCCGCGCTCACCAGTAAGATGAGCACTGCGAGTAGCGTGATGACTCCGCGAGATGCGAAGCACCTTGGGGCGTTACAACTGAAGCGCGTTCTCATGACAATCTCCTCCCTCGATTCTCTGCCACCCGGTCCCCCATAGGCATCTTGCATGCGAGCAAACCGGCATCAGCGATCTACACTGCAAAGACCTATTAAATCAATTCACAAGACAAAATGCCCTGCGGCAACGGCCACGGGGCGGTTAATTCCCAGCTTGAAAATGAATTACCGGGGATATACGCGCGGTTACCGGTTAGCTGCAGTTGAGGGTGTAGTCGACCAGGGAGTCGAACTCGGCTAACCACGAATCTCCGTGCCTGCATCCGCGCCGACCACAGCGGGGATAAACCCCACCTGCCTTCAGTTCATAACTCCGCACCGGTGTCCTTCTACCCTTATGCTTTCTGGGCTGCCTGCGGGCAAGTGGCAAGGGAACAGGCGGAGTCCGCCTCCTCGATCCTGACCGTCATCGCTTTGGCTGTCCTGATACACACAAGATTGATAATCGAATACGTTACCAGATTGGACTTATATCCTATCACACCCGGGATTGCCTTGTCAACACACAAAGTCTGCGGACTCTATCGTACACTACCTCCAAGCGGGGTGGTGTGCTCCAAAATCTCATGGGCCATAGCCATGGTTGCATATGTGGGCGTGCTGATCAGGTACAGTGATCCTTATCTTGCCTCTAGCCATTTGCTTGATTCCGAGGGCAAAACGATCCCACAGAAGCACGCTTTGGGATGGCAGCCCGGGGAACCACTCTGCATCAAAGGCAGACCTTCCAGAAGCCTCGCCTTCATTGACGTAGAGCCTTCGCCGTGCTACCCTTGTCAGGTTTGCAAGGGCTGATTAGCCGCAGAAAGGGGACACCATTGTGAGAGAGTATATGTACGGAATCGTTGCATTAGCATGCCTTCTGATCTCGCTGCCGGCATGGGGAGCAGACGGCACCTACTATGAGTATTTCACCACCCTGGACTACTGGGACGCCAATGAGACCTCGGCATCATGGGATACCACGGCGGGCGAGCTCAAACTCCCGGGGTTCGCAATCAGGCAGATAGGCTGTTACGACACGTCAAGCCCGGCTGCTGACGTAGCTATTTCAGGAGATTATGCTTATGTGGCTGCTTATCTTGACGGACTTGTGGTGTTGGACATAAGCGACCCGGCGAATCCGACTTATGCCGGCGGCTATGACACCCCGGGGCGGGCGGATGCGGTGGCGGTCTGGGGGGGCTACGCCTATGTTGCGGACGGAGCTTCGGGCCTTCAGATCATAAACATACTTGACCCGACACATCCAACTTATACCGGCACCTACAATACCCCCTACCATGCCTCCGACGTCGCCATTGCGGGGAACTACGCCTATGTAGCCGATGTCGTTTCGGGTCTTCAGGTAGTTGACATCGCCAGTCCCATGACCCCCACTTACGAGGGGGAGTATGCAAGCCCGGGCTATGCATACGGGGTGGAGGTAGTCGGCGACTATGCCTATATAGCAGATAACACAGAGGGCCTTCAGATAGCAGACATAAGTGACCCCGCAAACCCAGTATATGCTGGGAGCTACAACACCTCGTATCTGGCAGAGGGTGTGGCCGTCGCTGGCAACTATGCCTACGTGGCCGACGGGGGGGCGGGTCTTGTGGTTTTGGATGTCAGTTCGGTCTCGAGCCCCGTGCTTGCAGCAATCTATGACACTCCGGGCTATGCCTGGAGAGTGGCCGTAGAGGGCAATTACGCATACGTCTGTGACCAGGATTCCGGGTTGCTGGTGTTTGATGTA
>JALGWN010000264.1 GCA_025774115.1 bacterium
CGACTTGATGTTGCCCCAGGTGCTGGGCTGAGTCGCGGTCGGTCCACTACAAACCAGATAGATCTTCCACGCCAACTCGATGCAGCCAAACTGGGAGCCGTCCGGAGTGGTGTCACGGCCGTCCACGAAGCAAGGCATCGGCCAGTTCTCGAAGAACCAATAGCCGATGTAGCCGCTGTGTACCTTCGGCGGCGGTCCGCCACACGGGCCTCTCGGGTAGAGAGCCGGCAGACAGCCATAGTCGTGCAGGATACAGCCGGTCTCGACCGCGGTCGAAATGTTGTCAAATCCCCATGCGGGATAAGTACCGTTCGGACCGATGTGAGTGGCTGTAACGAGGATCGAGAAAAGGTCCGGAGACCAGCACGGAGTCAAGCAGAGGGGATCTATTACTTCCGGTGTGAGCGGATCTGTATCCACCGCAAAGTAGTTCCACGCATAGCCTGTCTCCACAGGACCGCTGTTCCACAGGTGGATAATAGGCTCAGGCCCGTAACAGCATTCCGCCTGGAGGCAGAACACGTCAAACGTGATCGTGAACAGGCCCGGATAAACCGTTCCGTAACCCGCGAAATCGAGGATACGGATCTGCTCGAGCTCATGGCAGGCTCCCGGATCGGCAGGGGGATTGCCCCCGGTTCCCTGAGCACCGATGTCGAAGCAATGACCGATGATCTCACCGGGTGTCCAGCCTGTGAATGCCCAGAACCAGGAATAGGTCGGGCAGGGAACGTAGTAGTAGTAGCTGAGCATAACATCGTAAAGCGGCTCAGCGCCAAAGTCTTCCCTCATCTGGTACGCCTTCTTCTCGAGGGCGAACGCAGATGTGGCAAGCACCAGCACTAACGCGAGTACTAAACAAAACCTCATCAGAAAACCTCCTTTTTCTCAGGAGACCAGTGTGACACAATCAAGCAGTCTCCTGAAGGTCGCCAGTAGAAATTCCTCCCTGATTCCACCTCCCTTCGAGCGAACTATCGCTCGCCAAAGCTAGACCAACGCAGCTTCCCTCGACGGAACGGATTATATCATAATGTAATTAACGCAGTCAAGCATTAATTTGAGTTTAAGACGACTATATCTCAGTATGCGAGCTATATACTCCGCCTATTACACACACCGCTTCCCTTGCGCTGCGTCTCTATATGATCGAACAAGTTCGGTGTCAGGCTTGCATAGTTGCACTTTCGTCGAAAGTGCAACTATGCAAGCCTGACACCGTTAATGCACTTGCCGCCTATATGCGGGCCTCCATGCCCGGAAAGTCGAAAGCACCCGATAGGGGTCGCTCATTGCTATTGATCAAGTTGGAGGCTGAGTATAGACTGGTAGCATCAGGCTACAAGGACGGTAAGGTAACATCGTCGATGGAGGGCTCGGATTGAGTTGCCCCGACTCTTTAAGATCGAATTCCTGAAAGGAGTGGCCATGCCCGGACGGAACAGACGGAGAATGAGGGCTGAGGATCTATATGGGTTCCAGCTCGTAGGTGGGTGTGAGTTATCCCCTGATGGACGCCACGTTGCGTACAGCCTTCAGCGCGTAGAGAAGAAAAGTGAGAAAAAGCACTCGAATCTCTGGGTGGTGCCTGTCTCCAATGGGGCCCCGCGTCAATTCACCTTCGGGGATCAAGCGGATAGCGAGCCGAAGTGGTCTCCGGACGGTGGGCGGATTGCCTTTCTGTCAAACCGGGATGAGGAGAAGCAGGCCCAGATTTACGTCATACCTTTTACCGGTGGAGAAGCCAGGCGTGTGACGGATTTCAAGGGTACGATCGGAGCATTCGAGTGGTCTCCGGACGGCAAGCGGTTCGTGTGTCAGGTCAGGAAGAGAGACACAGATGAAATAGAGCGCGAGCGAGACGAGCAGAAAAAGAAGCTCGGCGTGGTGGCCCGACACATAGAGCGCGTGTTCTACAAGGAGGATGGCATCGGTTTCCTCCCGAGGGAGCGTTGGCACCTCTGGACGGTGGATGCCGGAAGCGGCAGACGTAAGCAGCTTACCGACGGCGACATCCATGATGAGCGTGAGCCCAACTGGTCACCCGACGGCAAGCACATAGTCTTTATCTCCAACCGGACCGATGCCCCCGATCTCGACCCCGATGCTATGGATGTCTTTGTCATACCGGCCGGCGGGGGGAGAGACAGGAAGATCCCGACGCCCTTCGGCCCGAAGGGGACACCCGTCTTCTCGCCCGATGGCAGATCGATCGCCTATCTGGGGATCGAAGGCAAGGGCAAGTGGTGGAAGAACTCGAGCCTCTGGCTCGTACCCGCGAGCGGCAAGTCAAAGGCCAAGAACCTCACGGGGAAATTCGACATCAATTGCACGAGCTGGACCATCAACGATCTTCCGGGCAGCCCTGCAATGAAACCACCGGTATTCGCCAGGGATGGGACCCGGATCTACTTCCAGGTTGCCCGCCACGGTGACACGCATCTTTATTCGATTGGGCCCTCGGGGGACAGGCAGAGTCTTGAAATCACACTGGGAGACAAAGGCGTCGTAGGGGCCTATTCCTTCGACCGCGCCCAATCCGGGCTCGCCTACTTTCATGCCGACATGACCTATCCGGGAGACATCTGGTTTCGGGATGCGGCCACCGGGAGGAAGACGAGGCTCACCCATGTAAACGACCGGATACTTGGGAACATAGGCCTCGGTGCCGTCGAGGAAGTCTGGATCAAGGGGGCTGAGGGCAACAGGCTTCAAGGCTGGATCCTCAAACCCCCCGGTTTCAGGCGGACGCGGAAGTATCCGTCCATACTGGAAATACATGGAGGGCCGCGGGTCCAGTATGGGAATTTCTTTATGCA
>JALGWN010000091.1 GCA_025774115.1 bacterium
GGAGGGTCTCATCCGCAGTCTGGTCGAGCATGTGGAGACGGTAGTCATAGTGGAGGAGGGTTACCCGTTCATAGAGCGGAGTCTCAGGGGTCTCTTCGGCATACCCGGCAAGCGTATCCGGGGAAAACTCTCAGGCGAGCTTCCCGCGACGGGCGAACTTAACCCCGAGGTGGTCAGGGCGGCGCTTAGCCTTAAGCCCCTGACGACAGGGCGGAAAGGGACGGGGAAACAGGCATCCCGCCCTCCCCAACTCTGCAAGGGGTGCCCCCACGCCGATACCTTCCACGCGCTCAAGCAGGCGCTCAGGGACTACGGTCAAGCCAGCGTATTCAGCGATATCGGATGCTATACCCTCGGTGCCCTCCCACCCTACCAGGCGATCAACACCTGTGTCTGTATGGGTGCCAGTGTGAGCATGGCCAAGGGAGGAGCGGATGCGGGGATTCGCCCCTCGATCGCCGTGATCGGGGATTCCACCTTCGGGCACTCCGGGCTTACACCGCTCATCGACGCGGCCGCATCGGACAGCGATATGACGGTGATAATCGTGGACAACAGCACCGTGGCCATGACCGGAGGGCAGCCGAGCTTCGCCTCGGGCAAAAGACTCATACGTATGATAGAAGGGACAGGGGTGGCGAAAGATCACATCAAGGTCATCGAACCTCTACCCAAGAATCTGGAGGCCAATGCCCGGACCATAGGAGAGGAGCTGGCCTACAAGGGCCTTTCCGTAGTAGTCGCCGTACGCGAGTGCATCCAGGAAGCCCGGAAGCGTAGGAGGAGCGAGTAGATGAAACAGGACATTGTGCTTGCCGGTGTCGGAGGCCAGGGTATTCTCTCCATAGCATTCGTCATAGACAATGCCGCGCTCAAGAAGGGGTTGAAGATCAAGCAGGCCGAAGTCCACGGCATGGCCCAACGTGGGGGGGCGGTTCAGAGCCACCTCAGGCTTTCCGAGGAGGAGGTGCACAGCGATCTTATACCCAAAGGGCGGGCGGACATGATCCTGAGCGTGGAGCCCCTCGAGACGCTGCGTTACATCGATTACCTTCAACCCGAGGGTTGTATCGTTACGAGCAGCACCCCGATGATAAACATCCCCGACTATCCGGATATCGATGAGATCCTTGGTGGAATCCGCGAGGTGCATGGTAGCATTGTGGTGGATTCTGGGGAGCTCGCCCGCGAGGCGGGGTCCGGCAGGGCACAGAACATGGTGATGCTAGGCGCGGCGTCATCCCACCTCATCCTGGAAGAGGCCGACCTTCTGGAGTTCATCGAGGTTCTCTTCAAGAATCGCGGCGAGCAAGTGGTTGAGGTCAACCGCAAGGCCTTCCGTTTAGGACGCGAGGCCGCTGATCACAGATGAACAGCGACGTGCTCCGGGTCATGTTGTAGCTCCGCTTCTATGTGGCTCACCGACGTGGGTCCGTAGCACCTGGTCGACCCACCTCACACAGTCCTGATACAGAGTCGGCATGACATCCTCTCCCAGATTGATACCCGAGGCCAGCTTGGAAAATCCATCCCAATCACCTCTTTCGTAAGACACTACCGTGTCCAAGATTTCTCTGAAAAGGTGATCGGCGCCGAGCAACGCAGACTTGGTTTCCTCTGTCAACGGCAATTGCCCGAGAATCTCCGACATCGGCTTTTCCATTATGGCATCGACAAGCGAAAACATTCCCATTAGAAAGAGCTCGGCGCCCCGGTTCGTCAGCCCGATCTCACCTGCAAGGCATTCGCAAAGCCGGGCTCTTACGAGTGAGTGGACGATCAGTTCCTCTGGTTTGTCCTCGGCCAAGTAACTAAGTGCGCTGAGTGCAACCCACTTTCTGATCTCCCGCATGCCAAGAAGGGCTAGTCCGTTCCCGATCGAAGTGATAGGCTGTTGAAGCCCGAAATAGGCCGAGTTGATGAACCGTAGCAGTTTGTATGACAGGGACACATCCTGTTTCACGATCTCTTCAATGTCTGTGAAGTCCACGCCTAGCTTACTTATTTCATTCAATATCCTTAGGTACACCAGCTTTGAGCCGGGGATTGTGCTATCGGAGCGCACAACGGGTTTGCTGAAGAAATATCCCTGGAAATAGGTATAGTTCGATCCGATAGCCTGCTTGAACTGATCCACAGACTCCACCTTCTCTGCAAGGAAGAGCAAGCCACTATTCTCCAGGCGCCGTGGAATATCTTCTCTGTCGGGGACGGAACACCTGCCGAAATCCACCTTGATTATGTCGGCAATCTCCAACAAAGGACTCTGGAGATACTCTGGCGTGAAATCATCCAGCAGAATTGTATAACCTGAATTCTTCAGTTTCCTGCACACCGCTACTATGTTCGGTTTGGGGATTACATCCTCAAGCACCTCTACAAGGAGCATGTTTGATGGAAAGAGTGTGGGGATTTCCTGGAGCAGGAGATTGCGCGTGAAGTTGATCGAAGCCTTCCTGCCGCCTGTAAGTTCCTGAAGGCCGGTAAGTACGAAGCTTGTTGTCAGGACATCGGAAGAGGCAATATCTCCCTCCGAGCCGTCGATATCACAGAAGTTGTCGAAGCCGGAACGAAACAGCAGCTCGTAAGCGAAAACGTTGAGACGTCTGTCGAAGATCGGCTGCCTTGCCACAAAACACTGCATTCTGGTCACCACCCTTCATCCGAGTCAGCTCCATGGCGACTCAATCTAGGTTTCCATCGACACTTATGCCGATCCACCTTAGGCAAATAACGAACTGCATCCGTGATATGCGTAGATTAGCCGCCGTCATACCTCCATATCTTGAGACACGCACCATGGAAACTACCGCATTGCATGGGAGTCGTTCACGACAGACTTGAACACCCGGATAGGAATGTTGTAAAGTCCAGTCTCGAAGTCTAACCTGTGAGGCTATTACCGTGGTTCACCAGACAAGCCGCGATCCCGATGATCTGAGACGGATGCTTCGCCGGATCGACGGTCGGGGCTACAAGGCTTATAAGGACATAGAGGGAGCCTACGGTTTCCCGGATTTCACCCTTTTTATCGACCATGTTCAGGGTGATCCCTTCGCATCACCGAGCAGGCTCCGGGTCGAGGTGGCCCATAAGAACGCCGGTTTCCCGCGGGAGGCTTACGGCAACAAACTCAGAAAGGTGGGGCTGGCCGACTACCTGCTCAGGCGTTTCGACTCCGGGTGCCGGATGGCCGGCCGCAGGGCGGGATCGGGCAAGAGCGGGCTCATAGGGATTGACAGCCCGGGCCAAGAGATCCTTGAGCGAACGGCCGTTATCGTAGACGATGGGGGACTGGAGGCCCGTTTTCATGTGGGCCTGCCGGCCAGGGGCCGCAGAATCCTCGCTCAGGAGGCCGACCATATCCTGCTCGGACTCGTTCCCCGGATAGTCGCCGCTTCGTTGTTCTACGCTTCGCTTGAGGAGGATACCGCCGCTCTGTTGAAACATGTGGAGACCAACGAGGACGCGGACTATCTCCGGGGGGCCATAACCCGACAGGGGCTGGTTGCGTTCATAGCCGACAATGCGGTGCTACCCAGAAGAAGCGGAGTAGACGACAGGCCGCTTGATAAGGGCCGGGTGGTCAGGTTCAGATCCCCGGAGTCCTTGCGGGTCGGCTTCACCCTCCCGAATGCAGGTACGATCGCAGGCATGGGTATACCCGCAGGCGTAAGTCTAATCGTCGGCGGCGGGTACCACGGCAAGTCCACGCTTCTTAACGCTATAGAACGGGGCATCTACAACCACATACCCGGCGACGGCAGGGAATTCACAGTAACCGATCCCGGGGCTATAAAGATAAGGGCCGAGGATGGGAGAAGGGTCGAGCGGGTCGACATATCACCCTTCATAAGCAATCTGCCCTTCGGTGAGGATACCTGCGCCTTCTCAACCGAGAACGCCAGCGGTTCGACGTCCCAGGCGGCCAACATAGTGGAAGCGATCGAGGCTGGAGCGAGCTTGATCCTGACGGACGAGGATACCGCAGCCACCAACTTCATGATACGCGACCACCGCATGCAGGAGTTGATATCCAAGGACAAAGAACCCATAACCCCCTTCGTGGACAAGATCAGACACCTCCGCTCTGACCGGGGTGTATCCACAATTCTGGTTATGGGTGGTAGCGGAGACTATTTTGACGTGGCCGACAGGGTGATCGCCATGGAGAGTTTCACGGCCGCCGATGTGACCGCCGAGGCGAGGGCTATCGCTGCGAAGTACGCCAGTGAGAGGCAGGAAGAAGGGGGCTCGGCCTTTGGGAGTGCCGGCCCCAGGGTACCCATGAAGGAAAGCCTCGATCCCAGCAAGGGTCGACGCGATGTCAAGATATCGGGCCGCGGGCTCAAGACCATTCTCTTCGGCAGACATACTATCGATCTATCCCGCGTGGAGGGGCTTGTCCATCCCAGCCAGGTGAATGCCATAGGTCAGGCGCTCTACTATGCCCGGAGCAAGTACATGGACGGGCAGCGGACGCTTGCGGAGATCCTCCACCTGGTGCTGGCGGATATCGAGCGGGACGGTCTCGATATCATAGACCGGAGGGCGATGGGCGATTACGCCGCCTTCCGCGGGATCGAGCTGGCAGCTGCGCTTAATCGGCTGCCGACGCTCCGCGTGAAGTAATTGAGCCGGTCAAGGACGCCCACCTGCTGCGTTCCGCTCGCCCCGCAAGCAATGCCGGGACGGCACCCCTCGTTTCGTAGCATCCCCACTCCCGCCCCCATGAAGGCGGGCACCTTACTTCGCTTGAATTCCCCCGGACCGTGGTTTATAGTGTGATCGGTATTATTCCCCTGTAGACGGTTGTGTTTATGATAACGATGGAGGTGATGCCCCTTGAGACTCAGAGTGAAGCATGCGGCTCTTTTGTGCGCGGCGATCGCGGCCTTTGCGGGCGCGCCCTTTTGCCCGGGGAACCCCTCGATCGGCACGATACTCGCTCAGATCGAGGAGGGCGATATCGATGAGTCCTTCGAGGCATACGGCGATGACAGCGATGAGGTTTTCGAGTACGACGAGGAGCTGATGGCGCCCCTGGATAGCCTGGTAGAAGGGATCCGATGGCTCGGGCACGCATCCTTTCTCATAGAGAGCGGACAGGTAATCTACATCGACCCCTATGATATACCGCAGGGGCTTGCCGACCGGCTCCCCAGGGCCGACCTCGTCCTCGTGACCCACGACCACGCCGACCATTTCTCTCCCGATGCCATCAAGAGGCTTTCCGGACCCTCAAGCATCGTCATCTCGATTGAGTCGGTGATTGAGGATCTCCCCGAGGCTATCAAGCGTTCGCGCACTATGGCACCCGGTGACACCGTTACGGCCAATGACATCATGATCGAAGCGGTACCGGCGTACAATATCGGGAAGAAGTTTCATCCCAAAGAGAAGGGCTATGCGGGTTTCATTATTCACCTGGAGGATAGGACCATTTACCACGCCGGCGATACCGACCTCATACCCGAAATGGAGCATATCACAGCGGATATAGCTCTCCTTCCGATCGGGGGAACGTACACGATGAATGCCGCCGAGGCAGCCGAAGCAGCCGATATCATAAAGCCTGAGGTGGCCATACCCATGCACTGGGGAAAGATCGTTGGGACCTTGGAGGACGCCAGGGAATTCCAGGCAAGGTGCAAGACCCGGGTGTTGGTGCTTGAGGAAATGGCCCGTCCGGTAGACGAATAGACCGGCCTCGAAAGGAGGGCACGTCTTGAGGAAGGTAATCATAATAATCGTGGTGGTGGTCATCGTCGCCATATTGGCTGTGACCGCATATCAACGCACCAGGACGGCCGCGGTCCCGGACGTCAGGATGGTCACCGCTGAGAAGGGCACCATAACCAAGGCGGTCGTGGCCACCGGTGAGATCAGGCCCCTGGCCGAAGCTGAGGTTAAATCAAAACTAGGCGGTGTGGTTCGAAGATTCTTCGCCGAAGAGGGTGAGGCCGTGACGAAAGGCCGGCGTCTGGCCGAGATTGTGCCGACCGCCACACCCGAGGAACTTGTCTACGCCAGAGAGGCCGTGAAGACAAGTCAGTACCGCCTGGACCAGTCGCGCAGAATTGTCAAGCGCCTCGAGGGCCTTGCCGGTAAAGACCTGGTATCCGATGCCGAGATCGAGGAGGCTGAGACACAGCTCTCCATAGATGAGGCCCGCCATGACGCAGCCCTGGCCGAGCTGGAAGTGCTCGAGCAGGGCTCAGCCGTGCCGAAGGCTGCCGGGAGCGAGAGCCGGGCACCTACGGCATCCGCTCTGAGCGATATGATCATCGCATCACCGATAAATGGGATCGTGCTCTCCCGAAATGTGGATGAAGGTTCTTCGGTGATCCCTCTTTCCTCCGCCTATGGCGGTACCAGTCTCATGACGCTCGCGGACGTATCCTCCATGCATTTCGAAGGCGATGTGGATGAGAGTGACGTAGCGAAGATAAGCGAGGGCATGGCGGCGAAGGTCTTTGTGGACGCTTTCCCCGAAACCGTATTCACCGGCATACTTACCAAGATAGCTCCGCAAGGCGTCAAGGTTGAAGGAGTGGTCAACTTCAATGTCGAGGCGGAGCTGGACGGAGATACCGGAGCGCTCAGGACCGGGATGTCCGCCGATGTCCAGCTGGTGCTTCGGGAACGGATCGATGTGCTTACCCTCCCGGAGGGCGCGGTCATCTACGAGGGGGACAGCACTTTCGTCGAGGTTTTAGACGGGGCAGCGAAGGGCGGGCGGATGCGGACACCGGTCGAGGTGGGACTAAGCGACGGCATCAGGACCGAGATAATCAAAGGCTTGGATGAGGGTCAAACGGTAGTGCTTCAGTAGCCCCGAGGAAGACCGGCCCATGAGAATCACAGACCTTTTTTACCAGGCTTTCAGAGCTATAACCGTACACAAGCGGCGTAATTTCTTTTCAACATTCGGCATCGCCTGGGGTGTGGCGGCCGTTCTGATCCTTGCCGGATGGGGTGTGGGTCTCGAGAAATACATGAAAGAGGGCATGAACGCCATCGGCGAAGACATTATATTCGTCTTCCCCGGGCACACCTCGACAGGTGTCGGAGGCTATCGTGCCGGCAGGCCTGTAGTCATCTACCCTGAAGACGTCGAGGTGATAAAGGCCTACGCTTCCAAACTCAGGGTCGTGATCCCAGTAGACTATTTCAATCTCACGGTCTCCCGAGGCAACAAGTCCGAAGACCGTGACCTCCGGGGTGTGGTGCCCGATGCCAAGTCGGTCAGGAATCTCTCGGTGGAACGGGGCCGCTTCATAACCCCTGACGACATAGGGGACAGGAGACGCGTCTGTGTCATAGGCCCGACCGCCAAGGACGCCTTCTTCGAGGAGAACCAGGACGCCCTGGGCGAGGAGATCAGGATCGGCGGCATAAGATTCACGATAGTAGGCATACTGCCGCAGAAATTCCAGATGAGCAACGTCGGGTCGCGCGATGAAGACCTCATACTGATTCCCTTCTCCACCGGCCGAAGCCTCTTTGCGGGGCGCCGGCCGCTGTGGGCCATCATGGCCAAGGCCTACGACCCCGCCCGGTATGAGGAGGCCATAGAGGAGATCCGCAGAGCCCTGTCCCCCAAGTACGATTTCGCGCCCGATGATGAAGAGGCTCTTTTCATACTGCCGATGACGAAGTATACGAAGATGGTAGACACCTTCTCCGCGGCCATCTCCATTTTCGTGGCCGTGGTCGGGGCCTTGACCCTGGCTATCGGCGGGATCGGGGTCATGAACATGATGCTGGTCTCAGTGAGCGAGAGAATCGGCGAGATCGGAATAAGACGCGCGAGCGGGGCGACCCGCAGGTGGATCCTGCTCCAGTTCTTGACGGAGACATTTGTTCTCACGGTCCAGGCGGGTGCAATCGGATTGGCCTTCGGCCTGGTGATACTCGGGGCAATATCCACACTGCCGGTCCCCGAGTATATACCGCTCCCAATACTCTCCTGGAAGGTCACCGTTCTTGCCGTTGCGGTCATGATAGGAACCGCCGTGATTTCAGGTATCACGCCCGCGAGGCGTGCCGCCGGCATACCACCGGTCCAGGCCATCAAGGGCAACCTGAGGGTGTTGATGTCCAAGGTCGGCCGGAGCCACTCCGTCCTGCCTTTTCCCGGCATTTTCGGCGAGATTGTATCCCAGGCCTTCGATGACATTCGGACGAACCGGCTGCGCGCAGTGCTGACGGGCTTCGGGGTCTTCTGGGGTGTGGCTGCAGTGGCGCTTCTCATGGGCTGGGGCTTCGGCATGCAGGAGAAGATGAACCACGACATAGCCCAGCTTGGCGGCAGGAGGACCACCCTATACGGCAGGAGAATCGAAAGCGAGATAAGCGGCATGAAAGGCGCGCGGTTCCTGAGAATCACCGAAGAGGACATCGAGGACATACGGACCAACGCCTGGTACATCGAGTACTTCACCCCTGAGATCTGGCCCGGCTTCCCAATAGTCGAGCACGGTTCCGAGTCCCGGGCCATACATACCCTGGGGGTCACACCCGATGCCCGGGTGGTCAGGAATTTCAGTGTGCAGTCGGGAAGATTCATAAATCCGCGAGACCTGCGGGAACGGAGGAAAATCGCCGTAATAGGTGCATCGGTGAAAGACAAACTCTTCGGACCCTATCCGGCCGTGGGCAAGTCGATCCGGATCAACGGCAAGGCTTTCAAGGTGGCCGGGGTCATGACCGCCAAGGGCGAGCAGAACTCCTGGCATACCTCCCTGGATGACGACAAGATACTCATTCCCTATACCACGGCCAAAATCCTGACCGGCCATCGCTACCCCAGCTACCTCCAGCTTCACCCGACCACCTCTATTCCCTATGAGGAGGTTGAGGAGAGGCTCACCCGGATGGTATTGGAGAACCATGAAACCGATTTCGACAAAGCGATCGGCATCTATTCTGCGCTCGAGGCCCAGCGCGAGATAGGGAAGGCGATGCTGGGGCTGACCGCATTTCTTGGCGGCGTAGGCGTGGTTACGCTTCTCATCGGCGGCATCGGCGTGGCCAACATCATGTTCGTATCGGTTGCCCAGCGGACACGCGAGATCGGCATCCGCCGGGCCAGCGGAGCAAGGAGAATCCATATATTCCTACAGTTCCTGTCCGAGGCCGTGATCATATGCCTGGCAGGAGGAGTGCTCGGTGCATTACTTGCCATAGGTATTTCAAAGCTGTTGGCGGTCCTCCCCTTGCCGGACCTCTTCGCCCCCCCCCGAATCAGCGGTCTCCTCCTGGCAATAATATTGGCCTTCATCGTCGGTGCGGGCATAATCTCGGGGGTGTTTCCCGCACGGAAGGCTTCAAGCGCCAATGTGATAGAGAGCCTCAGGTACGAGTAGTCACCTTACGAAAAAGGTCTCGATCTCCCCTGCTGGAGCCTGGAGGCCCCCACCACCACTGTTATGAATCAGTTCGAGATCTTGACACGGCTGCCCATAGAATGTTACCATC
>JALGWN010000092.1 GCA_025774115.1 bacterium
TTCTATTTATATTCTATATTCTAGAGTAGTAATAGCAAAACTGTTCCCGGCCCTCCCTAAAAACACTTTGACACTCGAAGACCTTTTGCCTAAAATAGATTTCTGTTTGATAAGAGGAGGGGAAGATGAAAGTAAGGGTAGACCAAGAGAAGTTCTCAAAACTGTTGGGGTTGGTGACCGGAGTAGTCCCCACAACTTCCTCGATTCCCGTACTCTCCAACCTGCTATTGGAAACACAGGAAAAGAAGCTCAAGGTTTCAGCCACCGACCTGGATATCTCAGTCATAAGCCTGCTTGAATGTGAAGTGATCAAAGAAGGGTCCATAACCGTAGCCGCGAAGCGTCTGCAGGAGATAGTGCGCGAGCTTCCCGGTGATGTGGTGGAGATGGAAGTGGACGGGACCCGCATCGCGATAAGTTCGGGCCGGGCCAATTTCAAAGTGATGGGTATGGAAAGGGATCAGTTCCCGAGGGTGGCCGACCTCGAGAAATTGGAGCGCATAAACATAAGTGGTGATGCACTCGACAAGATGATAAGACGAAGCATCTATTCGGTTGCGAAAGACGATACGCGGCCGGTCTTAAGCGGTGTCCTCTGGGAGCTGTCACCTGATGAACTCGCCATGGTCGGAACCGACGGCCACAGACTGGCACGAATGGGTATGACCGGGCAGTTCCCGGTCAAAGAGGCGACCGGGGTAATAGTCCCGCCGAAGGCGCTTCATCAGGTAGCAAGACTGATCGCCGCGGACGAGGAGATCGGCATTGCCATCGATAAAGCATTCGTCGGTTTCTTTGTCGGGGAGACAATAGTCTACAGCCGGAGGATAGAAGGAACCTTCCCCAACTACAAACAGGTGATTCCGAAGGACAATCAGAACATTCTCATCGCCGATCGCGGCGAGCTGATGAGTGCCGTCAAGCGTGTGTCCCTGCTGGCGGATTCCAAGACACACAAGATAAAGATGTACCTTTCCAAGGAAGGCATCAAACTCACCGCCAGCACCCCCGATCTGGGAGAGGCCGAAGAAGAGGTTCCGGCAACCTATACGGGTGATGAGATGGTGATCGGTTATAACGCCGCATATGTCCTGGATGTTCTGAAGAGCACGGACAGCGAAGAAGTGAAGTTCGAGCTCGGAACGGCCGTGGGCGCCTCCATACTCAAGCCTTCGATCGAGCCCGACGAAGAAGCTTACGTTTGTCTGGTGATGCCCCTCCGGCTTGCAGAACAGGAATAAGCTGGCCGGGGTTATTCGCAGAGCTCGTCACCGCAGGAGAGGGCTTGTGAATAATCCGGGCCAGGGGTCCATCCGATTTGCGCATCCGTAAAGTCCATCTTACGAATTTCAGGAATTTCCGGGACGAGACCGTCGAATTCGGCCCCAGGCGGAATCTGCTGCTCGGGGCGAACGCTCAGGGCAAGACCAATGTGCTCGAGGCGATCCATATGCTCGGAGTGGGAAGATCGCATCGCGACCGCAGGGACGCCAACCTGGTTGGATTCGGCGAGACCTACTACCGGGTGGAAGGCGTGTTCGAACATATCGGGGTGCGGACCAAGATCGAGGTGGCCTACGGTGAGGAACGCAAGCGCATCCGCATCAACGGCAAAGAGGCGAGGCCGTCGGATCTCATAGGATTGGTGGGGGTGGTCGTATCCTCGCCCGATGATATAGATCTCATCAAAGGGTCGCCGGGGTTCCGCAGACAATTCTTGGACATTGCGATTTCACAGATAAGCAGGGAGTATCTTGCATCGCTGCAAAAGTACGTTCGAGCTCTCGCACAGAGGAATAGACTCCTTAAGGCTATTCAGATGAGGAAGGCCCAGCCTGCCGAAACCGCTGCGTGGGATCGTACCCTAGTTGTAAGCGGAGCTGCAATCGTCGATGCGCGCCTAAGGTTTCTCGATGATATCCGCTCGGAGGTGGAAGCGAACTTCAGCGCGATAAGCGGCAGGAAAACCGGGATAGATCTCACCTACGATTCCAAGGGCTACAGACTAGGGGGCGATGGTGACACGGCCGACCTTCTGGCAGGAGCCGTCAAGGCTCAGCGGGAGATTGAGATCGCGCGGGGTTATACCAGTGTCGGTCCGCACGTGGACGATTTCCGTTTGCTCGCCGGGGAGCGTGACATAAGACGCTTCGGTTCCGAGGGGGAGCAGCGGACAGGGGTGCTGGCTCTTAGATGTGCGGAGGTCATGGTCATGAAGACGAAGACCGGGCGGTATCCCATCGTACTCCTGGATGATGTGTTTGCGGAGCTCGACGATGCGAGAACCAAGGCACTTACAGCTTTGATTTCCGACTACGATCAGATAGTATTAACCTCGTCGAGGCCTGCTCCCGAGAAGGCCGATGACCTATGGAGCATATGCATTGTGGATGGGAGAGTAGAAGCCGGTGGCTCAGCCCGAGAGAGCGGCAAACATACTTGATAGACTGACGAGCCGAATGGGAATTGCCGCTCGACTTGATAAGGAAAAAGCAGTAGTTTTGTGGGGGGAGGCAGTTGGGCAGGGAGTCGCCCGCAGGGCCAAAGCCACGTCGGTTAGAGATGATATCCTGTTTGTGACCGTGCAGAATTCAATGTGGTTGCAGGAACTTGCACTCCTGAAGGAAGGTATAATAGCAAAGATCAATTCCCTCGTAGGGAAGGAAGTCGTCAAGGACATCGTATTTCGTGTCGGCGACCCGGATAAGGGGTGATCGGATGGCAACAAAACGGAAAGAGGCGGTGAAGGAGGCGCCCAAGAAGCCCAAGAGAACCGCCAAGGCAAACTACGACGCTACAAGCATAACCGTTCTCAAGGGTCTGGATGCGGTGCGGAAGCGCCCGGCCATGTACATAGGAAGCACCGGCGCCCGAGGCCTGCACCATCTGGTCTATGAAGTGGTGGACAACTCCATCGACGAGGCTCTCGGTGGGTTCTGCAACAAGATCGTAGTGACCCTTCATCGAGACGGCAGCGCATCGGTCATGGATGACGGAAGAGGGATACCGGTGGATAAACACCCGGTTCAGAAGCGCCCGGCTGTGGAAGTCGTTATGACTATGCTTCATGCCGGGGGCAAGTTCGATCACAAGGCCTACCGGGTGTCCGGCGGCCTCCACGGTGTTGGGGTCTCAGTCGTCAATGCACTTTCGGAGTGGCTTGAAGTCGCCATCCACCAGAACGGCAAGATATACAAACAGGAGTATGACCGCGGCAAGATCAGGACGGACCTCCGAGTGGACGGCAAGACCAAGTTGACCGGCACGCACGTACGCTTCCAGCCGGATCCGGAGATCTTCGACACCACCGAATTCAGCTTCGACAATCTCTCACAACGCCTGAGAGAGCTGGCGTTTCTCAACAAGGGCGTGCAGATCGAAATCCATGATGAGAAGAGTGAGAAGAACCACGTCTTCAAGTACGAAGGGGGTGTGATCTCGTTCGTGAAGTTCCTGAATGAGAATAAGAACACACTCCACCAGAAGCCCATCTATTTCGAACGGCAGCGTGACGACCTCCGGGTCGAGGTAGCCCTTCAATATAATGACGGGTACGCGGAGAACATATTCAGTTTCGTCAATAGCATCAGCACCCATGAGGGCGGGACGCATCTCATCGGTTTCAAGGCCGGGCTCACGAAGACCCTCAACTCCTATGGACAGAAGAACAATATGTTTAAGAACCACAAGACCGGTCTTTCGGGGGACGATGTGCGGGAGGGCCTTACCGCCGTTCTGAGTGTCATGATGTCCAACCCCCAGTTCGAGGGCCAGACCAAGACCAAGCTGGGAAACAGCGAGGTCAGGGGTCTCGTGGAATCTGTGGTAAGCGAGGGGCTTGGAGAGTTCTTCGAGGAGACCCCCGGTGTTACCAAGGCAATCATAAACAAATGCATCGTGGCAGCCCGGTCCCGGGATGCCGCCCGCAAGGCCAGGGACCTCACGCGCAAGCGAAGTGCGCTGGAAACCGGGATGCTACCCGGGAAACTGGCTGATTGCAGCCTCACCGATCCCAAGCTCTGTGAGCTTTATCTGGTTGAGGGTGACTCCGCCGGTGGCTCCGCGAAGCAGGGACGCGACCGACAGTTCCAGGCCATTCTCCCCCTGCGTGGGAAGATCATCAATGTGGAGAAATCCCCCCTGGATAAGGTGCTGTCCAATGAAGAGATCAAGATGATGATCACCGCCGTAGGTACCGGGATCGGGGAGGAGGACTTCAACCCGGAGAAGCTCCGCTACGATAAGATCATAATCATGACCGATGCCGATATCGACGGAGCCCATATTCGAACGTTGCTTCTCACGTTCTTCTACAGACATATGCCGGAGCTTCTAAAGCAGGGCCACGTCTATATCGCCCAGCCGCCTCTCTACAGGGTCAAGAAAGGCAAGACCGAGATCTATGCCTATAACGATGATGAGCGGGACAGGGCTATGGAGAGACTCGGTAGGAAGGGGTCCATGCTCCAGCGTTACAAGGGGTTGGGAGAGATGAACCCGGAACAGCTCTGGAATACAACAATGGATCCCGAGCGGAGGACCATCCTCAAAGTGACACTCGAGGATGCCGTTGAAGCCGATAGGATTTTCACCATCCTGATGGGAGACAAGGTGGAGCCCAGAAGGAAGTTTATCGAGGAGAACGCCAAGAAGGTAAAGAACTTGGATGCCTAAGGAGGTATGACAATGAGGAAAGCACTGATTCTGTTGGTGTGCGCCTTGATCGTTCCTGTGGTGGCCGGTGCGGATCTTACCATAAAGGAAGAGACCATAGTGCATGGCTTCATGGGGATATGGACGAGCAAGGGTAGTGAGATCACCTACATCAAGGGGGACAAGGTGAGAAACGAGACCGAAGTGGAGCGTTCCGGTGTCGTTAGCCCGAGTCCCATAAAGGACCCACCGCCCAGGATCGTCATCTTTAGAGGCGATAAGGACGTTATGTGGCGCGTGAACCTCAAGGATAAGACCTATGCGGAGAATTCCCTCGCCGCTATGGAGGAAGCTGAGAAGGAAAAGGCCCACTTCAAGATCGCCGACCTTACGCTCAAGCCCACCACCGATGTCAAAGAGATAGCAGGGCGCGAGTGCAAAGGCCTCAAAGGCTCGATCACGTTTGAGGTGGATAAGGGTGATGAGATTCTGGTACAGCCTGTCGACCTCTTCTTCTGGATGGCGGAGGACACCAAGGGCCTGGATGAGATACGCACCTTCTGGCAGTATAGTGCGAAGCTGGCGCAGGGTATGGACCAGGAGGTGCCGCTCGGAGATGTCTTTGACAAGTTGTGGGATGAGATGGAGGAATTCAAGGGTGTGCCCCTGGGTATGGAGATGACCATGGAAGCCATCATCGACGCGGAGGAGAAGGCCGAGATGCAGCAGGCCGTGAAGGAGCTGCTCGAGGTCAAGACGGGCGAGGAAGGCGCTGAGGCCACAGGCAATGAGATAAAGATGTCGAGAATGGTTATATCCATCTCCGGCGACAAGCTGGATGATTCGATCTTCGAGATACCGAAAGGCTTCAAGAAAGCTTCGCGCATAAGAGTCTGGTAGGAAGGCGAGGGCGCTACCGAGTGCAGGTGCCTGCAATGTCACCTGTGGCGATGGGGCCCCATGGAAAGCATTGAGGAGGTGTCGCTGTGCGGTGCCTCCTCAGTGCTTTAGGTGGAGAGATTCCGCCAGGTGTTCGAAGAGCTTCTTATCCTCCGCACTCAACTTCCCGGGTATCTCTATATTTACCGTCACCAGCTGGTCGCCCAGCCTCGAGTCGGTCTTAACCCCCAGGCCTTTAAGCCGGAAGGTGGTCCCCGGTTGGGTCCCGGGGGGGATCTTAAGCATGGCGTGCTTGTCGGCAATGGTCCTGACCTTCACCTTTGAACCCAGGACCGCCTGCGCGAGATTGATGTCTATGTCACAGTGGATGTTGGCTCCCCTGCGCCTGAAGAAGCGGTGCGGCATGATGCTGACTTTGATGATGAGATCGCCCTGGGGGCCGCCGGAGGAGCCGGGTTGGCCCTGGCCGCGAAGCCTGATATTCCGACCGTCAACTATGCCGGCGGGGATCTTCACCGAA
The DNA here is from genome assembly GCA_025774115.1 of bacterium. Classification (GTDB taxonomy): domain Bacteria; phylum Arandabacterota; class Arandabacteria; order Arandabacterales; family Arandabacteraceae; genus JALGWN01. Next base: position 6,074 of record JALGWN010000092.1, read on the forward strand.
AGCCGTTTACGCGCCGTCACCTGCCCGGCTCCGCCACACTTCGTACAGGGTTCGGAGACGATCTCGCCGCGGCCGTAGCATCCCGGGCAGGGACGACTCACCGCGAAGGCGCCCTGTGACACCGATATCATGCCCGAGCCGCCGCACTGCGGGCACTTCTCGACCTTGGATCCGGGCTCGGCCCCGGTTCCGCTGCAGCGGTCGCATGCTTCTTCCTTGGAGATCGTGAGCACGGTGCTCCCGCCCTTGGCGGCGACATCGAACGGTATCTCTACTTCCGTGTGAAGGTCCCGTCCGCTCTGGGGACCGTAGCGTTCCTGCCGGAAGCGCTGGCCGCGGTCGAAAATACCGGAGAAGATGTCTCCAAGACCGCCGAAGCCTCCCAGATCCTCCTGGGTGAAGGTGCGGCCCCGGGCGCCGCCCTTCCGGCCGAACTGGTTCAGGATGTCGTTTATATCGAAGCCCTGCCGGCCGCCCTGCTGAAAGCCTCCGGCCCCGTAGCCTGCGTGAGCGAAATGGCGGAGATCGTCGTACTGCTTGCGTTTCTTGGGATCGCTCAGGACCTCATGGGCCTCGTTCGCTTCCTTGAATCTGTCCGCCGCCCGGGCATCGTCCGGGTTGGTGTCGGGATGGTACTTCTTGGCGAGCCTGCGATAGGCTTTCTTTATCTCATCGGGTGAGGCTTTTTCATCCACACCGAGGATCTTGTAGTAATCCTTCTGGGCCATTCTATCACCTCGCAGAGAGAGTATAAGAAGAGGCCCGGACAAAGTCAAATAGGCTTCGATAGTGGTTGACATGGGGGCTGATTAGGCTTAATCTTTGATTGGAATTCAAGCCTTGCCCCCCTTTCATTTTCAGCCTGGAATCGGGGGTGATTAGTTATAATCCGGATACACCAGGGGTAATCGATATGGCTACAGGACGAGAGCGAATCATCCCTGTCTATGTAGAAGACGAGATGAAGACCGCCTACATAGACTATTCAATGAGCGTTATCGTATCGCGGGCGCTACCTGACGTGAGAGACGGCCTCAAGCCTTCACAGCGGAGAATCCTTGTCGCCATGAACGATCTCAAGCTCACGCCCGGAGGCAACTACCGCAAGTGTGCCAAGATAGCAGGAGATACATCGGGCAACTACCATCCCCACGGCGAGCAGGTGGTCTATCCGACGCTGGTCAGAATGGCGCAGGACTTCAACATGCGTTATCGCCTTATCCAGGGCCAGGGTAACTTCGGTTCCATAGACGGCGATCCCCCGGCGGCGATGCGATATACCGAAGCCAGGATGGCCGGACCGGCCATGGACGTGCTCTCCGATCTCGAGAAGAACACGGTCGACTTCATGTCCAACTATGATGAAACCCGCCGGATGCCGGTGGTGCTGCCGGGTAAGTTCCCCAATCTCCTCTGCAACGGCTCATCGGGCATAGCCGTAGGGATGGCCACCAATATACCTCCCCAGAACGTCGGCGAGGTGGTGGACGGCATAGTGGCCGTGATAGATAATCCCAAGATCACCGACCAGGAACTGATGGAGTATGTGAAGGGCCCCGACTTCCCCACCGGTGGTATCATCTACGGGAGACAGGGAATAAGAGATGCCTATCTTACCGGCCGTGGCCTTCTCACGGTGAGGGCCCGCGCTTTCCTCGAGACCATGAAGAGCGGCAGAGAACGCATCGTCGTGACCGAGATCCCATACCAGGTCAACAAAGCGGGGCTTATAGAACGAATCGCCGACATGGTGAGGGACGGCAAGATCGAAGGCATATCCGACCTCAGGGACGAGTCCGACAGAGACGGCCTGAGGATCGTGATCGAGCTTAAGCGCGACGCCTACTCCAGCGTGGTCTTAAATCAGCTCTACAAGCACACCGCCATGCAGACCACCTTCGGGGTTATAATGCTGGCCCTCATAGGAGGCCTTGAGCCCAAGATCCTCACCATAAAGCGACTCCTCGAGGAGTATGTGAAGTTCAGGCATGAAGTCATCCTGAGAAGGACGCGTTTCGAGCTCGAGGCGGCCGAGCGCCGGGCCCATATACTGGAAGGCTACAAGATTGCCCTGGATAATATCGACGCAGTGATTGCACTCATAAAGAAATCCAAGACGGTGAGCGATGCGAGAGAAGGCTTGATAAAGAAATTCAAGCTCTCCGAGATTCAGGCCACCGCGATCCTGGAGATGCGCCTCCAGCGTCTGACCGGGCTCGAGCGGGAGAAGATAGAGAAGGAATACCTCGAGGTAATAAAGACCATCGAGAACCTTAAGGGCATACTGGCAAGCGAAGCCAGGCAGATGGAGATAATCAAGACGGAGGCATTGGAAGTCAAGAAGAAGTATGGTGACGAGCGGCGCACCGAGATCGTCGATGCCGCAGCCGACTTCGAGATAGAAGACCTCATTGCTGAAGAGGACATGGTGATAGCCATCACCCACGGCGGCTATATAAAGCGGATGCCTGTGACCCTCTACCGGAGGCAGCGCCGCGGGGGACGGGGTGTGGTTGGGATGGGGACCAAGGACGAGGACTTTGTGGAGCACCTCTTTATCGCCTCAACGCATGACTACATTCTCTTCTTCACCAATACCGGCAAATGCCACTGGAAGAAAGTGCATGAACTGCCCGAGGGCGGCCGTTATGCAAGGGGTAAGTCCATGGTGAACTTGCTCGCCCTGGCCAAGGACGAGCGGGTGACGGCCTTCGTGGACACCAAGGATTTTCCCGAGGACCGCTACCTCATGATGGCGACCCGCAAGGGTACGATAAAAAAGACCAAGCTCTCAGCGTTTTCGCATCCCAGGAAGGCCGGAATCATCGCGATCGGCGTGGATGAGGACGATATGCTCATCGAAGCCACCGTGACCGATGGGACCAACGATGTAATACTGGCCAAGAGCGGCGGCAAGGCCATCCGGTTCCACGAACAGGATGTGCGGCACATGGGAAGAACGGCCCGTGGGGTGAAGGGCGTGACCCTGGAGAAGGGTGATGTCGTGCTTGGTATGGTTGTGATCAAGCGAGCGGGCACACTGCTTGTTGTCAGCGAAAATGGTTATGGCAAGCGCTCCCCCATTTCAGACTACCGGGTGACCAAGCGGGGTGGTAAGGGCATCATAACCATGCGCTGCACCGAAAAGACGGGGAAACTCGTCACTATCAAGGAAGTCGTGGACCAGGACGAGCTCATGATCATATCCGAGCACGGTGTGGTCATTCGCTGCCCGATAAGCGGTGTCTCCGTCATCGGCCGGGCCACCCAGGGCGTGAAGATGATGAACCTGGAAAAAGGCGACCGTGTGGTGGATGTGGCCCGGGTGTTCACCGACGATGCCGAACAATCTGGCCCATCTGCGTAACGTCGGGTCTCCG
>JALGWN010000093.1 GCA_025774115.1 bacterium
GTCGGATTGTTGGGATAGTTGACATAGACCATCCGCGGACTCACACTTCTTATCAACTCCATGTCGGCAAGAAACGCCGAATCCTCGCGTAAGGGCATCCACCGAACGGCACCCCCGGCGAACCATACACCCCTGGAGTAAACCGGATAGGCGGGATCCGGCACCAGTGCAACCTCTCCGGCATCGAGCACCGCGAGCGGCAGATTGGCAATCCCTTCCTTCGTGCCGAGAAGCGGGAGGATCTCCTCGGCGGGGTCCAGTGCCACGGCGAATCTCTTCTTCATCCATTCCGACGCCGCCCGAGTGAAACTCTCCACGGCGAAGTGCGGGGAGTATCTATGGAACCGCCGGTCACCCACATGCTGCTTGAGCGCGTCCACGGCCGCCGGGGGAGCGCCGATGTCGGGGTCTCCGATCGAAAGGTCGATCACCTCCCCCCCCTCGGCCTCCTTCCGCCGCCTGGTCTCTGCGAGTACCTCAAAGAGGTACTTGGGCAGCTTCCTCAACCGGTCCGACCGTATGTCATCCTGTGTCGATCTCATCAGAGCCTATCCCATCACGCGCCGGATTGTTTCTCGATGAAGACCTTGAAAAGGTCTATCGGTATCGGGAAGAGCGTTGTCGAGTTGTTCTCGGCCGCAACGTCGGTGAGTGTCTGGAGATACCTGAGCTGAAGCGCCACAGGGTAGGGACCGATCTTCTTTGCGGCCTCGGCCAGTTTCTCGGAAGCCTGGAGCTCACCCAGGGCCTTGATGACCTTGGCCCTACGCTCACGCTCGGCCTCGGCCTGCTGTGCCATCGCTCGCTGCATCTCAACGGGGAGATCGACATGCTTGACCTCAACGGTGGTGACCTTGATGCCCCACGGGTCGGTCTGTCTGTCGAGGATCTGCTGGAGCTCGTTGTTTATCTTCTCCCGGCCGGCCAGGAGCTCGTCGAGCTCGGATTGGCCGAGGATGCTTCTCAACGTGGTTTGAGCAAGCTGGGAGGTAGCATAGACATAGTCCTCAACCTCGGTAACGGCCTTGGCCGGATCCATCACCCTGAAGTAGACCACCGCATTCACCTTGACCGAGACGTTATCCTTGGTGATCACATCCTGCGGAGGCACATCCATGACAAGCAACCTGAGGCTCACCTTCACCATGCGGTCGATTATGGGGATCAGTATCACAATCCCCGGGCCCTTGCCTCCCACGAGTCTTCCCAGTCTAAAGACCACGGCCCTTTCATACTCCCTCAGAACCCGGATCGCATTGGCGAGAATAATCAGCAGAACGAAAACTACCGCAATATAGGCTATCATCTCAGACCCTCCTTCAGTATTCCTCCTCGGAGCCGACCTGTCTCACCAGGGGCGTCAGGCCCCTGACTGACGTGACCTCAACCACCCCCCCCTTGGCTATCTTCTCTTTGCCGACAACGGTCCAGATCTCTCCGTGTATGAACGCCTGGCCGGTCGGATCGATATCCGAAGTGGCGGTGCCCCGCTCGCCCACCAGGCCCTCCTTGCCCGTAGTGGGTTTCCGGAACTGGGCCCTTATGCCCGCCCCCACCGCGAATATGAAGAAACCGGCCGTCGCCACTACGGCGGGTATGATGACCGTGTAGGATATCCGCAAGAACGGGGCCGGGGACTTGATAAGCATGAGCGAACCGAAGAACATGGCTACACCTCCTCCCACAGCCAGAAGGCCGCCGCTTGTCACAAAGATCTCGGCGATGAAGAAAGCCACCGCCAGGATGATAAGAAGCACCCCCGCGTAGTTTATGGGTAGCATCTGGAACGAATAAAAGGCCAGGACCAGGAATATGGCCCCCAATACACCGGGGAAGATGGACCCCGGGTTGGAAAGCTCGAAGAAGATCCCGTAGAAACCGAGGATGAACAACAGGTAGGCGATATTGGGATTCGAGAGGATCGCCAGAAGCCGATACCTTATGCCCATCTCGAACCTCTGGATCTCGGCCCCTTCGGTCTCGAGGAACCCACCCTTGGCCTCATCGATCTTAAGACCCTCTATGGTATCCAGCAGTTCATCGATGTCTGCGGCAACCGCGTCGATCACTCCGAGCTCGAGCGCTTCCTCGGCGGTCGCTGTAGCACTCTCCCTGACGGCCTGCTCGGCCCATTCCTCGTTCCTGCCCCGCTGGGAAGCCAGGCTCTTTATATAAGAGGCGCTGTCGTTAACGATCTTGTCCATCGTGTCCTCGTCAACCTCGCCCCCTCCGATTGTGACCGGATGGGCAGCTCCAATGGATGTCCCGGGAGCCATGCCCACGGCATCGGCCGCCATCGAGATGAAGACACCCGCCGATGCACACCTTGCACCACTCGGATAGACATATATGACTACGGGAACATCGGAGCCCAGGATCGCGCGGATGATCTCGCGCATGGAGGTGTCCAGCCCCCCCGGCGTGTCCATTTCGATCACCAGACAAGCCACCGATGCATCCTCCGCCCGCTCTATGGCATGCTCGATGAAACCCGACGCAGCCGGCCCGATCGCCCCCTCGAAAGCCACCACATGGACCTCGGAGGCCCGGACCTGGACGGATACCAGGACAAGGATTGCTAGTAAAACCGGAAGAATGGATCTCACTCGGCCACCTCGAAAATCTCCTCAGGAGCAGTATCCATGATTTTAAAGGCGTAGTCAATGATAGCTTTTTCTTCTGCACCCTTGAGGTCGTTTTCTATACCCGCGAGGAACCGATCGGTGAGGCTGACAAGTACCGTGCCGGTCTTGGCCGTGAATCTGACCGCTACCTTGGAGGCGTCCGGCTCGATCGTTATGTTGGCTTTTCCCATGGTGCATCCCGCGGCATACTGGATCCCGTCGATCACACACGATCTCGGCGGACGTCCTTTTACCCATACAACGGCCTTCATATCCATGGGAGCCCGCCCCAAGCGTTCATTCGCCACCTGCCCCATCCTGAGCCCCACGGCAAGGAACGGGCCGATATGTCCGTGGAACCTACCGGCAGCTTGAAGTAATGGGTTGTCCTGCATATAGTCCTCCTCTGTCCGCCTAAAGCCCCAGTTCGGAAGATATTCCCTGCATGGCTCGGAGCCCTATATCCACGAATTCTTCGAGCTCCAGCCCCAGGTCCGCACACAACTTTATCTGGCCCCTGTCGGCACCGGCTGCAAACCGCTTCTCCTTGAATCTATTCAACACGAATTCCGTGGTCACCTCACCCAGGCTCTTGCTCGGATGCATGAGAGCGGCCGCCACTATAAGACCGGTAAGGGGATCGACGGCATACAGGGTTTTGTCCATAAGGGATTCTCGAGGTATATGGCCGGCGTGAGATTCAACAGCACGTGCTATGTCCTCCGCGACCCCCATCCCCCTCAGGCACTCCGCACCGACCCGGCCGTGCCGCTCCGGGTCCTTGACCGTCTCATCATAGTCCAGGTCATGGACCAGACCCGCCAGACCCCATCTGCCTGCATCCTCTCCAAGCCTATCGGCCAGGGCCCGCATGACCGCTTCCACCGCCAGCATGTGCTTGATCAACCGATCATTCTTGACCTTCGAGCGCACGAAATCCAGTGCTTCTTGCCTGTCCAAATCGCTCCCCCTTCCTATACGACCGTGATCCGGCCTGCCGTAAGACTCCTGACCGCGCCTACCCATCCCAACCATTCCTCCGAGTCGTCACCTCCGAGCACCCTATCGAACGCCTCATCCCGGGCCGTCAGCATGAGGTCCGTATCCTCCGGCAGACATGCGAACCTGAGATCGGGCATGCCGTGCTGGCGCGTTCCGATAACATCCCCGGGACCCCTGAAGGCCAGGTCTCTCTCGGCGATCTCGAACCCGTCGAAGGTGGATTGAAGCACCTCCACCCGCTTCCGTGCACGGGCGCTCGCGGTCTCCGAGACGATGAGGAAAGAAAACGACTCGGCGCCGCATCTGGCAACCCGGCCCCGCATCTGGTGGAGCTGGCTGAGACCGAAACGGTCGGCCTGATCGACCACGAGGATGGTCGCTGCCGGGATGTCCATACCCACCTCTATGACGGTTGTGGCCACTATGAGTCCGATACTCCCTCTGCGGAAGTCCTCGATTATGTGAAAGCGCTCTTCGGGAGGTGTACGACCCGTGAGTATCTCGGCACGCCGATCCACCCCCAGGTAACGTTGCGCGAGCCGGCTGGCAGTCGTGACATCCATGAGGCCGGCCTCGCTCTTGTCTACTGCGGGACAGATGTAGAAACCCTGTGCCCCTGAGACGACCCGGCGGCCGATATCACAAAGAAGCGCCTCCCGTGCTTCCTCGCCGACACACCTGGTGACGTGCCCGCCCCTCCCGGGGGGCATCTCGTCTATCACGGTCACATCGAGATCGCCGTAGGCTGTGAGGGCAAGGGTACGCGGAATAGGGGTCGCACTTATCACAAGCGCATTTGCGCTGGGTGCCTTTTCCAGGAACCTTGCCCTCTGGAGTACTCCGAACCTTTGCTCCTCATCTACTATGGCAAGGCTGAGGTTGCCGAAAGCGGTGCTTTCGGTAATAAGGGCGTGGGTTCCCACGACAATCGGCAGGGCTCCGGACTTCAGATCGCCCTTGAGCTGCCGGCCCTCTTCCGGCTCGACACTGCCGGTAAGCAAACCCACGCGGAAGCCGAAACCCGTCATGAAGCGGCTCAGGGTGGAATAGTGCTGTTCTGCCAGGAGTTCGGTGGGACACATGAGGGCCACCTGGCCGCCTTCCTCACACACGAGGGCGGCAACCAGACATGCTACAACTGTCTTCCCACACCCCACATCGCCCTGGAGCAGACGTCTCATCGGGTAGGGGCTGCGTATGTCCCCGATAAGCGTTTCGAGGGCCGCCGCCTGGGACCCGGTGAGGGCATAGGGCAGATGTGCGGTGAGACGTTTGATCTCATCCCCGGGTCGGGGGGCCCGGGCCCGATCGCCCTGCTTTCGGTCTCTCCGCGACAGCGCAAAAAGGGTCTGAAAGACCAGCATCTCGTCAAACGCGAGCCTCCTCCGCGCTTGCTCTGCTCGCTTAAGGTCCGGAGGAAAATGGAGATGTTCGAGGGCCTCCGATAGCGGAGCAAGACCGAGCCTAAGGCGGGTTGAATCGGGCATGCAATCTTCGACATCGCCGAGGTGGCCGTCCAGGGCATGTCGCGTAAGGTTCCTCAGCTGCTTTTGTCCGAGACCCGGACGGGTCCTGTAAACCGGCACTACACGGCCTGTGTGCAGAAGATCGCCCTCCATCTTCTCGTATTCGGGATGGACCATCGAGCGCCCGTACTTATCCACTTTGCTCTTGCCGCTGAATACAAAGGTATCCCCGGGACGGAAGACATTCCTGAGGTAGGCCTGGTTAAACCAGACACATCGCATCTGACCCGAGTCGTCCCTGATGTGTGCGATGAAAAGGCGCTTATGCCCGGCCGGCCTTGTCTCGATACCCGTGACCGTGCCTGAGACCGTTTGAACGGCTCCGTCCCGCAGATCTGCGATCCTGGAAAACGAGGTCCTGTCGATATAGCGCCGGGGTGGATAGACCAGAAGATCCCCTACGGTCGATACACCGAGCTCCCGCAGGAGATCTTCGCGTCTGGTACCTACACCCGGGAGGGTCCTGGTGCTCGCACTGAGGCTCTTTCGAGCACCATTACCCCTCTGTTTTCTCCCCGCTCTCAGTCTGCTTTTCACTGAAGAGCTCATTGAGCTCCTTCACCAGGGGTTCCGGATCGATGCCGTGCATAAGGGCGCCCTGCTCGATCGATTCCTGGGTCGCTCCCATGCAGGCAACACAACCGAGATTATACTTCATTAGCACCTGAATGGCATCAGGGTGCGCCTTGAGAACATCCTCGATTATGGTGTCCTTGGTAATCTCCATTATCAACCCTCCATTCATGGCATATTCCCATATAGCCTAACAAGTTCCAGGCGAGCGGGTCAAGCCGACTTTTCGCCTAGTTCCCCGTGCCTTTATACCTTATGATGCCCCTTCGGCACCCCAAGTCGCACGTCTGCCCCGAAGCACCTGGTCTCGGCGCCGCTGTCTGCGGCGGTTCACCTCCGTAGTGTTGCCGCTCCCGTGGCAACGGATGGCTGCGTAGCGTCGGGTCTCCGCGCCCGACGTTGGATGGGGCTACACCCCCGACGTCAGGAACCCAGATCTCTGATCTCCTTGTGTCGGAAACATGTGACCAGATGGTCATTCACCATACCTACGGCCTGCATCAAGGCATAACAGATGGTGGGCCCCACAAAGGTGAAGCCGCGCTTCTTGAGGTCTTTGCTCAAAGCCTGCGACTCCTCGGTTTGAGCCGCCACGTTGTGGAAGGTGCGCCACCTGTTCTGCCTCGGTCTGCCGCCCACAAAGCCCCACAGGTAGGCGTCGAAACTACCGAATTCCCTCTGCACTGCGAGGAAGGCTTTGGCATTCGCTATAGCAGATTCTATCTTCCGCCGGTTCCTGACTATTCCAGGGTTCTTAAGCAGCTGCCCGACATCGCGCGCACCGAACGCGGCCACCTTCGCCGGATCGAAACCGGCGAAGGCATCCCGGTAAGCATCCCGCTTCCTCAAGATGGTACTCCAACTCAGGCCCGCCTGGGCTCCTTCCAATATAAGAAACTCGAAGAGCAGACGATCGTCATGAACCGGTACACCCCACTCCTTGTCATGGTACTCACGTTCGAGACCGTCCGTGCCCCAGGGACATCGCTTCTTCGCAATCTCACTACCATCGATCATCCACGTTCCTCCAAGACCTCTCTATCAAGGACCTCAATCTGATTAACCCATACCCGCTCTGCTGTCAACGCTTCATGGAGGTGTTGTGGCGCTCCGAAATGCTGTGGCTCGCCGGTACGACCGGGGCGTGGCGACTGGAAGACCCCGTTGGGCAGCAATCTTCAGCGACCGCCTTGAGGATCATGAACGCGGCTGTTTGAGCAGGACCCCCAGGTTGCGCGGGAAGGTATCCAGAGCCGCAAGCAGGTCCGCGCGTTCCAGCTTCTCCACAAGATCGGACGGCAGGTCGCCGGCCTTTCTCCCCTCCAGGAGAAGTCCGGTCTCCTCGTCTGAGAATTCCCCGCCGGTCTCACAGAAGTCGTTAACCTCCCGGCTCTCAGGACAGACCCGCTGACAGTGAAGACAGCCCACGAGGCAGTTATGCCAGGACCTATCCAGCCACTCCGGAAAGGGCACCTCCTTGGGTTGCTCGTTCCAGAAGGTGATACACCGCTCCGCACGCAAAAGAAACCTGGCCGGGTCGATGGCTCCGGTGGGGCAGGCCCTAACGCAGGCCAGACAGTCCTCACACCGCTCCAGCGCACGCGGCTCTCCCCACTCATCACTCTCGCAAGGTAGATCGGAGAAATAAGCCACCAGGCGGTAGAAGCTCCCCATGCCACCGGCATAGGTGACGTTGTTCCGGCCATATCGAGCAAGCCCGCTCCGCACGGCCAGCAGTTTCTTGGGCACTCTCGCCTCAACCACACTATAGCCTTCCGGAGCCAGCAGGGCCGTAAGTGCCTGCTCTGCCCGCTTGTCTTTCTCCTGAACATGGAGATATGTCGCGGGCACTGTAACCGGAATGCTCTCCCCGCAACGGGTGAAGGTGAAACGCACATTCGGGTCCGGGAATCCCATGACTACCAAGGACCCGGTCTCCGGTACGTTCTCGGGCAGAGTGAAACCGAACCCTGTGAGCTCGTCCTGGAAGAAAGCCTCGTCGAAAAGGCCCTGACCGCGCTGCTCGTCAAGCGCGCAACCGAGGTCCGCAAGCCGCCGGGCCGAGACTATACGGGCTTGAAACCCGAGCGTTTCCAATTCTCTGGTCAGATGCTCCATCATTTCGTGATCTGTCCAAACACCGGGTCGCTGCGCAGACCCTCCAGATCCCCATCATCCACAGCCTGCTGCTTGAGGTTGGGATTGAGACTCAGGGCTTTCTCGAGCGCCTCAATCGCCGCCTGCCGCTTGCCCGCAGCCAACCGGATCACGGCGAGATCGTATAGCACCTCCGCGTTTTCAGGTGCCAGGCCTGCGGTCCGCTCCATGTGGGGAAGAGCGTCCACTCCCTTGCCTTGCGTAAAAAGGGTCCAGGCCTCGTTCCAGGAGTAATTCATCTCCGCGAAGTCAAGCAGCCGCCCAAGCTCCTCGAAGGGCTCGGGATGGTCGTCGACCCGGATGTCTATCGCCCGGTCCGTATAGCCGCCATACCCGGCCTTTTCCTTCACCACAAGCATGGCCGCCGACTGCTTCCCCCTGGCGTCGCCACCCTCGGCGTCACCGGCCACGAGCGCGGCGTAGAGCCGCTGGGCCAGGGTACCTTCGGTCTCGAGGAAGATCCTTTCCATAGCGGTGACTACGGCCTCCCCGGCGAGGATATTGCCCTGAATCGCATAGTCCGGACCGTGCCGCCCACCGGCCCAGGCCAGACATCCGGAACCCGTGTAGGTCGCCGAAGTGCCGTCCCCGGATACGATGCCGAACTGCCGCCGGTCCGGATCGTCATCGTTCCTTATCAGGATATCTACGACCTCCTCAGGCGTGGCCCCTTTCCCCAGCAGGTCAAGCCCGCGCCACCCGAAGGTGGTGTTGGCAAAGGACTGGGTGGCTACCGCCCCAACGCCGGCCTTAGCCCAGGGAACAACAGCTCCCACGGCGAAAAACCGCGAAGCGACTGCGATGCCCAACTCGCCGGTGGCGGCATCGCGGGCCACAATCGAGAAAGTACTTATCGCACCCTCGGCTGCCCGCTCGGCACCCGGAAACGCTTGGCCGGACCCGCTCAGGGTTATGAGGCCACAGAGTATCAAGTGACATCCCAGCAGAAACAACCTCGCTCTCGTCATCGCAGGAACCCTCCTACACAGTCCCCGGTGTTACTGGTTTCCCAGACCGAAGATCATTTTCAGTACACCATCCCTGACCACCACGTCCTTAAGCACCATCTTGGCCATGGCCTGCTTGAAATCGGCTTGATCCAGCCTGTAAACTTCATATTCCTTGAGGAATTTCTTAGCGGCAACATTCGCGGTCACCAGTACATCGTCTTCATACTTATCGGGCAGCATCGTCAACTTCAAACTCTCCACCCGGGGATCGGCCAGAAACAGGGCCCCTTTATCCGGGTCATATCTCAGACCCACCGTCATCTTCGCCCTGCCTGTAACATCCTCCCCGTCCACACGAACGTTTGTGCTTGCCGACAATCCGAACCCGATTCGGTCGGAGCCATCGGTCAGCTCGACCTCAGGGTCGGCCAGCGTGAGCTTAAACACCATCAGGTACGTCTCCGTGATCGGAAACGCCCTATCCAGTTTCTCCTGGATCTCACGGGGCGTGAGTTCTACTACGACACCCTCCCGCGTGATGTTGCACTGCAGGCCGGCCACACACAGGGCAATCGCGATCGCTACAGCCACAACCGCCTTTCTCATCTTTGGTCCA
>JALGWN010000265.1 GCA_025774115.1 bacterium
TCGGGAAGCATTGCAAAACTGGTCTCTACGGCATCGATCAGGGTGGCCCTATCTAAGTCCATACACCGAAGTCTCCTCTCTGCGCATTACACCCTTAACCGCAGGGCAATTCAATGCATTTGTGCCCGGCCGAGGCAGGCGCCGGGCATGGCCACCTTATCGGCTTCCGGTGAGGCGCTCAAGCGCTCTGGAAGCAACATCTCTCGACCTTCCCGGAGGCGCGGTCTCGAGGTAGATCCGGTATTGCTCTATCGCCCCGTCCGTAAGCCCCATCCGCTCCAGGGCGACTGCTAGATTTCCCCGGGCATTAAGCAGCGAAAGGTCGCGCTCGACCGCCGCTTCAAGATAGACTATCGCCGAATCCACGTCGTCCGACCTCAGGAAAGCAAGCCCGAGGTCTGAAAGCAGCAGGGCGCTGCCCGGCAGGTTTTCGAGCCCTTCCCGGCCGACGCCGGCTGCTTCGCCGGGCCTTTCCATCCTGAGGAGCAGTGAGACCTCGGCGTGGTAGCTGGGTTCGGCAAAGGGATCGATCGATCTTGCTTGCCGAAACAGGGACAGGGCCCGGTCGGGCTCTCCCATGGCCTCAAAGGCAAGCCCCATTCCAATGTATGCATTGACCAGAGTGGAATCCAGCCCGATGGCCGTCCTGAAATTCTCCAGGGCGCTCCGGTGGTCACCCTTGGAGAGATAGGAATTGGCCAGATTGGAGTAAACCCCCGCCGGTGAAGGGTTTCCCTTGAGCGCCAGCTTGTACTCCGCAATGGCCTCGCCAAGTTTACCTGCTCTTGCGAAAATGCCCGCCAAGTGATCATGGGCCCCGAAGAAATCGGGGTCTATCGCTACTGCAGTCTTTGATGCTGCGAAAGATTCGTTCAACATACCACTGTTAAGATAAACCCTCGCGCCGTTGATGTGGGTTCCAACATCGTCATGGGCGGCCTCAAGGGCACTCTTCACACTGTGCCTTACACCCGCGGTATCACCTTCCTGGGCATGCCATCTCGCGATATGAAGATGGTAGCTCCCGGTTAGAAGTCTGGAGGAATATTCCCGGAGATCCTCACCTACTCCGCGTATCCTGTAATCGAGGGGGGAGCGGCAACCTGCGTCAGGTTCCTCGAGCACGTAGGCCAGCCCGCAGAGCAAAGGTTTCTTACCCAGGACGTAAGGCGGCAAGGGGCCGAGCAGAGCAACCCTGGAGATTCCGAACATCTCGGCCGCCTTCGATACACATTCCTCCAGGTTCGCCGAGCGCTTCTCGGCACCGATTATGGACGGGTTGGAAGCCATGATATCGAACATCAGTACGCCACCGGGTTCGACCAGGGATGAGTAAAGCAGGGGGAAGGTGGACAGGTGTCCGCTGGTTATGACTATGCAGCTGTCTCCGCAGGCTCCCCATGCACTCTCCTGTATTGCGTGCGCATAGTCGCCGGCGAACCATTCGTCCGCCCTCGGATGTATCGAACGTAGACCGGGTATAAGCATAAGGAATGAGCAGATAACAACCAGAAAACCCGCACGCCTATGCAGCCTATATGCAAAGGTGGCGAGCCTGTCCAATCCAACAGCAGCAAGGACACCTATGCCCAGCAAGGCGGGGAATATGTGGCTCTCGATATCGGGGATGTTATACATAGCGAAATGGACCCCGAACATCAGTACAAGACAGACGAAGAACACGGTTATCTTTACCCTCTTGAGGTTGGCGGCGACCCCCAGCAAAGCCGCAAGGATGAATGGGATCCCGGCCTGCCATGCGACAATTCTGAAAAACTCCAGGAAGTTCGTCCCCCTGCTCATGAGTTCGAACTGCCTCAACCTCCATCTGTAACCCTGAGCCGTTATGTGGGACACAAAACCGGACAGCGTATCTGTCTTGCCCCAGACAAGAGGGGGACCGACGCTTGCCCTCACCGGGATATACAGCCATACACTAAGTCCTAAGGCCAAGAGCAGGAAAGACAAGACGGCCGTCTTTGGTCTTGGTCTGATCCCGATCGTGACTGTTAGAATCCCGAGAGCGCAGGCCAGGGGATAGATCATGCTCAGGTGGTGTGACAGAGCAAGCCCACCGATGAATCCGAGCAGCAAGAAGCTCCTCTGACCGTATCTTCTCCCCATCAGGCCACTGTGAAGAAGCAACAGCGTGAAGAATGCATTGAGCGCATAGACCTCGGCGGTGGTGGCCTGTAGCCAAAACGCTTCGAGAGAGCCGATGGCAAGTGTGACGGCAACACCGATGGGTCTTCTCAGGCCCAGTCGAGTCACGATAAGATAGAACAGAACCAGGGCCGAAGAGGCTATGATGGCAGACATGAGGTTGTACCTGTATGCCACAGACCCCACGCTGAGCAACAGCGAGAAAAGCCTGCCAACCATGAGGTAGAGCGGATAGCCCGGTGGATGTGCAATGCTTAGGGTCCTCGAGGCGGCGATGAGTTCGCCGCTGTCTCCGGGAAGCACGCCCTTTGGAAGTGTGACCGAATACAGGATGATACCCAGGCAGAACACAAGAACCGCTGGTAGATACTTTTTCAACTCTTCTCTCCGACGAACTTAACGCACAGCCGGGCCGGCCGGTGCGGTCCATACCATACTCGAATCCCGATTCCCAAACCCAGGTTTCATGAAGTGCGATCATAAGGTAAAAGCAATATGTTTGCTACATGATACTTGCATGCCGGCAAGATGGGCCGCAACCCGTGTACAGGCCTTGCTCTTTATACTGAAAGGCCGATATATTATGCTTAGAAGGCTGGGCATGGATTCCTACTAATACACAGGCTTGGAGGCCACAGGCTTGGAGGCTTAGGATGAGGGTACTCGGCAAACTGATGTTGGTGATCGTCACCTGCCTTATCATCGCGTGCGGGGTGGAGCAACGGCAACTCAACATCATGATCATCGGCGTCGATACGTTGAGGCGAGATCATCTGGGGTGCTATGGGTATGAGCGGGAGACCAGTCCCAATATCGACCGGCTGGCAGGCCGCAGTGTCCTGTTTGAGGATGCGGTAAGTCAGTCTTCCTGGACCCTGCCTTCTTTC
>JALGWN010000266.1 GCA_025774115.1 bacterium
CAACCGGAACCAGCTTCTATTCACTCTAGCGGCAGGTACTTTACCGACATCAACGGATGCCCCAGACAGCTGCATTATAGCATAGTGGAGCAGCATTGTACAGCTGTGCTGGCCGAAAATGTACATCCGCTAGAGAAGAGTGTCCAAGACTCTCGTTCTGTGGTAGGATCACAGCCTCCAAACTGAACGAGAAAGGTGGGCTATGGCTTTCTCACTAGATTCCCGCCGGATGCCCCTCAGCTTGCTGGGGGGAGGAAGGCGGTTTGCGCCCAGGAACGGGTTGTGATAGAGTAAGGGCATGTGCGCTCTGCGACGAAGTAAGCATTCAGTCTATGACCTCAAATATCATTTTGTCTGGATACCGAAGTACCGCAAGAAGATTCTGACGCCAGAGGTCGCCCAGTACACGAAGCAAGTATTGGAACGAATAGCCGAGGAATACGACATGATCATAGATACCCTGGAAGTGGTGGAAGATCATGTGCACATATTCCTCGAAGCGCCACCCAGGCTGTCGCCAGCCCGGGTTGTGCAGATACTGAAAAGCATCTCGGCCCGAGAGTTGTTTCGCCAGTATCCCCATCTGCGGCGCGAGCTGTGGGGAGGCAAACTCTGGAGCAAGGGTTACTTCGTGCGAGCTGTGGGCGACGAAGTGACCGGCGATGTGATTCGGCGCTACATCAAGTATCATCAACATGACCAAGGTACCATACAGCTAGCGCTGTGGGACGAGTGATCCGATGCCCCGCAGCTTGCTGCGGGGTAATTCACTGCGCTCCGTTCAGAATGACGAGGTTGCGGATGGGTTTGTCGGACGATGGTGGGCATACTCTGATGTCCATGCGGCGCAGACCTTGCCAAGCCACGTCATTCTGAGCGAGCGCCTTTTGCGAGTGACGAAGAATCTCGGCTGCGCGAACGGAAGGTGAGATTGCCTTCGGCTTGGCCCAGAGCATGTGTCGCTTGCGCTCAGAATGATGCAATTGCGGGGGAACTGGGTGGTGGAGATGCACAGCAAACAGCACTATGTGTACATTCTGACCAATCGCTCGCGAACGCTCTACATTGGTGTCACCAGCAACCTGGAGCGGCGCTTGTTCGACCACCGGCAGGGAACAGGCTCTCGGTTCACCAGTAAGTACCGGATCAACCGGCTGGTCTATTAGGAGACCTGCTTTGATGCACGTGGAGCTATTGCCAGGGAAAAGCAACTCAAGGGCTGGCGGCGCGACAGGAAGATCGCGCTGATCGAGTCGGAGAATCCCGAGTGGCGGGACTTGAGTGCTGGCTGGTTTGACTAACTGATTGGTGTTCCGGGTCGTCGTTGCCAGAACCGAGGGTCTTTTGCAGGCGACTATGGCTGCCTGCATGAGGCGGTATTCTGGTATCTTGAACAGAGGCGGCTGCAGAGGGGACGTGGAGATTCTTCACTGCGCTGCGCTCCGTTCAGAATGACAGCGTTCATGTTTCTTAGCAGGCGGCTATGGCTGCCTGCATGAGGCGGTATTCTGGAATCTTGAACAGAGGCGGCTGTGGAGGGGAAGTGGAGATTCTTCGCCTCCGCAAGACCTTCGCTGCGCTCCGGCCCTGCTCCAGCTCAGAATGACGGTGTCTTTGCCCAAGTCCCAGAAAGTTGAGGCGCACCCCTGCGCCCGTGTGGCATGCCACGTGGTTGACGGACCAGCCATAATCGCCTATAATGGTCTGGCAGTACGACAATGGCCATTTGAGAAGGAGGTTCACCATGACCCAAGCCTCTCTGGTCCGTGCCACAGAACGTTTCGCCCATCTCACTGTGGACCTGTCCGATGAGGACCTCGATCTTGAGTGGGCGTGGCAAGCCTATGATTCGGAAGGGGTACGTTTTGCCTTTTTCCGCACCTACGAGGATCTGCGCGAGCTGGCTGTCCGTTCAGCGGCCCTGCGGGCAGCTCGCGGCCCGGCGTTGACGCAAGCCCAAGCCATCCTGGCCCAGTATCATGCCGCCCACCGCGACCTGCAGGCGTCCCTGCTGGCCACTGACGCCCAGGACGCCGGCCTGGCGCCGGCTCAGGGCGAGTGGCCCCTGCAACAGGTGCTGAAGCATATCGTGGGCGCCGACCTGGGCTTCTACTGCGTGGTCAAGTATGCCCTGGAGCGCCACCGAACGGGCGATGGGCAATCCCTGGCGATTCCTGACGAGGCTTGGGATCTGCTCCTGGGGGCCGACGAGGCCACCATCGACGCCAAGCTGGACGGCCCCTGGGATGACCTGCTGGCCTACTACCAGACCGTCCATGATCGTACGCTGCACGAGTTTGGCGGCATCGGCGATGATGAACTCGCGGCTCCGTCCGTCTACTGGGAGGGCTATGAGCTTCCCCTGCGCTTCCGCCTCCATCGTTTTGACTCCCACCTACGCCAGCATACTGTACAGGCAGACAAGACCCTGGTGGGCATCGGCCGTTCGCCCACCGAGGCGTTGCGCCTGCTGCGCTTGATCTATGCTGCCCTGGCTCAGGCCGAAGGCGCGATCATTGGCGCCTGGGATCTGGCTGGTGGCGCCTGGGACGAGACCGCACAGGTCATCGATGCCCGAACAGACGAGATCGCCGCTGTCCTGGAGCGCGGCTAGGGTATTATGGTCCCGCCCGACGGCCCGTCGGGCTCTATTCGCAACTGGGCGGCGCAATCACACTGAAGGAGAACCTATGATCAGCAGGATATGGCGCGGTTGGACGATGCCGGGCAATGCGGACGCATACGAGGCGCTGTTAAGAGAGGAGATATTCG
>JALGWN010000094.1 GCA_025774115.1 bacterium
CTTGGAGAAATGGGACAACTGAGCGCGCCAGTAGCGGGCATCGCAACTCCAGCCATGAACGAACACGAGAGTCGGTTCTCCAGTGCCGTAGATCTCATATGAAATCGGCGTACCGTCTTTGGAAGGGACAACATAGGGCCATTCTGCTTGAGCTTGTACAGCTCTAAAAGTCAATAACAGGACCACCAAACAGATGATCAGTCTCACCGTATATATCGTAAACGGTTTGCAGGTATTTACTTTTTCAACGCCAACGGCTTTTGTTGGTACTTTCATTATCTGTTTTCCTTTTCTCCGAACTACTGCTTATATGGTTTCCGTATAACAACCTTCGCGACGCCCTTTTCCAGATAACACTCAGCTATGGATACCACTTATTTGCTTTGCTTTCAAGCGCTTTCCGGGCCAGCCTATGCTCTGCTGGCTCTTATGCGGTTTCCAGATAACATGCACTACTTCCGGGCGAATTGAGTCATCGATCACAGTCATTGACATGTTCCGCACGGGTCCCCAAACAGGACTCGAACTTGGTGGTGTGAGGTGTGAATGCACAGCCGGGGCGGCGAGCCGGTGGGGGCTCGCGACCACAATCGCTGTCGTCTGACTACTTCATGTACACCATACGCCGGGTGGTCCTGAAGGTTCCTGCGGTGAAGCGGCAAAAGTAGATGCCGCTTGCGACCTGGTTGCCATTTGCGTCCGAACCGTCCCATGAGACCGCATGAATACCTGCTGGATAGCGGCCGGCTGCTACGGTTGCAACCTTTCGGCCTTCGACATTGTACACGGCGAGCCGGACATCCTCATTTTCGGGCAAACCGAACCGCAGCCTGGTCCGGGTTGCAAATGGATTCGGGCTGCTCTTGTCGAGGAAGTAAACCTCTGGGATCCCCGAAGAGACCTCCTCCACGCCCGACGCATCCGGCGGAAATGCGAGGCGGAGCCCCCATGTATGGAGTGTGCCGGTATCTATCCCGGCGAGGTCCGCGACATATAGCTCCCATTGGCCCTCGGCCCATTCGCCGGCAAAGTCGCTCATCGCGCCCGGACCGTCCGGATCCGTCTCGGCATCATACCAGGTGGCGATATCTTCAGCGCTACTACCGGTTCGATTGTGGAGTCTCACGGTTGTACCCTCGGGGGATTTGAGCTCAATAACAAGATCGCCCCTGAAGGTGTGAGTAATAGCCACATAGCAATCCACCGATGCAAGGGCGGCATCCGCGGGCACATCTATGTATACACGGATTCCCGCCGAGTTGTTGTCGGGTATCGCGATTTCAGGATCGGCCATGTATTCGAGCACGGGGTAGAGCGTGAAATCCACATCGCCGACCGCGGCGCCGCCGGTTATCTCAACTGCCACTGTCGAGTCGGAGAAGCCGGCCTTGCTCGCCTTTAGCTGATACGTTGCATCGTATAGTCCATCGATCGTGTAATACCCGGAGGCATCGGTCGTATCGGCAAGGCCCATCGGGCTCGTGCGTACGACCACACCTTCATATGTCGGCTCGCCGGCGAGCTCGACTCGACCGCTCACCGAACCCTCCGGGGTGGACTCATCGGCCAACAGGTGGACGATGGTGTTTTCCAGAAGGTCCTTTCTTGTCTCTGCATCGGTCAGGTTGGAATAGTCAAAGGAGTAAAATACGATCTGGGAGGAGCCGGGGTCGGGTGTGTCGTCATAGACCAGCACGCCGCCCTGACCGGCGTATGAGCTCCACTCGAACACGATCTCGGTCTCTACGTCCGGGACGACGGCGTCCGCATCGCCGTAACTCACGTAATCGACATCCAGGGTCGCAGGCAGCGCGTTGGGGCTGGATGCAATCGGGTGAGCTGGGATAGCCACCGTCAGATCGCCCGATGAATCGTTTTGCCAGC
Organism: bacterium; assembly: GCA_025774115.1. Taxonomy (GTDB): domain Bacteria; phylum Arandabacterota; class Arandabacteria; order Arandabacterales; family Arandabacteraceae; genus JALGWN01. The sequence continues at coordinate 1,885 of JALGWN010000094.1, forward strand.
TCACGATATGTAGTGTCGTGTCGGCGAAATCGGGATATCCAGGGGAGATGGCGGCATCGTAACCGATCTCACCACCCTCGATCAGGAGCTTGCCGAGGTCGGCCGCATAGGCGTTGAGCCCCGACCTGTAGGCTGCATTAGCCACCGGCGAAGTGTTGTCGCCGGAGCTCCATACCACCACGTCGTAGTTCTTCCATGTCGCCGGATCGCTCGAAGCGGCTTTCTCGGTGGTGACGTCATACCCGAGGGTCTCAAGATCCTGAGCGATTACGGCTGCCGCCTTGGGCTCGTCGCGTTTGATTACCCGCTCTCCGTCAAACAGAATAGGCTCGCCCTTGGGGCCGAACTTGGTCTCGAAGGTGAGGGCAGCCGTGTCGTCATCGAGCACGAGCAGGTTGCCCAGGGTAGGCGTCAACTGGATATCCATGGTCTCGGTGGGTTCGTCGACAGTGACATCTACCTGCTTGGTCACGTAGTGTTGGGCACGGACTCTGAACCGGTAGGTGAAATACGGTAAGGGATCGGTTGAATATGCCCCTTCGGCCAGCGAATCTGAGGTGGTCTCGGAATAAAGCGACATGTCATCGCTGCGATAGATCTCTATGATGGCACTCATGGGTGTACCCGAGCCCTCCTCGGTCACCTTGCCGGAGGCAATGCCGCTCGGTGCCGGTGTCATCTCTATGTCATAGCCATTGTCCCCACAGCACACCAGAGTCGAACCGGTATAGGCAAGATAGCCGAACTTGGCGGCATAGATGTCATACATGCCGACCGGGATACTGTCCGGGGTGGCATAGGTCCCATCACCCTGGCTTGCTGTCTGGAAAATAGGCGCGGTGGCGCCCGTATCCGCACCGGCCGGGTAGCCTGTGATTGATGCCGCGGACAACGAATCACCGCTCGCGGCGTTGGTAACAACGCCTGCAAGCAGACCGTAGGCCTGGATTACAGCCACGGCTGCGATGTAGATATCATAGCCGGGATAGGTGAGGGCAACGGTTATGCTCCCTGTGCCGGTTGGGGTAACCTCGAGGACCGCGCTGTCGGCCGGAGATGAAACCGATTCCTCGACTCCGCATCCTGCTGCGTACATATCGAGTCCGGTATGGTCGGCGCGGCCTGTGAGTGTGCCTGCAAAGCCGGGTGTTAAGGCCCTTAGGAGCCCGACAAGATCCACCCTTGCTTCCACCTGCGGGTCGGCGAGGGCGATGGCGCCTGCAACAACGAGCGATTCCCCGAAGCAGTCATAGGCCTCTCCGATTTCACGGCCTGTCACCGTGAGCGTCTCGCCGTAAGGTGCATCGACCGTGATTGAGGTCTCTCCCAAAGCGTCTGTCGTGTCCAGAAGAGCGGGGTTTGGCCCCCATCCGGTTATTGTCACCACGACGTCCTGGATGGGTTGGGACAGCGTATCCAGAACCGTCACCGTGACAAGCGTGGGGGTCCGGACATCGATCGTGTCCGGGTCGATGGTCACTACGGCCGGGACCACGACCTCGATGGTGTCAAAGGCCGGCTGGAAGTTGTGACAGGTCACCGTTAGATACATCTGCCCGGTATGAGAAGGTACCGGATCGAGCGCGAGCGAAGCATCGCCCGCTGCATCGGTGTAACCGGTCTCATAGACTTCACCCGGCATCTCGAGACACACAAGTGCATCGGCCACGGCCCCCGTCCCGTCTTCCACATGTACCGAGTAGGAGGTCGCGCCCACAGGGCACGTTCCCGCGTGGCTTACGGTCATCACAGCCGGGATATCGGTCCAGACGTCCAGCGACGGATCGCCCATGTGATTGTACATCTCATAGTAGCGTTTGGTTGATCCGGCACCCCCGTAGTATTCATAGAGGTACCACTTGCCCTGATCGGTCATGCCGGAAAGCCAGGTGAGGCTGTCCTCGAAGAGCGCTTCGAAAACACCTTTCTCCAGCACGTCGTCTTCGTCCCAGTATGAATTGACCGAGGATGCCCAGAAACCGAGGGCGGCCTTGTCGGCCTCGCGGATCCAGGTTTCGGCGAAACACTCGCCGTAGTCGTATTCACCCGTGATGCATGCGTAACTCTGGATAAACGGATACATGTCGAGATTGGTGAGTCCGGCGACATCACTCTGTGTAAACTGGGGCCCATCGGCCCAGTAGGTCGTAGCGCCATGTCCCGAGTAGATGGCCAGGCCGCGGCCGTCGTTGAATGCATCTCTAACCTGTTGGGTGGTTGCGCTGTAGGTATGGCAGTAGAGCTTGTCGGAGGTGTAGCCGGCGGGATCGAAATGATTGGAGATTACGTAGTTGTGTGTACCTTCCGTGATAGAGTAGTTGTCTTCGGAGGCCATGAAGACCGCCCTCTTGAGCCAGGCGGTTCCGCTGAAGAGGCGCTTCTCGTACTCGACAACCTTGCCCACCAGCGAGGCTGCCTCAGCCGGCGAGGTAACTGAGAAACGACCGATCCCGAGATCGGGGATATAGTCGGGATCCGTCATGGTGCTGTAGTAGAGGTCTGTTGGAGGATTGTCCGTCTCGGTGCCCGTCCAGGCCGGGATGTCCTCAACGTCGCCTACGAGCAACACGAAGCTCGGCGGCGTGGCCCAGTGCTGCCACGCATCCAGGATGTAGGTCTTGATGGCAGTGGTTGTGGCGCCGCCCGGGATATCGCTTGTCCGGGTCACGGTCGCCTCGTATCCCTTGGTGTTCTTCCAAGCGGCGAGCGTTTGCATGTCGGTATAGAACTCGGGGTCGGTGATAATCAGATAGCCGACCGGCCGGTCGGGCACCGCCTTGGCGGAAGGAGGCTCGTAACCGAGCAGCATTCTGGAAGCAGCCTGCTCGAAGCGGGGTGATGCGTACCGGTCTATGGTGGCTCTGGTCAGGGCGTGATCTGCGCCGGGGGTCGTTATTCTCACCTTGATACTGCTCAGGATTTCGATCGTGCCTTCGGCGGGCCGGTAGGTCACGGGCGCGACTTCGACTACTGCGAAGCGATGGCCGCGGACCTGCCCCGTCTCACCGATACGGGCACGGTAGTCGGGATAAGGCTTCGATGAGGCATAGAAAGATTCGGAGATCCGGAATTCCGCTGCTTCCCGTGCGCCGGGTACCTTCTCTATCGGAGGTTGTGCCGGGTAGATCCTGTCCGGAAGCTCCAGGTCGGCAAGGCTGAAACTCAACGCCTTGTACTCAAGGATCTCTATCGCCGGGTCCGTTCCCTGAGGGATTTCGACGGCTTTCCGCAGCACAGGGAGAAGGGCCTCGCCGAGCGCCGTGGTCCGGCCGCAACCGGGGATATCGAGACCGGCGAAACTTCCATAGCCGGTTATAATCTCGCGAGTTGAAAAACCCGGGATCTCGATCTCGACCACCACATCGTCCACCGTTTCGGCTGTCACCGTTGCCGTCGCCTTGACAGCCGGCCCCCCCTGTACCAGCGCGATCCAGTTCGATCCGGAGGCAGCGGCGGCATAACCGGGAACCGGCAGCGCACCGGCGACAATCATCAAGCAGACGGCTACGGACAATGATATTTTGTACACCTCGGGCCTCCTCGAGTGTGCATTACCATCGGCAATGAATGCCATATGCCGCATTCTATCAGATTTAGGTCAAGGCATCAAACGGATAACCCGCTGAAGCTCTGGCGAAGGCGGCTAAGTGCACCTACCACGGGCTTGCCCGTGGGGTATTCCATATGATCGAACCCCGGCTGTTCAAGAGCCGGGGTCCTATCTTATCCTTAGGCCCTCAATTGCAGTCGGACCTTAATCTCTCGTATCACTTCTGATCAGCGGACCCTGAGCAGCCGCTTGATCTCCGCCCGATCTCCGGAGCTGACACGGATGAAATACACGCCACTGGCGGTCTCATCGCCACGATCGTCACGGCCGTCCCATGCAGCTTGCACCCAGCCGATCTTGGATGTCTGGGTCTCAATCGTGCGGGAGCGCCTGCCGGCCACATCGAATACTTCGAGTTTGTAGCTGCCGGGGGACGGGGCGAAGAACTTCATATTAGCCTGGGCAACGAAGGGATTCGGGTAAACCGAGAATGAGAGTCCGGTCTCCGGCAGTGCGTCGCCGTCCACAAACGGGATGCCGCTCTGGTCGCCGGAATAGATGGTCATGGTGTAGCGCTGTACACCGCCTCCCGAGTCCGCCTTCCTATAGACCTTGATCTGATAAGCACCGGGCGAAGCGACTGTGTGGTTCAGCACCTCGGTTTCACCGATACCCGCTGAAGTCGCACTCGCCAGCAGGGTCGTGCCGAGGGCGTTATAGAGCTCGATGTCCGGGTCCGAAATCGAGTCGGTGGATATGGACGAAGCCGAGCCACCCTCGTTGCCGAGCATGTAGGTCGAGCCGATGGGGTCCACCTCTATAGTGATATCCGTGCTTGTGAGCGTTACCAGATACCAATCAACGTCGGTTGTCCCCCTGTCGATTGAGAGATTCTCCACAACCAGCGTGTCGCTGCCGATGGTACCGAGATCGCTTGGCTCGGCGTTGGTATCGTTGTTCTCATAAGGATCGCCGTAGTTGCGCCTCCCGCCCCGGATGTCGTCGTCCTGCGGGCCGACGAACCAGGCGCCGCCGCAATGGTAGGCTTCCATCAGTTTGGTACAATCATTCGGGATCGAATGGCCCAGGCCTATGCCGTGCCCGTGTTCATGGGCGACCACGTTCTTCAGGTTCGCAGTGCCCGTGTTCATGGGCGACCACGTTTTTCAGGTTCGCATAATTGTATATGGGGTTGCTGTAGAAGGAATCATCGCCGGTATCGAGAACCATGTCGCCGCCGGCACTGGGATAATAGTTGTAGGCCAGGACGTTACCGGCCCCGTCCATGTACCGCCCGCCGATCCGGACATCTCCCCGAACCCCGAGCTGCCCGCCGCTTCCCGGCATGTTGGCGCCATCGTCTGAAACCTCGATATATGTGATACCGGTCACCCAGCTCCACCTGTCGAAGGCGTTCCGCATTTTGGTCATCCAACCGGTACCGCCGAACGCCGCAGTAAAGACCGCGAACATGTCGCTTGCTCCCCCGTCGGCCCAGGTGCCGTCAGGCACAAAACTCCAGGTTATCGTTACGGGATCGCCCTGTGAGCCGGTCCCTCCATCTGTGACCGTCCAGGTCCAGCGCCCCCGGATGTAGTAGCCCAGGAGGCCGTCGCCTAAGCCCGTATAGGTTGGCAGCTCCCGGAGGATTCGCTCTGCATCCTCGGGTTTGGTATCGGGATGAAGGCAGACATCAACCCCTCCGGGGCCGAAGTCGGTTGAGGGAGCCTCATGCAATACGAGGCCGCGCAGGGTCACCTCGCGGGCAATCGCGTCGAATGGGTCCTGAGAGGCCATCAACTCCTCAAGCCTCGGTTGGGAAGGGCAGAGATTGCCAGGGCTCTGGGGTGTGAGGGCGAACGCCATGAGAGGAATAAGGACCAAAAGGGTGTTTCTGAGGATGATTGTAAGCGCAGGCCTATCGAGCGAATTCATGCCTTCTTTCTCCTTTCACACGGTATAGTCCAACAGCCTGGGAAACAACGACATAGATCAGCCAGTATGCATATGTCTGGCTACTATTATATCTCAAACCGTGCGCGATGTCCACATCATTCCTCAGGCCGGTGGATGTCCGATGTGATCGTCGGGTCTGCTATCGGCCACCTCACCGCCAGGGCCATGGTGGGCCGGTATGGCGGTGGTCATGAGAGCAGGTTAGGTCCGGAGCCTCTCCTAAGCAATCGCGGTACAGGCCTATCGCTTTCCTACAGGTTCTGACCCGGGCTATCTGTATTCGGGGTTGGGATGATCGAAACGACAGCCCGCGTCCCACTCGGACCGCTGATTGCCGTGTGCCGGTATCCCACCCGCGTCTTTGATCATCCTGGCAAGATGCATGAGATTCCACGTCATAAAGGTGGTGTTTCTGTTCGTGAAATCGTTTTCCGGCCCGCCCGAGCCGGGATCCAGATACGAAGGCCCGGGGCCTACCTCTCCAATCCAGCCGGCGTCCGCTTGGGGCGGGATCACATACCCGAGGTGTTGCAGGGAGTAAAGAATGTTCATCGCGCAGTGCTTCACACCATCCTCGTTGCCTGTAACGAGACACCCGCCGACACGGCCGTAGTAGGCATACTGGCCCTGCTTGTTAAGATCCCCCGAGGTCGAGTAGAGCCGCTCTATCACCTTTGTACATATGGATGACTTATCTCCAAGCCATATGGGTGTCCCAAGCACCAGGATGTCTGCGGCCTTCACTTTCTCGTAGACGGCCGGCCAGTCGTCCTTATCAAAGCCATGCTCGGTCATGTCCGGGTACACACCGGGTGCTATTGTGAAATCGACCGGACGCAGCACCTCCGTCGACACGCCGTTTTTCTCCATGATCGCTTTGGAGATCTTGATGAGGCCCTCCGTGTGCGACATAACAGGAGTTGGCTTAAGCGTGCAGTTAAGAAAGAGGGTTCGAAGATCGGAGAAATCCAATCTACCCTGTCCACACTGCTCTGCGTCTTTTCCCTTTGAAGGCATTGCAGTCTCCTTTCCCTAGTTTGCCGGCCCTGCGCACCGGGCTCGTCCTTGAAAGGCCCGCGTAATCCAACACCGATTCCCGGCCGGGGCCGGGCTTGATGCGCTTCGTGTCACCTTTCGGTCCCAGGTTATGCCTGAACGTACTACCACATTACTTACACGAGACGAAGCGGACTATGTTTCTTGAATGTTCGACAACCTCACCGAGCAACCTGATGGTCCGGTCTATCTCATTCTCGGTCGTTGTGTATCCAAGCGAGAAGCGCAGTGCACAATGGGCCTCCTCACTGGTAAGACCCATGGCCAGAAGGGCATGAGAGGGCTCCGGGGAGCCGGAATGACATGCCGAACCGGAAGAGAGGCAAATCCCCCGCTTATCCATCTCAAGCACGATGGATTCGCCCCTGAAACCCGGCAGGGTCACGTTGAGCGTGTTGGGCAACCGGTTTTCTCTATGACCGTTAAGCCTGTAACCCTCTACAAGTCCCGCGATCCCCTCATCCAACCGGTCACGGAGTTTCCGGACCGAGTCCATCCGGGCCAGCAATCCGGGCACGAGCTCCATGGCTTTCCCGAAACCGGCGATTCCACGTGTGTTCACCGTCCCCGACCTCAGACCTCCCTCATGGCCGCCGCCATGGATGAGGCTCTCCAGCCTGATCCCTTTGCGGACATACAAAGCCCCGACCCCTTTGGGACCATGTACCTTGTGGGAAGACAGCGTCAGCATGTCGACCCCCAGGTCTTCGACATCCACCGGGATTCTGCCGATCGCCTGGACGGCGTCGGTGTGGAAGAGGGCTCCGTTGGCCCTTGCCGTCCGGGCAAGCTCGCCTATCGGCTGGATCGTTCCGGTTTCGTTGTTGGCCAGTATTATGGAGACTAGACAGGTCGCTTGGCTTATGGCTCCGGCCAAGGCCTTGGGATCTACGCGTCCTGTCCGGTCCACATCCAGATAGGTCACCTTGAATCCGTCCTGCTCGAGCCACCGGCAAGCCTCCAGGACGGCCGGATGCTCGACCGAAGATGTGATGATGTGGTCTTTCCTTCCGCGCCAGGCGAAAGCCGTACCCTTGACAGCCAGGTTGTCGGATTCCGACCCGCATCCCGTGAAGACGATCCGCTTTGCGGTACAATTGAGTTGCTGGGCCACCTTCCGGCGGGCTTCTTCCACTATCCTGCCGGATTTCCTGCCCTCCCCATGGATACTCGATGGGTTGCCGAAGACGTCCATCAGCTCCTGCATGTATGCTTTCACTTCAGGCGCCATGGGTGTGGTCGCATTGTGGTCGAGGTAGATGCTCCTTGCAGGCTTGGCTTGGTCTGCGGCGTGGATCTCGCCCTCCCTGATTTCACCGGAATCGATGACGAGGGGCGCATACTCCCCCTCCACTTTGGCGACGTCGCACAGCAGGGACTTGTAGACCGGAAACCCCGATATGGGATCGAAGTTATCGAGGTCGGTAAGATCGTTGATGTTGCACTCCTGCCAGGCTTTGGGCCCCACGGGACCGCCACATGCGTGACTGGCGTCGATGGCGCCTCTGACGATGTTCTCCGTCACTATGGCGCGCATAACCACCGTGTCCCTGGGGGTTCTTATCATCACCAGATCTCCGTCCTCGATGTGTCTGGCTCGGGCATCCTCGGCGTTTAGCATCACCGTGGGTTCGGGCCTCTCCTTTGCGAGGCCTTCGACACCGTGGTGCTGAGTGTGGAAGCTGGTTCGAACGCGGGCTCCGGAATTAAAGACAAGCGGGTAGGTCTCGAGCAAATCCGGCCGGGACAGTGGACCTTCGGCCGGTTCGGTATACTTGGGCAGGGGCTCGTAGCCGAATTCCTCCAGCACCGAGGAGGCGATTTCAAACTTGCCTGAGGGCGTATCGAAACCGGGCTTACCATCGGGACGCAGCAGGCCCTTCTCCCACTTCCGGTACTGCATCATCTCGGTTTCCACTGAAACCTTTCCCCCTGCCGATCTTACATCCTCCGGGGTGAAACCGGAGCCTTTAAGAATGTATCGCAGGAGTTCATCGTCGGTCTGCGGGTAGAGATGGCCGTACCCTAGCCTCTTGGCCAGTTCGGCAATGATGAAGAAGTCGCTTCTCGCCTCCCCCAGAGGCTCTATCACCCTCTCTCGAATTCGGAACATGCAGCCGTAGGTCATGTAAGAGACGTTTTCGAAATAGGTAGTGGCCGGAAGCACTATGTCGGCATAGGCGGAATCGGCTGTAATCTGCCGGTCGATTGTCACCAGGAAGTCGAGTGCGTTCAGGGTCTTTTTCCAAACCGGTGCATTCGGCCATGAAGTTACAATGGAACTTCCCAGGACGATAAGAGAGCGGATCCTATAGGGTTTGCCCTCGAGGACGGCCTCGGGCAGGGCGATGGCATGGGCTTCGTCCCGGTACTTTACATATACGGGGAACCTGTCCCGGCCGAGCCTCGGCCCCACGTCCGGGTTGGCGACGAGGCCGTCCCGGTTCTTGGGGAAGTGATTCTTGTCCATCGCAAGGCACAGGCCCCCGGGAACATCCAGCTGGCCGGCCAGGGCCCAGAGCACCAGCGCCGCTCTTATATTCTGCACACCGCTGTTTGCGTACTCAAGCCCCGTGTACATGAGCTGGGAGACACCCTTGGCCTCGGCGATTCTACGCGCCAGACCGATGACGGTGCGGGCCGGAATACCGGTGATGTGTTCCACCACCTCCGGCCTGTAGTGTTGCACGTATGCGGCCAGGTCGTCAAAGCCCACGCTGTAGGTCTCGACAAACGCCTCATCGTAGAGTTCCTCATCAATCAAGACGTGGATCAGGCCCAGGGCCAGCGCTCCATCGGTGCCGGGCCGTATGGGAATCCACTCGCCGCCGGTGAGCTTGACCGTGGCTGTTCTCCTGGGATCGATAACCACGACTTCCGCGCCCAGACTGCGGGCGCTCATAAGCCTGCGCATGTCGATCGGGGGAAGATCCGTGGCCGGGTTGGTCCCCCACACGACAATGAGCTCGGAATTCTCGATGTCCGAGAACATGTTCATGAACATGCGGCCCATGGTGACGTGAGGCGCGATCATGCCGTATGCGACGTAGCACAGGGCGCCCACGCCCATCGTGTTGGGAGAGCCGAAGGGGAAGAGAACGCTGCTGGCCGACGAGACGGCCACGCCCTTCGGCTGGTACACATCGCACATCGACACCTCGAAGCTCCCCACCCCGGTGTAGATGGCGGTGGCCTCCGCGCCATACTCGCACTTAATGGCATTCAGTCGATCGACTATCGTTTCATAGGCCTCGTCCCAGGATATCCGCTCGAAGTCATATGTCCCTTTCCTGCCTCTCCGCCGCATGGGATACAGCAGCCGGTCTTTGGAGTAGACGATTTCGGGTGCATGCTCCGCCAGCTTGCAGATGATGCCCATCGGCGAGCCCTTGTCGGGGGCGACCTTGACGATTCTCCCTTCAGAATCAAGGGTGACCAGGACCCAGCAGCCCGCGCTGCAGATGCCGCATATGGCGCGCCTTTCAATGGTTCTGTCTTGTCGCGCCATCAAGTCTCCGTTTCGTGATGGTGCCGATCGGGCCTGAATAGCGTCAGGCAGAAGTACTTCTTATCGTCCAACCATTGCTTGACCATTCTCATCCCGGCCCGTCGGGAGAGGGTCTCAATGGCTTCCATGGTAAACTTATGGGAGTTCTCTGTATGGATGGTTTCGTTCTCATCGAAGTGGTAACTCGAGCCCGGGTCGCCGACATAGACATCCTGCTCGCACCTGCTTACGAGATGCATCTCGATCCGGCTGCGCTTCTCGTTGTATACGGCCTTGTGGGTGAAGAGATCGAGATCGAACTCGCCGCTCAATTCGCGATTGATCCGGGAGAGGAGATTAAAGTTGAAGCGGGCGGTAGCGCCGCTGGAATCGTTGTAGGCACTCTCCAGAACGCCTCTGTCCTTCACGAGGTCGAAACCGATCAGCAAGAGATCCTCAGGGGCCAGAAGCCGTGCGATGTTCTTCAGGAAGTAAGCGGCCTCGGCAAACTCGAAGTTGCCGATGCTGGATCCGAGCCACAGGATGAGCTTGGGCCGGTCAAGGTGCGCTTCCAGCCGGCGGATGCCCTCGTCGTATTCGGCCGCCACAGAGATGATCTCCAGGTCGGCGTACCTCTCGAGCAGCGACATCGCACTCTCTTTCAACATCCGTCGGGAAATATCGATAGGGCTGTATGTGACCTTGCCGTATTGATCGAGCAACTCTTCGATTAGGTACTCGGTCTTTACACAGCTGCCGCTGCCGAGCTCGACTAGTGCAGCTTCAGGCGGCAGGTATGAGGTTATCTCCTCCGAGAAGGTCCTTAGAATAGTGGCCTCCGCCTCCGTCAGGTAATACTCGGGCAGGCGACAAATCCTCTCGAAGAGCAGCGAGCCCTGATAGTCGTAAAAGTAGATGCAGGAAAGATGTTTGGGTGCGGCGCTCAGGCCTCTGTGCACATCTTCGGCAAAGGAGCGGGTAAACGACTCGATATCGGTGGTGATCATAGTCGAGCGGTTACGGGCAGAAGAGTGCTGCATATTCTCGCTCCTATTCCAATCAGCTGATACGTAAGCCTTTGGGCACAATAAAGCGTTCGGCGAAATCGAAGCCGCCCTGGACCACCAGCGCCAAAAGCGCTGCCGGAACCGCACCTTCCAGAATAGTGGTGATATCGTCCAGGCGGATCCCCGTCAGGATAGGCTGACCGTATCCCCCGGCCCCGACAAGGGCGCCGAGAGTCGCGGTGCCGATGTTTATGACCGCGGAGGTTTTTATGCCGGCCAGGATCATGCTGGAAGCCATAGGCAGTTCAATCAGGCGCAATCGGGCGGCCGGGGGCAGCCCCAGCGCGCGGGCGGATTCCATGACCGAAAGCGGGATATCGCGGATCCCCGTATAGGTGTTGCGGACTATAGGCAGCAGGCTATAGAGAAAGAGGGCGGTTACCGCCGGAGGCCCTCCGATGCCCAAGAGCGGAATCATGAATACCAGGAGCGCCAGCGAGGGGATGGTCTGTATGATACCCACCACACCCATGATCGGCTTCTCCAGGCGCGGCGATTTCACTGCGCCAATACCCAGGGGAATCGCTACAAGAACCGCTGCCGACAGCGAGACGGCAACGAGGATGAGGTGGTCAAGGGTATGTTTCCTCAGCCGCTGCCAGAAACCCTCGCGGGCGTACTCGGTCCGGATGCCGAATGTTTCACGGACAAAATCGGCCGCTATCGCCCTCTCATTGACACCGTCGATTTTCGCGCTGGCATTCATGGCGATCATCCGTTGCTCGGGGATCTTTCCTGCAAGGCTGTCCAGTCTATCGATTAGATGCGGCACCCGCTCCGCGAGCTCCATGCGATACAGAAGCACCGCGTCATATTGGGGGAAGTAGCCAAGATCGTCCTCAAGGGCGCGGAGGCCATAGTACTGGATCTCGGCATCTGTCGAGTAGAGGTCTATGACGTGAATGGACTCACTATCGAGACCGCGGTAGGCAAGATCGTGATCGAGACCGCGCACGAAGGTCTGCGGGAGCCGGTACTGCAAGCGCAGCCCCTGCCATCCGTCCTCGCGGTCCATGAATTCGTTGGTGAAGCCGAACTTGAGCTCCGGATGACTGCGGAGGTCGGAGATCTTCACGATCCCGAGCCGTTCGGCCAGGCTCTCCTTCATCCCGATGGCGTATGTATTGTTAAAGCCCAGAGGCCGGCTCATCCGAACACCGAACTCGGAGAGCTTCTCATGGATTTCACGTTCGGTAGTGAGGTCGTACTGCTTGAGGATCTCACGGCTGATGGTGCCCGTATAATCGGGATATATATCGATATCCCCATTGACAAGGCCGCTCCAGAGGACGCGCGTCCCGCCCAGTTCCCGCCGGTGCCGTGCGCCCATCCCCTCGCTCCTTGCCATCTGGGTTACGATTTCGCCCAGGATCACGTTTTCGGTGAATTTCTTGGAGCCGACCGTGATCTCGCGGGTCACACCCTCGCTTCCCGGCGCCGGTGCGACGAAGATAATCAGCAAGGCGGCCAGAACGGAGATGGCCATGAGAGACTTGTTGATCACGGGCTCTCTCCCTCCATCCCGTCGATGGCGACGCGCTGGGCTTTTACGAACCTCGTCACAAAGGGATCGGCGGGTGCCTCAAGAAGGCCTCGCAACGTGCCCTTCTGGATGATCGCCCCCTCACGCATCAGGACAATGGTGTCGCCCAGATAGGCGGCCTCACCTAGATCGTGGGTGACCATGATCACCGTCTTATTGAGCCTCCGGAAGATCGATCTGAGCTCCGCCTGCACATCCACCCGAATCATGGGGTCCAGGGCGCCGAGCGGTTCGTCCATCAGCAGCAGTCCGGGATCCAGCATGAGCGCCCGCATGAGGCTTACGCGCTGTCGCTGGCCGCCGGAGAGCTGTGCCGGATAGCGGCTCAAGCCATCTTCGGGAAATTGGGTGAGTTCCGCGAGTTCGGCCACGCGGGCCTCGATTCTGGATGGAGACCAACCCAGGTAGGAGGCCATCAGCGTGATATTCCTGTAAGTCGTCAGGTGGGGAAAGAGCCCTCCTTCCTGAATGACATAGCCCATTTTCCGCCGCATCATGAGGACCCCCTCCGGTGCGACGGGTTCGCCATCGAACTCAATCGTTCCGGAATCGGGCGGGATGAGACCTATGATAAGGCGAAGGACAGTCGATTTCCCGCACCCGCTGGGGCCTATGAGGATGGTTGTCCGGCCCTCCTCCGCCGTAAGACTGAAAGAGGTCACGGCGGTGATGTGATCGAAGGACTTGGATACCTCATCCAGCAAAAGCATAACAGCACCTCAAAAACGGATTGCGCGTGACAGGTAACTCTCGGCGGTCTCGGGTGGGCTACCCGTCATCTTTTCGATATTATCGGCGCCACCGATAACATCGACCTTCATGATATCCCCCTGTACGTATTGTGCTGCTTCACGGGTCCCCTCTACCATAAAGCAAAACCACAGCCAGGCGAACTGTTTTCTATCTGCCTACGCAGAGGACCATGGGTTTAGCCATGGCTGGGTGCGTAAAAAGGTGCTTTGGCGGATGTCACTTAATGGGCATGCCCTGTGGCGGTTCCGGCGCGGATCTCCATCTTCACGCGGTCGTACACATTATAGACTATGGGACAAACCGAGCAGTTTGAAAATGTTATGCCTAGATTCTGTACGAAGCCCTTCTTGTAGAGAGTGGGATATGCGCGGCAGACATCGGGCCTGCCCGGACATCGGGCCTGCCCGGATAGACCGTACACGCGTTGTCACGCAAGAATGGACACGGCACGCACTTGAAGAACAGGCCTTTGCCGGCCTCATACTCGACGATGTATTCGGCACTGAACTCCTCTTTCGGAATACCGAGATGGCCGGCGAGACGGACGATGTCTTGAGGTGCGAGCTGGGGCCTGAATACTTTGCAGCAGTTGCCGCATTCCCGACATTCAATCTGTTCGGACACCTCCCTGAGGTGCCTATGGACTATGGCATCGATCTCTTCGGTTGTAAGATTGCACCGTTCGAGCAGACTCCTGAAGCGTCTGTTCTCATCCTCGCTCTGTCTCGTCAGCTCCTCGATTCTGCCGATATCGATTGCGAGCTTCATAGTCATATCCTTTGAGTCCGGCTGCGAGTGGCCCGGTTTCCCGACAGCCGTTCTTACCCTGCGAGGGACCGGACAAACCCATCTTCTATGATCTCCATTGGTACCACTTTTCGGTGCGCTTGTCAAAGATTCTCGCTCGCTCCGCTTGCTGTTAAGGTCAATCGCGTCCATCCCGTTGGGCAAGCGATCCGGCGCCCAAATGGTCCGAAGTAACCTTCGGGGTACACCAAAATAATCCTTGAAAAAGATGCAACTAAAGGCGTATAATGCGAGTTGTGCATGGGCGCACGGGACGGGTGGCTATTGTAGAATCGGGATGGGGCTGGGAGGTGGACATCCGGCTATACCAACCATGGCCCGGCATCACGGCTCTGCATAGGGGGGGATAAAAGGACAGGAGCCTGGATGCATTCCATCCGCTGGGAGGATGCGTGTGGTTACCTGACCCGATTGAGTCTCTGCAATGAGCCCGGCTGCAATGAGGCGTTTGAGCAAAGGCTCGAGCAGCCGGCAAGTGAAGGATCACGGGAGGAGATGATAATGATGCGAAGGATAGTAGGCTTAGCAGTATGCTTGACGTTCGCGCTGTCGATGGTTGCCCTGGCCGATTGGGATCCCGGAGACTGTTACAAGATGCATTATCCGCAACTGCCCATAGATCTGGTTAATCCCGATCTGAACGGCATCGATGTCGCCTTCGAGTTCGGACGCCTGGCGGACGACTGGGAGTGTTCGTACGACGGCGAAGTGACGGATATCCATTTCTGGGTATCCTGGCAAGCCGATATGGTGAATGACATCATGGGGTTTACAGTGACTATCTGGTCGGACAATCCCATGGGACCACATGGGCACAGCATACCGAACGCGCGCCTGTGGGAACGTGATTTCGGGCCTGGTGATTTCGTGGTCAGGGATATGGATGATCACATCCAGGATTGGTTCAATCCTTGGACAGGTGAGTATTATCCGGGCGACCATTCTCTCTGGCAGCAGATCAACATCTTGGACATCGAAAATCCCTTCTATCAGTACGCCGGCAATGTCTACTGGCTGGAGATTGATATGTGGGGGGCTTCGGAGTGCGGCTGGAAGGTCTCAGGCAGTGAGCAATTCCGAGACGATGCGGTCTACTGGGACTTCCCCGATTTCATCGAGCTCAGACACCCGGAGACCCTGGAATCGCTCGACCTTGCCTTTGTCATTACCTGCGAGGAGACGTTCGGCTATGGCTGGGAGGACTTCCTCGACGTCCTGGGCCTCTATGGCAGCGGTACGCCGCCCATGATCGTAACAAACGTAGGCGCGCCCGATCCGGTTTACGGCGGTCTGCGTTCGCTCAGGCTCGAGGACAATTCCCCGAGCGGCACTCCTCAGGCGTTTGTTGCCTGGGTTCGCGGTCTCAAGGATGGCGACTGCGTAAGGGCCAGCTTCTGGCGTTATGACGTGACACCGGGGGCATCTCCTTCATGCCGTATCTGGGGACACTGGAACGATACCGATAGCTGCACAGGATATAGCGGTAGCGCGTCGGGTAACGACGACTATGGTCCCGGCACCGGCTGGGATAAAGCGTCCTGGAAATGGGTCGTAAGCGGCGGGCATACCGGGCTTATTATTGAATGCCGTACGTATTCGAACCCCGGCGATGTTGTCTGGATTGATGATATTACGGTCTCTATCGATTGTCTTTCCGATGCGATCATCATCTTCCCCGACGCCGGGCCGTCTGCTGTGGAACCGACAACCTGGAGCCGGATAAAGTCCATGTACCGGTGATGATTCATATGGCTTCTTGCATAATGGTCTGTATGGGCTCTATGTACAGCCAATGACCGGCGAAGCGCCCGCACAGACCGGTTGTGCCGATATTACAAGACCGGCGGTTCCCTCATATTGTCTTTTCTGCCACGTTGTGGTAACATGGCAGCGACTACCAATATGGGAGGCTGCTGATGAGAATTGTTTGTATTGGAATATCGCTCATACTGCTCGGTTTCGCCGTTTCATCCGTGAGCGCGACAACGATCATGGTGGACTGGGCGGGTTCAGGTGACCATCTCACCATCCAGGAGGGTATCGACGCGGCGAGTCCGGGCGACACGGTCCTTGTTCTGCCCGGGACCTACACCGGAGGCGGGAACCGTGACCTCGACTTCGGGGGCACGAACCTGGTACTGGTGTCGGATGGCGGTTACACCCTGACGACGGTGGACTGTGAGGACGCCGGACACGGGTTCCTCTTCCACA
>JALGWN010000267.1 GCA_025774115.1 bacterium
AGATGGTCAATCCCGGCATGGGAGGCGCTTAACAACCACTACCGTCATGTCGTCCATGGGGGCCATGGGCCGGGAGTGATTCCGGACAGCTTCGATTATCCTTACAAGAAGGTCTTCTGAAGCATCATCCAGGTTCGCTGTCACTATCTCGACAATCCTCTCTTCGCCGAATTGCGCCCCGCTCCCGTCGACAGCCTCTGAGATCCCGTCCGAGTAGATCAGAATCACATCGCCTGGACGAAACATGGCGCCGGCCTCTTTGTAAGAACAAGTTTCGAAACTGCCCAGAACCGTACCCCCGGCCTCGAGAAGGACCGGCTCGCGTCCGGACCTGATCAGGAAGGGGGGATTATGGCCGGCGTTGGAATAACGGAAGGTGTGCTTGGCGGTATCAAGCACCCCGTAGAAGAGGGTGGCAAACCGGTCAGGATCAGTGCTTCTGAAGATGAGGCTGTTCGACCGCGCCAGACACTCGCCGACCGGCAGGCCCTGCAGGATCTGACTGCGCAGGGTGGCCTGCAGGTTGGCCATCAGAAGCGCCGCCGGCATCCCTTTGCCGGATATGTCTCCGAGGCAGACGCCCCACCTCTTGTCTCCGATTTCTATAAAATCGTAGTAATCGCCGCCCACAAGGGTTGCCGGAATGCTCTTACCCGCTATGTCATAACCCACAACCTCCGGCGGCTCGCGCGGCAGCAGCCCCATCTGGATCTTATATGCAAGTCTCATCTCCTCCTGCATGCGGAGAAGCGCTTGCTCTTCTTCATAGAGGCGTGCGTTTTCGATGATCTGGGCCGACTGCGTGGCGATTATGGCAAGCAATCTTCTGTCCGCCTCAGTGAAGCCCCCCCGCGGTTTCTTGTTGAAGACATTGAGCAATCCGATCATGTTTCCCTTGAAGAGAAGAGGTGCGCTGAGCACCGACCGGATGGTCTGTCCTTCACCTTCGACGATCGTGAACCTTTTGTCGCCGGCCAAGTCATTCACAAGCAGGGGCCTCTTATGCTTGAGCATCCAGCCTATGAGTTGTGTGTCCAAGCGATAGGGGAGTACGATGCGAGAAGCATCCGCTCTCCGGATCATGGTGTGCAGAGGCCGTGTCTTGTCTTCCGGATCTATCAACATCACAGCCCCCTGCTCGGCCCCGAAGTGCTTTATGCATTTCTTGACGATGAGCTCCATAACACGGTCCAGTGAAAGCGTCGAGCCGATGGCGATCGCTATGTCATTCAGGATGGTAAGTTCCCCGACGGCCAGCCTCAAACGCTTGTTCTCTTCCTTGAGCCTCTTGCTGTGATCATCGTCTCGCATGCCTACAATCTCCCTCACCGGCGGCAGAGATAACAGACGGGTCGGCACAGGAACTCCCCACGACCCGGAAACCCTATGGGCCTGCCCGGGTTAGGATAATTCCCCTGCCGGCCTGCTCGGTGTTAGCCGTCACCCCGGCCCGGTACATCCTCCGGCGGTTCGATAAGGATCATCGGGTTTGAGTTGCCTTCGGCAAAGTCATTGGCGTCTTTGCAGTAGACAGAATAGGGATACACCCCCCCCACGGCGTCTTGGCCTTCGGTGCTGAGATCTGCGGAGGATTTGTCGGCCTTGACGTTGGGTTTTACCTTCAAATCCAGGGTGTGTCGCTTGGGCAATTCAAACAATTCCTTATCGCTTTCCATCCCCTCGAAGGAAAGCGCCGACTGGATGAAGATGGTGGCGTCGGTGTTTACGGCATGGAATCTCACGGTGTCCCCCCCATCCACGACTGCAACCGGGGGCCACACGATGTTCTTGCCGTTGTAACAGAGCACATTAACAGTCACCGTCTTCGATTCTTCTTCCTTCTTCTTAGCCTCTGGTTTAGGCACGGTTCTCACCTCCTTCTAAGACAATTGAGCAATCTATGTGCGTGGGTTGGATCCGGTTCAAAGACAGATCCGTAGTGTCTCTATGGCTCTCGTCCAGCATCTTTCTGTAGCGTGGGTCGGCTAGAAGCCTTCGCAGTCCCGGGAATCGCTCAACCCTTGACGGCGAAACCCCCGCATCCAGTGCCCTACGAATCAGAGCAACGGCCTTTTCACGGTTACCTATGTAGTCATAGGTGTCCGCCATGGCAACGAGCAGGGAGGGGTTAGTAGGTCCATGGCCCAGGGCGGTTTCAAGAAGATCCCGCGCCTCCGGGCCCCCCCCCAACTTCCCATGGTAGGCTGCCAGATAGGCAAGCAGAACCACGTCATCCGGAGTCTCCTGCAACTTCTCCTCCCCCAGGACTATAGCCCTTTGGAAACACTCTCTGGCATCGTCCTCTCCGGCGGGGATCCAGAAGTAACACTCGGCCAGAGCGCCCAATGTGAGATAATCCTCACCCGAGATCTCCAGGACCTTCCTGTACATACGGGCGGCATCGATATAGCGGGCCTCGTTGAAGTAGATAGCACCCAGGTTCGAACACACGTAGTGGGTGGAATCGATGGCCAGCGACGCCTCCCACACATCTCGCGCCTCCTCCCAACGCCCAAGATGGAAGTATATCCCGCCAAGATTGGCATAGCCTGTGGATATGCCCGGCTTGAGCTGGATGAGCTTCCGGAACGGTTCTATCGCATCCTCATAACTTCCTCGCTGGTAGAGAGCAAACCCGAGGTAATGATGGGCTTCATAGCACATGGAGTCGGACTCAACCGCCCGCCGATAGGCCTCCGTGGCCTCAGGCAGGTTGCCCAGACTGGAATAGGCCTTTCCTGCCCCCAGTTGAGCCCACAGGTA
>JALGWN010000095.1 GCA_025774115.1 bacterium
TCGAGAATCAGAAGAAAGAGGTCGAGGGCGACCCTGTCGAGTCCAGGCGTTACCTGGGCAAGATCATCTGGGGTTTCAGAGACAACATCGATCTCTACGCCAGATTGGGCGTGAGTGATCTTCGGGTCCGCGCGGCCGGCTCACCGACCTTCAACGGCTCGACGGGTATGACCTATGGGGGTGGTGCGACCATCCGGTTCATGGAGATCGAATCTCCCCATATGCTGGCCCTGTTTAACGTCCAGGCGCTGTCCTACTACTCCGAGGGCGACGTTGTAGTCCGGAGGAGCGCCGACAGCGATTACTGGGTCGAGAAGTATGACAACCGTTACCGGTGGAGCGAGCTTCAGTTCAGCGTGTTCACAACCTGGGAACGTGAGACATGGGAGCCCTATTTCGGTGTCAGCATAACCAATGCGTTCGGGGAAGTCAGAAAGAACATGTACCGGATCACCGATGCCGGGCAGGATTTCCTCGGGACCGAGAGCAATGAGTTCAGCGAAGACGCAATCGCGGAGCTGGTGCTGGGGATGGATATCGGCATCGGCGGGACCGGCAGGCTCAGCGGTGAGATCAGAATAGGCGAAAAAGACCTGTCCTTCGTGGTGGGTTTGAGCGAGCTCTACCGCTAATTCACAAGAGTTGACATAACCCGTGCTCTGTTATTACAATAGAGCACGGGTTTTTGCTTTCAGGACGGGACCATGAGAATAATAGGCGGAAAATACAAGGGTATGAATATCGAAGCCCCGAGAGGTTTGCTCTCCAGGCCGCCGCTTGCTCTTATCCGGGAGTCGGTATTCAACATACTCGGCGAATGGGTGGCCGGCAAGTCCGTGCTCGATCTCTTCGCCGGGAGTGGGTCGATGGGGATTGAAGCTTTGAGCAGGGGGGCCGCACATCTTCACTATGTAGACAATGCAGGGCGTTGTGTGGGAATGGCCCGAAGGAATCTCGAAAAGCTCGGGATATCCGGTGTGGCCGTAGTGACCCGGCAGAATGCCGTCGATTTCATACGCTCATGGCAGGGCCCTTGCTTCGATCTGATCTTTGTCGATCCCCCCTTCTTATCCGGCAGAGTAGAAGAGGTCCTCGCCTGTTTACCTGCAGCAAACATTCTGTCGGAAGGCGGGGTCCTGATATGCAGATATCACAGGCGCGAGGATGTCCCGGTCCCCGGAGGCTTGGAGATGTTCAAGAAGAGGAAGTTCGGCGAGAACATCGTCGTATTCCTCAAGCGGGCTTGATTGGGGGTTAGGCTTTGAAGATCGGACTCTATGCCGGGACTTTCGACCCGGTTACCAACGGCCACCTGGATATTCTCACCCGCAGCCTTGCCATCTTCGAAAAGGTCATCGTAGCGGTCTCCGAATCCACGCCCAAAGACACCTTCTTCAATATTGACGAGCGGGTGGAGATGGTCAAGGATGCAGTTTCCGATCTTCCCGATATGGAGGTAACGCCATTTTCCGGCTTGCTTGTGCGCTTCGCCAGGCAAAAAGGCGCCACAGCAATCATTCGAGGGCTGAGAGCGATATCTGATTTCGAGTACGAGTTCCAGATGGCCCTGATGAACCGCCGGCTTGATAGAGAGCTGGAAACCGTGTTTCTTATGCCGAGTGAAGAGTACACCTACCTTAACTCCTCGTTGGTAAAGGAAATTGCTACCGCGGGAGGGGACGTATCTCAGTTTGTCCCCCGGATCGTGGTGGCGAGGCTGAGACATAGACTCGGAAAGCGCTGATTGGAGAAACCCCCATGGATATCATGAAGGCCATCCGGGAAAAAGCTAGAGAGCGATTCTCGGTGATAGCTCTTCCCGAAGCCTCCGACGAGCGGGTCGTCCGTGCCGCGGCGATCGCCGCAAAGGAGAGATTGGCGAGGCCCGTGCTGGTGGGAAGGACCGATGAGATTCAACACCTGGCGGATCGGATCGGTGTGAATCTGCGTGGAGTGGAGCTCGCCGATCCCGATGAGACCGATCGCGGTGCTTACGCTACGGCCCTCCACAGGAAGCGTGAGCGCAAGGGGATGACGTTTGAGGAAGCACATGACCTTGCGGGCGAGCCTTTGTTTTTTAGTGCGCTGATGGTCGATTCCGGAAATGCCCACGGTGTGGTTGCCGGGGCTGCCACGACCACGGCCGATGTGCTCAGGGCTTATATATTCTGTATCGGCACGGCGGAGGGGGTAGCATGTGTTTCCAGCGCCTTTCTCATGATTGTGCCTTCGGACGATCGAGAACGCGTCTTTGTTTTTGCCGATCCCAGTGTCATGCCCGATCCCGATCCGGATGAGCTCGCAAGTATCGCGGTGGCATCTGCCAGGACCATGAAGAGCTTGACGGGTCTGGACCCACTGGTTGCGATGCTCTCGTTTTCCACGAAAGGCAGTGCGGAACACCCTATGATTGATAAGGTGCGTGAAGCCACGGGTATTGCCGGCAAAATGGCGCCGGGCCTCAAGATAGATGGTGAGTTACAGGCCGACGCCGCGATTGTGCCCGGGGTGGCCGGCAAGAAGGCCCCGGACAGCGATGTGGCCGGCAGGGCCAACGTTCTCGTATTCCCGGACCTGAACGCTGCCAACATAGGATACAAGCTCGTGGAGAGATTGGCTGGGGCGAAGGCAATCGGTCCGCTGCTCCAGGGACTGGCCAAACCTGCCAGCGATCTGTCCCGCGGCTGTCGCGCCGAGGATATTGTGGATGCGATAGCCTTGACCGTTGTTCAAGGGTAGACTGCAGCCTGACCTTTCTCAAAGAAGAGCTACGTATGTCCGACAAGACGGCGACCAAGGCCATTGGTGCCATAGCAGCAAAGCTCGGCAGCGATAGAGTCGAGACTGCGCGGGAGATACTGACCTGCTACGCCTTCGATGCCACAAACATCAAGTCTCTACCGTTTGCGGTGACCTTTCCACGTTCCATGGAAGAGGTGAGGAGCATCGTCTCTCTGTGTAGTGAATCGGGAGTGCACGTGATTCCCCGGGGTGCCGGTACGGGGTTTGTCGGCGGGACCGTCCCGGTGACCGGCGGGGTAGTGGTATCGATGGAGAGGTTGGGCAAGATACTGGATATAGATGCTTCCCAGAGGGTTGCGGTTGTAGAGTCGGGTGTGGTCAACGGGATGCTGCAGAGAGAAGCCGCAAAACACGGTTTGATGTTTCCCCCGGATCCCTCCAGCCTGGAAGTCTCCACCCTAGGCGGGAATGTGGCCCAGGATGCCGGCGGTCCGCGAGCCCTCAAGTACGGGGTGACACGGGACTATGTGCTGGGTATCGAATTTGTGACCTGGGAGGGCAGGCTGGTTGAGCCGGTATGTCCGGGAGTAGGCTCCCGGCGCTGGGATCCTCTGGATTCCCTTCTCACGAGCAGTGAGGGGACTCTGGGTTTGATCACCAAGATCTGGCTCAGGCTGCTGTTTGTGCCGAAGGAGTTGGTGACGGTGCTGGCGTTTTTCGGCACCACGGTCGCGGCGGCCGGGGCGGTGAGTCGGGTGCTGGACTGTGGGGTGCTTCCTGCCGCCGTGGAGTTGATAGACTCGGTAGCCATGGATTGTATCAAGGCGTTTGTCGATGTGAACATCCCCTCAGGGGCGGGCTGCTCGCTCCTGATCGAGACCGATGGCCGGGAAGGGGAAGCCAGGGAGAGTATGGCCGTGGTCCGGAAGGTTCTCGATGGGGCCGGTGTGATTGACGTCAGGGTTGCCGAGTCACAGGCGCAGAGGGAGGAGCTCTGGAGAATGAGAAGGTCTATCTCACCTTCACTGGCACGCATCGCACCGTCCAAGATAAACGAGGATGTTTGTGTCCCCAGATCGAAACTACCCGATCTGGTCGAAGAGGTTAACAAGCTCGGGCGCAAGTACAGGCTGAGGGTGCCCACCTTCGGACACGCCGGGGACGGCAACCTGCATGTGAATGTGATGCTTGACCGACGCGACAAGGATGAGGTGCGGAGGGCAGAGGCCATGGTGGGAGAACTCTTCGAGGCAACCCTGCGTCTGGACGGCACCATAAGCGGCGAACACGGCATCGGTATAACCAAGTTGGAGTACTTGCCCCGCCAGCTGGGCCCCGCCGGCGTGGTTTTTCAGTCGAGAATAAAGCGGGCATTCGATCCGGGGGGTACGGTCAATCCGGGTAAGGTGATCGTTCAATCGTGAGACGACGCGTCAAGGCATTCTCGCAGTTTATAGACCTGGCCGAGCTCGAGGTGATCGCCGGGGACGGGGGAAACGGATGCGTCAGCTTCAGGCGCGAGAAGTATGTGCCCAAGGGTGGGCCGGACGGTGGGGATGGCGGAAATGGTGGAGATGTGGTCGTTAAGACCGATCCCCACCTTTACACTCTCCTGGACTATAAGTATAGACGGGTGATCCGCGCCGGCCGGGGTGTGCACGGTAAAGGCAAGGACCGGTACGGCAAGCGGGGCCTGGACGCCGGCATCAGGATACCTCCGGGGACCGTAGTGCGAGACGCCTCAAGCGGCGAGATCCTTCACGACTTCAAGGGTGAACATGAAGAGGTTGTGATTGCGCTTGGGGGCAAGGGCGGGCGCGGCAACGCCGCATTCGCCACGTCCACCGATAGAGCTCCCAGAAAAAGCGAGGAAGGAGCACCCGGCGAGAGACGGAGGATAAGCCTCGAGCTCAAGCTGATTGCCGATGTCGGCATAATCGGCAAGCCGAATGCGGGCAAGTCAACCTTGCTGAGGAAAATCACCGCGGCGAGGCCCAAGGTCGCGGCCTATCCCTTTACAACCTTGACGCCTAAGCTCGGTGTGCTGAGGCTCCACGATAGAAGCCTTGTGCTGGCGGACATCCCGGGCCTGATAGAGGGAGCTCACTCGGGCAGAGGTCTGGGACATGAATTTCTTAGGCACATAGAACGTACTAGAGTCCTTGTCTATATGTTGGATGCGGCCTTAGGGGACTATGACAGCGAGCTGCTCGACTTGCGGCAGGAGATCTCCTTGCATGACGCCGACCTGGTGGATAGGCCACACATGGTCATACTCAGCAAGGTAGACTTGCTGCCCGAGGCTGATATAGAATTGTTGGAGCGGGGAGGCATCGGAATGCCGATCTCTGCAATCACGGGGTACGGGCTCCGCGAGTTTGTCGTGAGGCTTTTCGACCTGGTGGATAGCATAAGCGAGGAGGGTGATGATGGGGGAGGGGATGATTCATGAGGTTGTGCTCTCACTTTTGCTCCTGGACGATTTCCCGCGGAAGCGGGTGCTGGACATTCTAAAATCGCTTGGCTCGCAACGTCGCGGCGGCCCCGATTCGGATCTCTTTGCTAAAGACCCGCCGGATCTAGCCTGTATTTCAGAGATCGCGGCCGGTAGACGTATCGAGGCCCGGCGACTCCTCGGCAGGCTTGCCGATGGAGGTGTATGCATCACCTGTCTGGCGGACTCCGACTATCCTCCTTTGCTGAAGGAGATACACAACCCGCCCCCGGTCCTCTTCTATAAAGGAAGCCCGCCGCATGCGGCCTCCGGAGCTGTTGCCATTGTGGGCTCCAGAAAGGCGTCTCTGGGGGGAATCAGGTTTGCAGCCCGGCTGGCGGGAGAACTTGCAGCATTGGGACTCGTCGTCGTGAGCGGGCTCGCGAGAGGCATTGATACCGCCTCCCACCGCGGCGCCCTGGAGGCCGGTGGGGAAACGATAGCTGTTCTGGGCTGTGGCATAGACATGATATATCCGTCTGAGAACGAGGCGCTGGCTCGAGCGATTGCGTGTTCGGGTGGGGTGTTGACGGAACTCATGCCCGATGTCCGGCCGCTCAGGGCCAACTTTCCGCAAAGGAACAGAATTATCAGCGGTCTGAGCCTGGGGACCGTGGTGGTTGAAGCCGGAGAGAGGAGCGGAGCTCTGATCACGGCCAGGTGTGCTCTGGAACAAAACCGGTCTGTGTTTGCGGTACCCGGCACTCCGGGCTACTATGGGAGCAAGGGCACCAATTCGCTGCTCAGGCAGGGCGCCAAACTGGTGGAATCGGTTGAGGATGTAATGGAAGAGATAGCCCCGCAGGTGGATGTGGCGGGGTATCGGGATAGAGAATCTATCGGTGAGAGAACGTCGAACCCTCGTGAAGAGAGCATCTTGGAACTGCTGTCGGCTGCCCCCGTGCACGTTGACGAGATATGCCGGAATCTCGACCTAGAGTCCCGCGATGTCATCAACGTTCTGTTTTCGCTGGAGACCAAAGGGCTGGTGAAATGCATGCCCGGAAAGTTCTACGTCAGGGAAGGCTCGATCTGATGGTGAATGTTGCCATAGATAGATGCACGGCTTACTCGGAGGAAGACGTCGGTGCCGCCGTGGAAAGGGTGCTGGCGCCGATACTGGCGGACCGAATCCAGGACGTTCGCGGCAGGCGTGTGTTGCTCAAACCGAACCTGCTTGCGGCACGGGAACCCTCGAAGGGTGTTACAACCCATCCGGTGGTCGTGGGCGCGGTGATCGACTACCTCAGGAAATACGGTGCCGATGTCTCTGTGGGAGACAGCCCGGCAGGGGCCCTCAGGGGTGTGCGAAGAGTATGGGAGAAATCCGGGATGTTGGAGCTTTGTGAGTCGAAGGGGGTTCCCCTGGTCAACTTCGAGGCGGGGGGTTGGGTGACCCGTTCCGTGGGGGACAGAGTATACCAGATATCCAGGGCAGTCGAGGACGCCGATTACATCGTGAACCTGGCAAAATTCAAGACCCACGTTCTGACCCTGCTTACGGGCGCGATCAAGAACATGTTCGGCTGTGTTCCCGGCTTTCGGAAATCCGCCCTGCATCTGGCCTGCCCGCGGCCGGTCCCGATGAGCCGGGCACTGGTCGACATATTCTCGCTTGTGCCCCCCTGGGTATCTCTCGCCGATGCCGTCATCGCGATGGACGGCAACGGGCCTTCCTCGGGACGGCTGCGTAATCTTGGTTTTGTCGCGGCAAGCACGGATTGTGTGGCCCTGGATACGGTGCTTGGTGAAATCGCCGGCATAGACCCCTTGCGGGTCCCGACGACCGCAGAAGCCTATCGCCGCGGTCTCGGTGAAGCCTCGCTCGACCGGATCGCCTTTCCCTGCCTGAGGCCCGAAGAGGTCGCGGCGGCCGACTTTGAGGTCCCCGGCAACTGGAAGTTCTCTCTGATTCCCGGTTTCGCGGGCCGAATACTTTCCCGGCTGGTTTGGATCAGGCCTGTGATCAATATGGAGAGGTGTACCGGGTGCGGCGAGTGCTGCAATGTTTGTGCGGCACGGGCTATCGAGATGCACCGGAAGAAGGCGGTTATCGATCGTCGGCTTTGCACATCCTGTCTATGTTGCCATGAGGCGTGTCCCGTCGGGGCCGTTCAGGCCGGAATGAGCAGACTGGCAAGATTGATCGCATGAAATCACCGACGGTCCAAGATAGGCTGGAATACCTTGGCGTGATCTCCTTTGTGAGAGGAATCCGTCTCGTGCCCGACTGGATGGCGGTCCGGCTTGGAGGTTTACTGGGCAGAGTCGCCTTCGACCTTCTGCGCATACGAAGATGTGTGACTGTGGCTAACCTCAGGACCCGCCTCGGCCGGGATCCTACCGGGCCTGATGCCGTTACCCTGGGCAGAAGTGCATACATGAACTTCGGCAGGGCAATCGCCGAATTCGCGCGCCTCCCCTCTATCGACTTGCCTTATATCCGGAGTCATATCCGGATGGAAGGGCTTACCCATCTTGACAGGGCGCTCGAAGAAGGGAAGGGTGCGGTCTTGGTGACGGGGCATTTCGGGAGCTGGGAACTCATGGGTTGTGCGCTTGTGCGGCTGGGTTATCCGCTTGCGTTCATGGTAGGCGTGCAAAGGAACCGGCTGGTCCAGGGTCTGATGAACCGGCTAAGGGGTGAATGCGGGATATCTGTTATCGAACCGACTTCGCTTCTGGAGACGACGCGCGTCTTGAGGGACAATAGGTTCATTGCGATGCTTTCCGATCAGGATGCGGGCCGGCATGGCGTTTTCGTGGACTTTCTGGGAGAACCTGCCTCTACGCACGCCGGTGCCGCCCGTCTCGCTCTCCTCACCGGAGCTCCGGTGATCACCGGTTTCATAATAAGGACTGGCGTGACCCGCCACCGCATTGTGATTGAGGCACCTATTCATATCGATCGGTCTATGGGGAGGGGGGAATCCGTGCGAAGGGTGACCCAGGCATATACCGCCTCCATAGAGGCATATGTCAGACGGCATCCGGATCACTGGTTATGGGCCCATAGAAGATGGAAGAGCGACCCGCGCTAGCTCGAAAATATCTTGACACATAGCATGGAGTACCTCACGGGCAAGCCCGTGGTACCTGTATTTAACCGCCTTCGCCAAGGCTTCGGCGGGTTATCCGCCTCAGGGCGTGCCCATTAAGCGACATCCGCCGAAGCACCTTTTTACGCATTTCGAAGAGTCCTTCAAAGGGCTTTTTGATATTCCGGGTCTAAAATCCTATACCCTTGGCCTTCTCCTGGTCACCCAACAACTTTATCTCGCCGAACTTCTTTTCGTAATTCGAGACGTTGTTCTCCAATACCTTGAGCAGATGCTTGATATGCTGTGGGGTCATTATGATCCTGGAGTAGACCTTGGCCTTCGGTAAGCCTGGCAGGAAGCGGCCAAAGTCGATTATGAATTCCGAGGATCCGTATGTGATCATCACCCAATTGGAGTAGGTGCCTTCCGCAGCGGGCTCAGTCAGCTCCACCTTTACTTGCTGGGGGGGACGTTTTTCCATCAGTGAGCGCTCCTTCCGGATCAGGGTCTATTTCTTGATGCCTATGATACCTGCCGTCTGCCGGCCCGACGAGACGACCGAATAGAAGTATAACCCAGGTCTGATCCTTTTTCCAGCTTCGTCCCTGGTATCCCAGAGTGCTGTGCCGTCACCGAGCGTCTCGCCGCCGGAATCGAGGGTCCGAACCAGGTTCCCTTCCAGGTCGAAGATCTTCACGCTGAAGCTGTAAGGGGTATCCGGCCCGGGATCGGGCACGAACACAATCCTGATGGGGGATGTCTCCTTAAGACTATATGGATTGGGATAGGCATAGGTCTTGCCTTTCTTGGGCAGGCCCACCCGGATATCGGCCGTAACGGTCCCGTAAACCGTCTGGACGATGTTGTCGACCGCCACCCCGGAGAACCTGCTCCCGCTGAGGTTGCTGGCCGGAAACGTGGTAGGTGTAAACTCCTGTTTTCCAAGGCTGCCGGGCCACACGTCGGAGGGACCGTCCGGTATATTCATTCCCGGAACCTGGGGATCCACCACCTCGCCATCGGCCTGGATTATCTCGGCCAATCTTCTTGAAGGATTGTTGTTGTCGGGCCGGCTCTCGTCCACCTTCCAAATGAGTAGACCTGAAGCAGGCAAGTACGATTCATAGTAGCCGGATCCGGTCTGCCGGTTCTCAAGTATGAAATACTCGCCCATCCCGTCTCCCTGGTCGCTCCAGTCGACCCCACCGGGGTTGCCGAGGACCTGGTATGGTCTGGATGAAGTGCCGTGCGCGCCGATCTCTGCGCCGATGACTTCGGCTGACCCGTCACATCCCAGGCACACCTTCTTCGGGTCCACCCACCCCAGCAAGAGCTTCATTGGGGCCGAGAGATGGCTGGGAACGCTTCCAGCTCTGCCCACCGGCCCGTTCCATGCACCCTCATCCATCAGACAGAACGGACCCACGACCGGATTTCCAGTTTCGCTATTGTAAAGATCGGGCAGCCCGAGCAGGTGACAGAACTCGTGTGCATATACCCCGATCTCTCCAAGTTCGGGGACAAGCACGAAAGGACCTACACCGACACCATCCACTATCGTGGCCTTGGTCGGACTGTAATATTCCAGACTGGATTGCATCGACCATATGTAGTCCACACCGAGAATCATCCCGCCGAAGATTTCAGCCCCCGGTCCGGAATGAACAATGAAGAGGGCATCGACGAAGCCGTCGTCGTCACCGGAGCTGGGGATGCCATCCGGCCCGTCATTGTCATATGCGGAGAAGTCCACCGTCCCCTCGGCCAGAAGCACCGCATGTCTGACAAGCCCCCAAACGTTGAGTGGATACTCGCAGACCTCAGGGTCCAGGGCGCCGGAAGAGACATCCAGTCCGTGGTCATCGGCGGTACCGGGTGTCCGATCCCGGTTGATGAAATCCCGGTGCCTGCAATCCGCCCGCAGCCATCCATAGACATCGCCTCGCATAGTGAACCGATCGTAGGAGTTCTCCGCGAAGTAGCCCCTCATGCTTGTCTGAGTGTCCGCAAACAGCATGTTCTCGAAGAAGTGCGTACCGTGCCCGTCCGGGTCGGCAGGCTTGTCCTGGAAATCCACGAGTATTACCAGGGCACGACATGTTCCCGTTTGACCGGTGGTGGCGGGTATCTGAGGTACATCTATCATGCCGGGCCGCGTTCGGAAATAGGCGGGTTCGGCCTTCTCGAGCAGACCGGTCCGGGGTAAGGGGCCTATCCCCAGGCAGGGACCTGCCAAGGCCAGGAGAATAGTCACATAAAGAGCTGAGCGCATATCGTGTGTTACCCCCTCTCACTGTAATTCGATGCCGGGGACGTGTCAAGGGTGCTTGTCCCGCCCGCCGCAGCAACGGATAAGAGGGGCTTCGCGGTGAGCCGCCGATCCTCATCTAAAGCCTTGACTGGGGCCATTAGGGTGTTATAGTTACCCGAAGCGTCTGTGAAGGACGCTCTCGGCGGGGCGCCCTTTTCGGGTATCTACCGGATCGTAGGAGACAATGTCTGGCCTATCCCTGAAACGACTGGAGCAGATCCTGGAGCGCATAAGCGGTATGCGCGCTCTGGTGATCGGCGATATCATGCTGGACCGTTACGTGTGGGGCCTGGTTTCAAGGATCTCGCCCGAGGCGCCTGTTCCGATTGTGGATGTACATGAGGAAACCTCCCGGTTGGGCGGGGCCGCCAACGTTGCCAACAACATAGTCTCACTCGGGGCAACCTGTGAATTGATGGGTGTGATCGGAGAGGATGCATCCGGGCAGGACCTCGTAGCCAAGGCACGGGAAGCGCGCATCGAGGTCGGCGGCCTGGTACGCGCCCCGGGACGCCCGACCACCGTGAAAACCAGGGTGATCGCTCACAACCAGCAGGTGGTGAGGACCGACCTTGAGGTCAAGGAAGAGATCGGAGGGGAGGCGGGAAAGAGCCTCTTCGATACGATAATGAAAGGTGTCGAGCGATGTGATGCGGTCGTAATATCCGATTACGGCAAGGGGGTCATAACGAAGGACCTTCTCGACAGTCTCATACCCCGGGCCAGGTCCCGGAAGAAAGTGATCTCGGTCGATCCGAAGGAGACTCATTTCATGAATTACCGGGGGGTTTCCCTGATCACTCCGAACCAGTATGAGGCCGGAGGCGCGGTGGGAATGAGGATCCATGATGATGAGAGCCTCCTCGATGTCGGCTGGAAGATAGTTGAGAAGCTTCAAACCGACGCCCTGCTTATAACCCGCGGCCCCGAGGGTATGTCTCTCTTTCAGCAGGACGGAACCTACAGTCATTTCCCCACTGTCGCACGCCGGGTTTATGATGTGACAGGAGCCGGAGATACGGTAATCTGTGCTTTCACACTGGCTCTGTCTGCAGGGGCAGGTATGGACGAGGCCGCCCATATCGCCAATCACGCGGCGGGCCTTGTGATTCGGGATCTGGGCACGGCTACCGTTTCAAGGAAAGCACTTCTTGATTCATTCAGAGAACTTGGATCCCCCATCATGGATGGATGATATGGGTCGGGTTGTGGACATGGAGGAGCTGCTTGCGATACGCGGTGAGGCGAAGCGGTATGGCAAGGTCTTTGTCTTCACCAACGGTTGCTTCGACATCCTCCATCGCGGGCATGTCGAAATCCTGAAGGAGGCCGGTGCTCTGGGGGATCTGCTTGTTGTGGCCGTGAACAGCGACACCTCGGTCAGAAGGCTGAAGGGAGAACGACGGCCGATCGTCCGCCAGGAAGACCGGACCGCAGTTCTCGCAGCGCTGGCGTCTGTTGATTACGTTACAATATTCGAGGAGGACACGCCGGAGGAGGTCATTGCGCGGCTGAAGCCTGACATACTTGTCAAGGGTTCGGACTATGCCCCCGGTGAAGTAGTCGGGAGAGTGGAGGTTGAGGATGCGGGCGGTCGCGTTGTGATTATCCCTCTGCACGGCGAGCTCTCCACGGAGCGGATGCTCAGGGAGATCGCCCGGCGGTACGGAGATACCCCGGCGAGCGGCACCTGACACGGTGCCCGGGAAGTAGAGTCTCGGAAGATCCTCATGCGCTTGTGAGAATCGGATTCGCTGACCGGGCCGGTTGACTCCAGGTTGATCGAATGGTACCCAGAGGATGTCGGAAAGAAAGAGAGCCCGGAAAGAGAGGCCTCAACATAGGCCGCCGGGTGGGTAAGATAGGCTTCATGGGTGGGAGGAGCAGTGCACCCCGACGGGAGAAGTCGGATGTCGTGCATGCGCTGAGCCTGCGTATCGATGAGGATCTGATTGCAGAGGGCGAGCGTGAAAGAGAACATTGCCGCCATGATGTAGTGCCGCGGAGAGGCCTGCTTAGGAAGACGTTCTCACGAAAGCCGGCAGCGGTTGTGTTCCCTGACTCCGGGCAATGCGTTGCGGATATCCTGGATGTCTGCATTGAAGAGAGGACTCCGGCTGTTCCTCGGGGTTCAG
Source organism: bacterium (assembly GCA_025774115.1). GTDB lineage: Bacteria > Arandabacterota > Arandabacteria > Arandabacterales > Arandabacteraceae > JALGWN01. The sequence goes on from JALGWN010000095.1 coordinate 12,724, forward strand.
GTAGTGCGGGGCTTGGGGGCGCCGTTCCGCTGAGAGGTGGGGTCGTGATAGACCTTTCCAGGATGGACAAAGTGATCTCGATGGACGGAGAAAGAAACAAGGTGACAGTTGAACCCGGCTGCACCTGGGAGCGGCTGAGGGAAGAGACCGCATCCGAGAACCTGAGCCTACGGTCGTATCCCTCCAATTCCGGGGTCGGCACCGTCGGCGGCTGGATAAGCACGGGCGGCTACGGTGTGGGAACACTTGCCGACGGACGATTCCACACGAGGTTGGAATCGCTTGAAGCCGCAGTGCCGTCGGGCATACTGGTTAATGCCGGCCACGGCCGTGGGAGATACTCTATAGAGAGTTTCACCGGAACCGAAGGTCAGCTGGGCATCATCACCGGCCTGACCTTTTCTCTTAAGACGAGGCCCGAGCGACGCGCGTATTATGTTGTGGGACCGGTCCCGGCGGAGGATGGGGCGAAAGCCCTGCGCGATCTTGCCCGCAGGGATGATCCACCGCTCGGTCTAAGGTTCCTATCGGGCAAGTTCGCGGCACTCTTAGGGGATGTAGGTTCCTCCGGCGGATGCGGCCCTACGCTGGCATTGCTCTTCGAAGGAAAGGAAAGCGATGTAAGAGGTTTCGGTGAACACCTGAAGGAGCTGGCGGGCCGCCTGGGTGTAGACCTCCGGTCGGACGGTGCACACAAGGTTTTCGAGACTCAGTTCACAGATGTTGCCGCCCGCCCGGCGAAAACCGTTGTACGTTCGGGGGAGGTGTTGATCGAGCTCGACCGCCTTGGGGGGTTCATCATGGCTCTTGAAGGGGAGTCCGGCGGTGAGATTCTGATGGATATCCAGGTAGTCGACCGGGGGTTGGCCTTGGTGATGACCTGCTACCTTACGGATAGGCACGATCTTCCTCCGGTTGTCCGTGACGTCCCTTTGACCGTGAGAACATCCTTGGCGGCGATCCGCCATGGAGGACGGCCTTACGGAATAGGTATCTGGAACAGCCCTTTTTCAAAGAACATATTGGGCAAGGAGCGTAAGAATCTGGAAGTGATAAAGAAGGATACCGACAGGCTTAAGATCCTCAACCCGGGGAAGTTCTTTTCTCTGACCACCGGGAGCGGTCTGCCGGTTTGGGGATGGACATATAGGATCGGTCTCCACATGATCGGGGTTTTTGACGAAGGAGGTGTGAAGTGACGAGGAAGAGAGTCCTCATTATGGGGGCTGCTGGAAGGGATTTTCATAACTTCAATGTTTTCTTCCGTGGTAGGGAGGAATATCTGATAGTTGCATTCACGGCTACCCAGATTCCCCATATTACAGGTCGAATGTATCCTCCCTCACTGGCGGGTGGGCTCTATCCGGATGGAATCCCTATCCTCGGAGAGGACAAGCTGGAGGAGATCGTTGTACGTGAGAAGATCGATCTGGTGGTCTTTGCCTACAGTGATGTTCCGTATGCCGATGTCATGCACAAGTCGTCCCGGGCCATTGCAGCAGGCGCCGATTTCTTGCTGTTGGGAGCGCATTCAACCTGGATTGCCTCAAAGAAGCCTGTGATCTCCGTGTGTGCCACGCGTACGGGGTCCGGCAAGAGCCAGACCACGCGTAGGATCTGTGAAGTCCTTGAGAGTATGGGTAAGACTTTCGCTGTGGTTAGGCACCCGATGCCTTACGGGGATCTGGCCAAGCAGGCGGTTCAGAGATTCGCGACGGCGGCCGATCTCGACAAGCATGAGTGTACGATTGAGGAGAGGGAGGAGTATGAACCCCATATAGATAGGGGATGGGTGGTGTATGCCGGGGTGGATTACGGTGCTATACTGGAGCAGGCCGAAGCGGAGGCGGATGTTGTGATCTGGGATGGTGGCAATAATGACCTGCCCTTCTACAAACCGGATGTCAACATCGTGGTTGTAGACCCGCACCGTCCGGAGCATCAGACAACAAGCCATCCGGGTGAAGCGAACCTTCGCATGGCCGGTGTCGTGGTGATCAACAAGGTGGATACCGCTTCGAAGGAAAACGTCGAAGAACTCGTCCGAATTGTGGGCGAAGTAAATCCCGCAGCCACGATAATAAAGGCCGAGTCGCCCGTAAGTGTTGACTCCCCGGACTTGATAAAAGGCAAGCGTGTTTTGGTGATTGAAGATGGGCCTACCCTGACCCACGGCAATATGAGCTACGGGGCGGGTATTGTGGCCGCCAAGAAACATGGGGCCGCCGAGTGTATAGATCCAAGGCCTTTCGCTGTGGGCGAGATCAAACAGACACTTGAGAAATTCCGACACCTCACCGACCTGGTTCCGGCCATGGGTTACGGTGAAGGTCAAACAAGGGATCTTGAGGAGACCATTGGGGCCAGCGGTGCCGATGCGGTGGTAAACGGCACTCCGGCGGACCTTACCAAGGTGATCAACATAAACCTGCCGATTGCGAGGGTAAGTTACGAGCTTCGTGAGATAGGAACGCCGGATATCGAGTCCATAGTCACGGATTTCATGCAACGAAGGGGGTTGGCAATTGAAAGTTCATGAGTATCAGGCCAAGGAGATCTTCGCCGGTTTCGGGATCCCGGTGCCGGGAGGCAAGGTTGCGACCACCCCGGAGGAGGCTGCGGCTATCGCGCGCGAAATCGGCAAGAAAGTCGTAATCAAAGCTCAGGTCCATGTGGGGGGACGTGGTAAGGCGGGAGGGATTAAGTTCGCATCCTCTCCCGAGGAGGCAAAGCAGGTTGCCATGGACATTCTCTCCATGGAGATCAAGGGGCTTCCGGTGCGCGCGGTGCTTGTCGGTGAGTGCCTCGATGTGGCAGAGGAGTACTACCTTGGTGTTATCGTCGACCGAAAGACGCAGAAGCCGGTCATCATGGTGAGTTCAGCGGGAGGTGTGGATATAGAGGAGGTTGCCAGAGAGACACCGGAGAAAATACACAAGTATGTGGTGGACCCATCGCGCGGCCTGCTTCCCTATGAAGCCAGAAACCTGGCCTTTAAAATCGTCTCCGATGGTAAGTTAGCGGTCAAGACCGCCGGTGTTCTTACCAAGCTCTATAACGCCTTTGTCGGCGTGGATGCTTCGCTGGCGGAGATAAACCCATTCATTCGCACACCCAATGATGAGATGATCGCTCTGGACGCAAAGATCAACATAGATGACAACGCCCTTCCACGTAGACCCCATATCGCCGAGTTAAGAGATCGCGGAGCCGAGAACCTATACGAGGCCAAGGCAAGGGAGAAGGGACTGAGCTACGTGAAGTTGGACGGCAGCATAGGCTGCATCGTAAACGGTGCCGGTCTGGCGATGGCTACCATGGATATGGTCAAGCACTACGGTGCTGAGCCCGCCAACTTCCTTGACATAGGAGGAAGCTCCAATCCGGAGAAGGTGACCACCGCCATGGAGATCATCCTGTCCGACAAGAATGTGAAGGCGATACTCTTCAACATCTTCGGTGGTATAACGAGATGTGACGATGTAGCAAACGGCATCGCACAAGCTCTCGGCAACATGGATGTAAAGGTGCCTGTGGTGGTCAGGCTCACGGGGACCAACGAGGATGTGGCCAGGGAAATACTGAAGAAGGTCGACCTGGTGTCTGTGAATACAATGGACGAAGGAGTCAAGGAAGCAATCAGACTGAGTAAGGGGGGAGAGTAAATGGGAGTGCTCGTCGGAAGAGATTCCAGGGTTCTCGTTCAGGGGATCACTGGAAGAGATGGCAAGTTTCACGCCCTCCAGATGAAGGAGTACGGCACCAATGTGGTGGCAGGTGTGACACCCGGCAAAGGGGGACAGCAGGTCGACGGTATTCCGGTGTACGATACTGTTGAAGGGGCGGTGGCCGACACCGGCGCGGACACATCGGTCATATATGTACCCTCGTTTGCAGCGGCGGATGCGATTTACGAAGCATGTGATTCAGGAATCAAGCTGATCGTGTGCATCACCGAGGGAGTGCCTACCCTTGATATGGTCAAGATTGTCGCCTATCTGAAAGCCAGGAATTCGAGGCTCATAGGACCCAACTGTCCGGGCATCATTACGCCGGGCGAGGCCAAGGTTGGTATAATGCCGGGCGCTATTCATAAGCCCGGGCAGGTCGGGGTGGTTTCCCGAAGCGGTACGCTCACGTACGAAGTCGTATACCATCTTTCGGTCAGGGACATAGGTCAATCTACCTGTATGGGAATAGGCGGTGATCCCATAATCGGCACGAACTTCATCGATGCGCTTGCGCTTTTCCAAGAGGATGAGCAAACTCACGCGGTTGTTCTCATTGGCGAGATCGGAGGAACCGACGAAGAAGAAGCGGCATCTTTCATAAAGGAATCGGTTACCAAGCCGGTGGTGGCCTTCGTTGCCGGCCGGACAGCCCCGCCGGGGAAGAGGATGGGTCACGCTGGTGCAATCATCTCCGGTGGAACTGGAACTGCAAGAGAAAAGGTCGAGGCATTCCAATCCGCGGGAGTACCGGTTGCCGGAACTCCAGCTGAGATAAGTGAGCTGATCGCGGACGCACTCCAATAAGAAAACAAAAAAGATATGCCGGAGGTTGCTAAAAAGCTTGACAAAAAGTTGCAAAAGTTATGCAATCTCGAAAGGAGTGTGGTCGGGAAACCGTGGACCTCTTGGGAGCTCAGCCGGTTTGGGAAACCGAGGTCGGGTTGAGCCGGAGAGGGCAGGCCTAAAGAAAGGGGGCTGTCAGGATGAGTGCAGTCAGAAGAACTGCTAAGAGGAAGGTAACAAAGAAGAAGGTAGCAAAGAAGAAGGTAGTAAAGAAGAAGGTGGCAAAGAGGAAGGTGGCCAAGAAGAAGACCACCAAGAGGAAGGTGGCCAAGAAGAAGACCACCAAGAGGAAGGTGGCCAAGAAGAAGACC
>JALGWN010000096.1 GCA_025774115.1 bacterium
CAAACGTCAATCACTATTTTCTCAGGCACACGAGAAGCGCACATCTGCGGCGTTAGACTCGGCGCTCCTCATTGCGGCGTATGCGAATATACGCCTCGCTCGTCACACCTTCGCCTGCCTTCCATCTGAACACTTCTCGTGTGCCTGACCTGGAATGCTCGCCGCCCTGAGATAGGCTGTGGACAACCACTCATTCGCCCTGTTGAATCGGCAGCCGCCACTCCGGCGTACCCTTGTAGCGTCGGGGCTCCGTGCCCGACGGCCTTCGTCGTGGGTGGAACCACGACGCTACGCAATACTCCGCATCCGGGCACTCCTCACCGGCCTAAGATAAGATGTGGACAACCCTTCTTCCTGGTGCTAAATTGAGTTTGACTATGATTATATGGGGCTTTGTGCGCCCCGACCCGGATTTCTATAACCTATAGGAGAGAAGTTATGCTGCGCACTGTGAAACAGATCAAGGCGCACGAGATACTCAGTACCAGTGCGCAGCCGACAATCGAAACCGTTGTAACCCTGGATGACGGTACGAGTGCCTCAGCCTCGGTTCCCTACGGCACTTCGGCGGGGAGACACGAAGCCTTCACCCTGGCGGATGAAGACCCAAAGCGCTACCGGGGCAAGGGCATGCTCAAGGCGGCCGCCAATGTCAACGAGATCATCGCCCCCAGGATGATGGGAGCGGATGTCACAGATCAACGCGAGGTGGACGGACGCCTTGTCGCTCTCGATCCTACACCTCAGCGGCGTGAGCTCGGCGGGAATTCCATCCTCAGTGTTTCGCTGGCTTGCGCAAGGGCGGCAGCCCTCACCAAAGGGATACCCCTCTACAGGCACATCCGCGAATGCTACGGTCTCGAGGATAGGGATTACGTGCTCCCGAAACCCATGGTTGTCGTAATAGAGGGCGGCCAACACGCAGACGACTCCACCGATTTCCAGGAGTATCTGGTCGGTGTCACTAAAGACCGGGGAGGCCGCGAGAACGTCCGTGCTGCGATCGAAACCTATCTTCACCTTAAACCCATACTCAAGAAGAATCACTATAATACCAATGTGGGAACCGAAGGCGCTTATGCACCTGCCGGTATAAAGTCCAATGAGGCCCCACTGGCCTATATCGAGCAGGCCATAAAGGCTGCCGGCTACAAGCCTGGTGACGACCTGGGTATCGCCTTGGATCCGGCCGCATCCGAGTTCTTCGAGAATGGCGCCTACAATCTCGCATGTGAGGGAAAGAAACTGAGTTCGGATGAGATGATTGGCTATTATGAAGATCTATTGGGCAAGTACTGCATCTTCTCCATAGAGGACGGCCTGGGAGAGGACGACTGGGATGCCTGGCCGGTCATGAACCGGAAGATGGGAAGCAGGATAATGGTCATGGGAGACGATCTCACCGTGACCAGTGTGGAGCGGCTCCAGAAGGCAATAGACATCAATGCCATAAACTCGATCCTCATAAAGCCCAACCAGGTGGGGACCTTGAGCGAGACCGTCGAGGCCATGGAACTCGCCCGCAGGAACGATCTAAAGACCATCGTCTCCCACCGTGGTGGAGGCGAGACAACCGATACCTTCATCATAGACCTTGCCGTCGCCGCAGGTGCCCATTTTGTCAAGGTCGGGCCATCGCGCGGCGAGCGGGTGGTCAAGTACAACCGCCTGATGTGGATCGCCGACGAACTGGACCTCTGAGATTTTTCCACCGGCCCACCAGGGGAGAATTCATGGCGCGTCCGCTGGTACTCATAGTAAGAGACGGCTGGGGCATAGGCCGGCCCGACGATCCCGGAAACGCGGTCGCCGCGGCCCATACCCCGACGACCGACCGGCTGCTTGCAGAGTATCCACACACCAGGCTGGGTGCGTCCGGCGAAGACGTGGGCCTCACATCAGGCTCACAGGGTTCTTCGGAGGTGGGCCACCTCAACATGGGGGCCGGGAGAATCGTCGAACAGGAAGTGGTCAGGGTCAACAAACGGATTCAGGATGGATCTTTCTTCACCGACCCGAAGCTCCTGGGCGCCATCGACAGCTGCAAGCGGTACGACTCCGATCTCCATCTCATGGGACTGGTGCAGGACCAGGGCGTTCATGCCATGGAAGACCATCTCTATGCCCTGCTCGATCTGGCCGGGCGGCATGAGCTCACACGGGTTTACGTGCACTTCTTCTCAGACGGGCGCGACACGCCCCCCAGGAGCGCCCTCACCTACCTTGAAAGACTCCAGCGCAAGATGGAGGAGACCGGAGTGGGCACTGTGGCTTCGGTCATGGGGCGCTACTATGCCATGGACAGAGACAAGAACTGGGACCGCACCAGGCTGGCGTACGAGGCTCTTACCGAAGGCAAGGGTTTTACTGCCGTGACAGCCGGGGAGGCGATCGAGGCGGCCTACCGGAGGGCCGATGCCGATCTTAAGGAGGCCGGAGCGGCAGGCCGGGAACCCGATGGAGTCGTGGAGACCGATGAATTCATAAAGCCCACCGTGATTGTGGACGATGACGGCAGGCCCGTGGGGCTCATAAAGGAGAAAGACTCTGTTATCTTCTTCAACTACCGGCAGGACAGGGCCGTTGAACTTACCATGGCCTTTGTCGAGGGCGATTTCGAGCGGCCGGGCTTCCGGCGTGGGCCGAAACTCGAGTGTCATTACTTGGGGTTCACCCGTTACTACGACACCTTTGAGGGCTATGTGATACCGCCCATGAACATGTGCAACGTCCTCGGCGAGGTGTTGGCCGAACGCGGCCTATGGCAGTTGCGCATATCCGAGACCCAGAAGTTCCGCCATGTCACCAGTTTCTTCAACAGCAAACGCGAGGAGCCTTTTCCCGGTGAGGACCGCATACTCATAGCAAGTCCCAAGGTCCCGGAAGAGACCAAGCCCGAGATGAGCGCTTACGAGGTGACCGACGTGGTAGTCGAAGCCGTGACCGGCGGCATGGCGGCAGCCAGGCAGAAGGCCCGCAACACGGCGAAGGTGACGCTCTATGAGGCGCCACCGATCGACTCGTCGGAAGAGCGTTTCGAGGACACCTACGATGTCGTGATCCTCAACTTCGTAAACGGCGACATGGTAGGCCATACCGGCGTCTTCAAGGCTGCAGTAAAAGCAATCGAGGCTGTAGACGAGTGTGTGGGAATGGTTATCGATGCCGTGCTCGCACATGATGGAGTTGCGCTGGTCACAGCCGATCACGGTAATGCCGAACAGATGACCGATCCGGTAACCGGTAAGATCCGGACCGCGCACACCCTAAACGAAGTGGATCTGATTTACGTGGCCCGCGAGACCGCAGGCATCCGTCTCAGGGACCGGGGTGTGCTCTCCGATATCGGCCCAACCATGCTTCAGGTTCTGGGGATCGACCCACCACCGGAGATGACCGCCCGCAGCCTCGTCGTTTCGTAGCGTTGTGACTCCCGTCATGATGAATGCCGGCCTGAACAACGAGCCGGCGGTGAGCGCAGCACACCCGGCAGGCACGGAGACCCGACGCTGCACCGACCACTCATTGCCACAGGAGTGGCGACGTTACGAATACGATGACGGAGCGGCCCGGTAGTGTCTTCCTATTATCTTGACTAAGCCGGGGGCGTTTGATATGTTGTTTGGGCTGCCGGGGGTACCGCCTCTGGCATAAATCTTGTCTTTCTGGAAAGCCTACTCGGGGGGTAGAGGTATGGCTATTGTCGACTCCAAGACTGGGAAAATCAGGAAGGATTACACCGTAGAAGACCTGGCCGAAGCCGCCAATCTGATGCGCGGCTACAACCTTATATCACTTGCATGCGCCAAGTCGGGGCATTCGGGCGGGACGCTTTCCGTCATGGACGTTACCGCAGCCCTCTATCTTAAGATCGCAAATCACGATCCCGAGAACCCATCCTGGGAGGACCGCGACCGCATAATCTGGTCTTCCGGGCACAAGGCACCCTCCCTCTATATCGGCCTGGGTATGGCCGGTTACTTTCCCGTTGAAGATGTGGCCCGCCTCAGGAAGCTCTATGCCCCGTATCAGGGCCATCCCCACTGGCCGAAACTGAAGGGTGTGGAGGCTTCCACCGGTTCGCTGGGACAGGGGCTTTCCATTGCAAACGGTATCGCTCTGGCGGGCAAGCTGGACAAGAAAGACTATCATGTATTCTGTCTTATGGGCGATGGGGAGCAGCAGGAAGGCCAGATCTGGGAAGCGATAATGGAAGCAGGGCACTACAAGCTGGATAACATTACAGGCCTCCTTGACAAGAACCGGCTCCAGATCGACGGCTGGGTCGAGGAAGTGATGAACATAGACCCCATAGTGGAGAAGTACAAGGACTTCCACTGGAACGTGATCGAGATCGACGGCCACAACATGAAGGAGATCGTGGAAGCCCTGGAGACCGCCAGGGCTTATAAGGGCAAGCCCACGCTCATCGTGTGCCACACCACCAAGGGCAAGGGCGTGAGCTTCATGGAAGATGTTGCCGGCTGGCATGGTAGGGCTCCGACTGTGGAGGAGTTGGAACAGGGTTTGAAGGAACTCGGGCTCACCGATAAACTCCCGGTTAAGAAGATGTTCCAGATTGCGGCGGACCACCAGGAGCAGGCGACCGCTAAGCTTGAGGCCAAGATGCCCAAGTTCAGCCGCGATTACTTCTGGAACAAGAGCGAGCGCATGAAGGCGGACATGAGCCCCACGAGAAAGGGCTTCGGCAGCTGCCTGCTTGATACCGGCGACGATGAGCGCATGATCTGTCTTGGGGCGGATATCTCGGATTCGATCACGATCAGCCAGTTCTACAAGGACTGTCCGGGAAGAGAGCACAGGTGGTTCAGCATGGGGATTGCAGAACAGAGTGGTACCGGTGTCGCGGCCGGGCTGGCCAAAGAGGGCAAGATCCCGGTCTTCGGAACCTACGGTGTTTTCGCCTCGGGCCGCAACCTTGACCAACTCAGGACCACGGTCTGCTACGGTGAGTTCAATGTGTTCATGGCCGGCGCCCACGGCGGTGTCTCGGTAGGCCCGGATGGGGCCACCCACCAGGCCCTGGAGGAGCTTTTCCAGATGTGCGGCCTTCCCAACATGACCGTTGTGGTACCCTGTGATTTCGTCGAGACCCGGCGGGCATCAGAATTTCTTCTGTTCCAGCTGAACGGCCCCAAGTATGTGAGGTTTGCACGCGAGGCGACACCGATAGTCACCACCGGGGAGACCCCTTGGGAATTCGGGAAAGCCAATGTCATCAGATACCGCGGGGAAAAGGACAAGTTCGCCGAGGCATTCGAGACCAAGCTGGCAAGCGAATACAAGAGCGAAAACGAGGACATCGCCATCGTGGCCTGCGGGCCCAGCGTCCCCGAGGCTATGAGGGCCGCATACATCCTCAAGGAAGAATTCGGGATCGAGACGCGTGTAGTGAACATGCATACGATCAAGCCCCTTGACAAAGAAGCCATCGTGAAGGCGGCACTTGACACCGGTATAGTGGTCACGGCCGAGGAGCATCAGGTCGGCGGAATGGGGAACCTGATCGCGGCCGTCATGGGGCAGGCCAAGGAACTCTACGGCAGATCCATGATAATGGGCATGATCGGTGTTAAAGATAGATTCGGCGAAAGCGGTGCTCCCTGGGAGCTGGTGAAAGAATTCGAAGTCAGCGCCGAGCACATTGCGGCGAAGGCCAAGGAGCTTTACGACTTCGCCAAGAAGTAGGCCGAGGTTATAGGCGAAAACCCCAGGCCGGACGCAGTGTGTACCAACGTAGCGTCGTCACTCCCGTGGCGACGAACCTGATGAGCGCCGACTTGGTGTGGCGGTGACGCGCCGCGGAAGGAGCAAATGGGCAAGAGCCTGCTGTCGTACCTGGCACTAGGTGCGCTCGTGGTCTGTATTTCACGGACCGGGGCCCTTTGCCAGGAAGCCGAGCCTTCGCTCACCGCATCGGCCGCGATGTACACCATAGCGCCACCGGAAATTGTCTCGCTTGAAGATACCCCCAACGATGCCGGTAACAGCATCGATATTGCCTGGGAGATCTCTCCTTCCGAGTCATTGGTTCCCGGCTTAATCATCGAATACAGGGTATTGCGGGCAGAGGCGGCGGACGGGGAGTTCTCGCGGGTGGGTGCGGTAGTGGCGGGGACGACCACCTATTCGGATGACCGCACCGAGACCGGGAAGCCATACTGGTACACGGTGACCGCTGTGGGGCAGGGCTCCGAAGCTATTTCGTCGGTTTTCGGGCCCGGAACGAGCCGCATGCAGTGGTTCGATTGGAGCAGGATAAGCGTGCTGGTCCTGACTGCCCTCATATGTCTGCTGGTTGTGGTCTTCATCGGTGTTTCCAAACGAATGACCGGCAAGATGTTCTTGAGGCGACTCCCGGTATTCGATGCGATCGACGAAGCCATAGGCAGAGCCACTGAGATGGGAAAGTCCGTGCTCTACATAATGGGTGGGCTTGACGTCGATGATCCACAGACCGTTGCCAGCATGAACATCCTCGCGAGGGTCGCAGAAAGGACCGCCTCCTACGGCACCGATATCAACATCCCATGTATCTGGCCGATGGCCATGAGTATGGCAAGAGAGACCGTCAAGGAGAGCTACCTCAGGGTCGGGAAACCCGATGAATACAGCGAGGATGATATATACTACCTCACCACCGATCAGTTCGGTTACGTGGCCGGTGTGGACGGCATCATGATGAGAGAGCGGCCTGCGGCCAATTTTTATCTGGGTGCCTTCTATGCCGAATCCCTGATATTCGCCGAAACCGGCTACACCACGGGTGCCATTCAGATCGCCGGGACAGCGGAGGTGGACCAGTTGCCCTTCTTCGTGGTGGCATGCGACTATACCCTGATCGGAGAGGAACTTTACGCGGCCGGGGCCTCGCTATCGGGCGATCCCGTGCAGCTAGGGAGCATAAGAGGCCAGGATGTCGCGAAGGCCATATTCATATTGCTGATAATCGTGGGAGTGGTTCTCAAACTGATGGGGATAGACTGGATGGATAAGTTTCTTGAAATCGGATGACGATGACCAAGGTAGGACCTAAATGAGACTTCAGATCCCGCTGCTTATAATCCTGGTGATGGGTCTCTTCACCATTGTGACGGCCTTTATCCCCGCCGGGCCTGTGGCCGATCTCAACCAGACTTTCAGGAACTGGTACATCGGCATCATCACCTTCTTCATCTTTCTGGGTACGCTTAACCTCGTGCGGGTCAATGGGGAGAAGATCAGGGGAAAGCGGCGGGATTGGCCCTATTCGATAATTATGATTGCATCGCTTGCGATCATGCTTTTTGCCGGGTTCTACAAGGGCCGCGCCAGCATGGATGAGGGGCAGCCCTTCATGTATCTCTACTTCAACGTGCAGTTTCCACTTGAAGCCACCATGTACTCGCTGCTCGCCTTCTTCGTCACTTCCGCGTCCTTCAGGGCCTTCAGGGCAAGGAACAAGCAGGCGGCTGTGCTCCTGGTGGCTGCCGTGATCATCATGCTGGGAAGGGTCCCTGTGGGTTCGCTTATCTGGAAGGGTTTCCCGGATGTGACCGAATGGATAATGCAGTTTCCCAATGCTGCTGCAAAGCGCGGCATCAGGCTGGGTATAGATCTAGGCCTTATTTCCATGGCTCTGAGGATGATACTGGGTATAGAGCGTTCGTATATGCAATAGAGGTGTGCACGTGAATCTGCTGGACAGGCTGAGTGGACTCGACCGCCGCGTGATATTCCTGACGGTGGCTTTAGCGGTGATCGTGCCTCTTTTCCTACCGCTAAGGCTCCCCATTGAGGTGACGGCTCCGGTCCAGCAGCTCTATGATGTAGTCGATGGACTCCCGGAAGGCTCTGTCGTGCTCATCTCAATTGACTATGACCCCTCGGGCTCACCGGAACTCCAACCCGCCACCATCTCCATATTGCGACATTGTTTCCGCAGGAATCTCAGAGTTATGGTGTTGGGACTGTGGGCACCCGGCGTCCCTCTCGGGACAAGAGCACTGGAGGAGGTCGGTGCCCAGGAATACGCCAAGGTATACGGCGTGGACTATGTCAATTTCGGCTACCGGCCGGGTGGGGCTGTTATGCTGGTCAACCTGGGGCGCGATATACACGATGTTTGCCGGCAGGATATCTATGGAACCCCTGTTGAAGACCTGCCGATGATGGCCGACGTTAAGCGCGCGAGCGACATAGGCCTGGTGATCAGCATGTCGATGGGGGTTCCGGGAAGCGACCAGTGGATCTGGTATTACCATGCGCGCTACCGCGGTAACCTGGCCACCGCCCAGACCGCCATAGGCGCCCCCCGCTACTACCAGTACCTCCAGACAGGCCAGCTGGTGGGCCTTATCGGCGGCATGAAGGGCTCGGCCGAATATGAGCGTCTGGTTGAAAAGCCGGGCCTCGCCACGGTCGGAATGGATTCCCAGTCGATAGCCCATCTCCTGATAATAGGCTTTGTCATCCTGGGTAATGTCATCCTTTGGCTCGAGAAGCGGAGGAAGGCTTAGCGATGTACATGACAACCGGTCCGTGGGTGTGGGTTGCGGGCGTTCTCACCCTGGCCATATACAGCTTCCTCTATAAGGACAACCCCTTCTACAAGGTCGCCGAATACATATTCGTGGGCCTCTCGGCGGGCTACTGGGCCGTCTTTCTCTGGTGGAACTACGCGTATCCCAATCTCTTCGAGCCCCTGGGACAAGGCAACTACTGGAACATAATACCGATTGCCCTGGGTTTCATGATGTTTACGCAGGTCTCCAAGCGCACCTCATGGCTGGTGAGATTCCCGCTCACCTTCGTGCTCGGGGTGAGCCTAGGGCTCCAGATCATCGCCGCAGTTGAGGGAGACATGGTGCCCCAACTCAGAGGGACATTCACCCCATTCTCGCAGGGCGCACTTTTCAATACGTACGATTTCTGGTCCTCGATAGGCTATATCGTGCTGCTTGTGGGGGTACTGACCACCCTGACATACTTCTTCTTCTCCCGTGCACACAAAGGCCTCTTGGGTGTTACCTCCAAGATCGGCATCTACTTCCTCATGGTCGCCTTCGGTGCGTCCTTCGGCTACACGATCATGGCTCGTATATCGCTCCTTTTCGGGCGCCTGCATTTTCTTATGACCGACTGGTTCCATATACTCAGATAGGTACCCATGTTTGAGCTCGATCTTGAAGAATTCAAAGAAGTGATCACCCAGGCCATAGAGAGCCTTCCGGACGAGTTCAAATCCAAACTCGACAACGTCGACGTGGTGATCGAAGACTACCCACCCCGGGGTGTCACGAGGAAACTAGCGCGAGGAAGGCTGATTCTGGGCCTCTACCAGGGCGTGCCCCAAAAGCGGCGGACTTCACGTTACGGCCTGGTTATGCCCGACAAGATAAGTATCTATAAGAAAAATATCGAGGCGATTTCCTCAAGCCGCGAGGAGATCTATGAGCGCATCAGAAAGACCCTGCTTCACGAGATAGGCCACCACTTCTCGCTTAGCGACCGCGACTTACGCCGCATGGGCTGGTAAGGAAGCCCGGTGGGC
>JALGWN010000097.1 GCA_025774115.1 bacterium
AAGACCCGGCAGCGCCTTTCCTTAAGCTCCATAAGGGCTTATCGGCTCTTGTGGGGGGCCCACCTTAGCTAAAGGGTTGAGATATAACGTTGCGGTCTGCGTCTTATTGAGATTGCCTCCCGTGCAAATTACACTCCAACCCACCCCAAAATCATAGCGGGGTCAGATCTTGACAATTGAATACCCCACGGGCAAGCCCGTGGTACCCGCATTTAACCGCCTTCGCCAAAGCTTCGGCGTGTTATCCGCCTCAGGGCGTGCCCATTCAATAACATCCCGCCGAAGCACCTTTTTGCGCATTCAACCATGGGTAAACCCATGGTCCTCTGCGTAGGCGGATAGAATTCAATTTTCAGGATCTGACCCCGGCTAAACCAAGGGGCAAGTTTAACACCGCGGATGGGCGTCCTCCACCAGTATGTGACCCTTATGCAGGCTGATCAAGAGCGGTTGGATGCAAGGCGCGGGAAGGTGTGAGGAACGAGGCGTATAGTTGCATACGCCGCAGACATCCCCCTTTTGTAAGCCTGCTTCAGGCCGGTCAAGAATGCTCAGACGCAAGGCAAACGCAGCCCCGAGTAAACGAGTCGCACTTTTTGCGTGCGTCGCAGTTGCGAGGGGCAAGTTTAACACCGCGGATGGGCGTTCTTCACCGGCCTGCTAGTAGGTGCCGTACTTGCGCACCAACCCCAGCACCCCCTGATATTGCTCGAGGCTCATCGTGGGCGGTACCGAGTGATCGGCGTGGTAGATATAGCCCCCACCCCGCTTTCCCTCTCCTACCTTTATACGTATCTCCCTCTCTGCCTCTTCGGGCCCGAGGGCTATGCGTTCATAGTCCACACCACCCATCAAGACCAGGCTGTCACCATACTCCCGCTTGAGTTCCAGGAGATCCATGTTGGCCTTGGATTCAAGCGGCTGGAGGCAGCGGACCCCTGCATCAATCAAGAGTGGGATCACCTCACGTATGTCGCCGTCACTGTGGTACACAATCGGCAAACCCCGTGATACGAAGTAGCCCATCAGACGGCGGTGGCTGGGATAGAGAATCTCTTTGTACATCCGGGGTGAGAACAGGGTGCCGCGGGAGTAGGCAATATCTCCCCAGATCCATGCTCCATCCACCTCATAGCCCAAGCCGAACAGCTCCTCGCATACTCTGATATTGAGCTCGGTGATGGTCTCGAACACATCCTTGACGAAATCAGGGTCGGTCTTCATAGTCTCCAGGAGATAGGTCGGACCCAGCTTCGACCATGAAGCCTCATAGGGATCATGCACACAGACCTTGACGAAGCGGTCGTGCTTCCGGTAGCTGCTGTAAAGCCGGCCGAGGTCCTTCGGAAGCCTTCCCTCAACAGAATCCAGCCGTGGCCTCAATTCCCCCCACTCCGCCCTGGAGTTCACCGGAAATGAGATCAGGCCGGGAGTCGATGTGCGGTCCTTTATGTACTTGAGGACGGTACCGTTCTTGGTGGTTTTCGTTATGTATCTTTCATCCTCTTCCAGGACGCGTTCCTTGAAAAGGAATGAGGAGTCTATCCGGATAAGCCGGATTTCGGTGCCGAAGTATTCACCCAGGCTGCCGGCGGTGTCGGCGGCCACTTCCGGAGGCAGTCCCTCACCCTGCCACCTTATGAGTGCATCCTCCCAATACCCGTCATGGATGGGTACGCGATCCGGTATACCTCCATCGAAGACTATCTTCACACGCTCTCTGGAAGTCATGGGGCACCATCCGGGCCGGAGTCCGAATCATGTTCCGGTTTGGGGCGGCGGGCGGCTGAAGCCGCTTTCCAGATCAGACCCATAAGTAGGATGAAGACCACAATCGATATGCCCAACAAGGCTGCGGGAGCAGAGGCGTCCTGGATGATCCAGTCGGGTAGGGATTCCGGCTCCGCCCGCTCCAGCACAAATGAGCCGATGACCACTACCGAGTTTATGGTAATGTGGGCTACGATCGGGGCTATCAGGGAGCCGGTCACTACATAAAGCGTTCCCAGGAAAGCGCCGAGCATGAATGCGGCCGGGAACCTCCAAACATGGAGTACACCGAATACACCCGATGCTATGAGTATCGCCACCCAGGAAGAGTACTTCGCGGAGAGAGAGTTCTGAAGCACACCTCTGAAAACGAATTCTTCACCGACTGCTGCCAGAAGCGCGGCCACCACCCAAGCATAGAGAAGTCCGGGCAGGTCCTCCGCCCTCACAAGTTCGTATGCGGATTCGAGCCATTCCTCCGGTAGCTCCAGGTAGGACATCACAACGGCCATAACGGAGGCCGCAAGGGGTATTAGTGCAAGGCTGGCAAGTATCGAGTAGACAGCTACCCTGGGGCTTAAGCCCCGGAACTTCACGCAGTCCCCGGGCCGCCCGGTTGTCCTCCATACGAGGTAATAGGCCGTCGCCAGGAGCAGGATTGAAGAGATGGCCGCCCCGGCCCTGAGCGGCAAGACGTGGTAAAGAATCAGACTCGATGCAACATAGAAAAGATAGGATATGATGGATATCGCTGCCGCCTCACCCACACCCAGGCGGGCAGGCTCTTCACCCGATATCCCGCCGGCCGGTGCTTCGAACCCGTGTCCCTCATCGGGCAGCTTATTCCCACCTCAGGCTCTTGCGCTCCGCTTCGGACAACTCGTCGTCCCCGAGGTTCTTGGCCCCACCTTTGTTCTTGATGACTTCCTTATAACTATCTTTCACCTTATTGAGGGCCTCCCCCAATGACGTCTCATCCTCTATACGCTTGGTTGTCCACTTCCCGGGTCCGGACTCGATCCACAAGGTGCCTCGTCGGCTCCTCAGATTGGCGACCGGCACCCAGTCCAGCGACTCACTCACATAACCGAAAGATGCCGAGACCGATAGATCATCTGCGACATCCGCCATACTGCCAACCGCTCTCGTCAAGAGAGCGGCAGCGGCCAGCTCGGGCACTACTTCCGGTACTCGCTCACGCTTCGGCAGATCCACGGGCTCTATGTATAAACCCTTCTGGTCGCCTATCCCCAGACACTTCATGGAGAAACACAGCGCAGGTTCGACCGCCAACATCGAAGTAAGAGTGAGCGCGTAAGGGCTGAAATCATCGGCCAGCATGACGATTCCCGGATCGCCGGACCAATCCAGCTCTGGGTTGCTCTTCGCCATGCGTTCCTTGTTGACCTTCAACCACTCAAGATGCCTTCCATAGCTCAAGACCAGGCTGTCGCCTGACGTTTCCTTTGCCATCACCGCATACAAGCGCCCGTCGGAGTCTCCGGCCAGAATGCCGACCTCCATTTCCCGATCGCTCAGGTCCACATGATCGACGACCTTGATCCCGGTGATCACTCCCTCCAGGACTTCGGTCACCAGTTTGGTCAACTCACCAGCATTTTCTATCTTCCTTCTCTCGATGCGCACGTTTTAACCGTCACCTCCCTCCGCCTCCTGGCTATGGCCAGCTGATCCATAACGATGAGTCTAACGATATAGTCGATACACTTGGCGATCTTCGACGCGGGATACTCCCGGACCAAAGGTACGGCTCTTCCGCAAGCTTCCCCCACCGCTTCGCTGGGTACAATGTAACCATAATTCCGGAGGTTTGTCTTCAAGAATCGTCTGCACACGTTTGACATCTTTCTGTAGCACTTGTCACCTTCATTGCGGTCCCCGGCGAAGTTTACGACCAGGCCTACCCTAAGCCCCGGCGACACGGCATGGACGTGTTTGATGGTCAGGTAAGACGACTTCATCCCCTCAGAACTCGGCTCGGTGATCACCAGAACAAGCCTTGCGAACTTCCATATGCTCAGGCTGGGCTTCGATCGAGGCGCGGTATCGACGATGACACGCTGAACTCTCGTTGCGAGTCTGTCGATAACTTCGATAGGCGACACAGGCTGCCGGCTCCCCCCGGGGCCGGTTCCGTACCTTCCCACAAGATCGGCTTCGAGGATGCTGCCGAATCCCGCACCCGACTTCATGGCATCCAGGATGCCGTCGGCACGATCAGCCCCTGTTATATCGAGTACGTCGGGCCTGCCGGGATCGGCGTTTACAAGGGCCAACCGATAACCCTCGAGCGAAAGCCCGAAGGCCAGGTTTGCTGCAAGAAACGTCTTACCACGCACACCCTCTCCGGAGGTAACACTGAGGATATCGACATCAGGAGTCCAGAACGCGAGGTCGTGGTCCGGCTCGGCCTTAGGCTCAGGCTGGTCGGCCCCTGAAAGAAAGATATGGGAAATGTCCGAGAGGCCACGGCCGAGCTTCCTGCGTTTTCTCGTCCTCTTCGGCTCCTCCGGGGCCATCCTATTTCACCACCACTACCGAGTTTCTCCCTCCATGAGTATCGTCGACCTCGACCGGATTACATGGATCCGGCTGCCACCTTTCGTCCACCATAAACTTATACTGGTAGGCTCCGGGGGCCAGCCGGGCAACAGCGATCCATACACCGTCTTCGTCATCATCGTTGAGCTCGATCGGTTCCTGCCACGAATTGAAGTCCCCGATCACGGCCACCCGTCGGGCCTCAGGGGCCTCGAGCTTGAAGAGCACTCCGCCGGGCACGCGAACCGGGCCATACGCTTCCTTCTCCGGAGCCACCATAGAAGTCTGGACCGCCTCTTCGACTCTGACCTCATCCTCATCCGCAAGAACCTCTTCAGCCAACGCCAGATACTCCCTGAACCCGCGGGCGCGCCTGTCGTAATCGGCCAGAGATTGCCCATAGCTGGCGGCCTCACGGAGTTTCACATTAACGTGAATGATGGTTCTATATGCCCTGTCCTTGAAGTGACTCTCGACATCCTCGGCAATCTCCCTGGAAAACCTCGCCCGGCCATCATACATAGTGCACAGGGCTTTTGGCCTTACCTCGTGCGAGAGTTCTTCACGTATGAGCTCAAGCATATCCAGAAGTCGACCCACACCCCAAAGCGAGAAGAAACTGGCCTCGATCGGAACGATGGCCTCGTTGCAGGCACGAAGAGCGTTGAAGGTCAAGAGGCCGATGCTCGGCGGGCAGTCGACAATCACATAGTCATAGTCGACCTCGAGACCGTGCAGCGCATGCATAAGCTTGTTCTCTCGATCGGGCTGCCCTGCCAACCTCTGTTCGAACGAACTCAGCATGACCGTGGATGGAGCTATGTCAAATCCCGTGTTGACGGTGCGGCACACCTCCTTGAGCCCTGCCTCTCCCAGCAGGACTGCGTGGATTCCCTGGTCCACCTCCTCAACGTCTATTCCCAACCCCATAGTGGCATGGGCCTGCGGGTCCAGATCGATCAGCAGAACCGTACGCCCTTTTATTGCAAGGCAGGCAGCAAGATTAATGGCTGTCGTCGTTTTGCCGCACCCACCCTTCTGGTTCGCAATGGCTATGGTTCTCACTCTAAGAATGCCTCCCGCCGTGGCGTCACCGGCAGATGGAAAACTCACTCAATAGTATTTGCCGACAGCCTCGCCCAGCTTGTAATAGGCACCTCTGTGCAAGATCAGCGGCTTCTTGCCCGGGTCTCTCTCGATAGCCACCACCCTACCAACGAAGATCGTGTGATCGCCCATGGAAATCGCCTTTTCCAGCTTGCACTCCATGGTCACCACGCAGCCGTCAAGTACCGGTGCACCTATTACCCTCGATGGCCTCGGCTTCATTGCCTCTCCACTAAACTTGTCCACCTTCTTGCCGGAGATTGTCCCGGCATGTTGTGAGATGTCCATCTGGTCATCCGCCAAGATACACAGACCGAACTCCTTGGTTTCCATGATGATATCATGAGTGTGTCGCTGAGGAGCGATATGGACCACAACAAGCGGAGGCCGGTGAGAAACTGGGACCGCCCATGCAGCGGTCATAGCGTTAGGTCTTCCGTCCTTCTCCACAGTGACCACTGTGACTGATTCCGCGAACTCACTGGTGAATTTCGTCAGGTCCTCCATCCGAGCCTCCTTACCACGCTCCCCTACTTTATCAGTATTGTAGCGGCATTGCGACGTGAGTCAAGCTGTAATGAGACCTGAAAAATGTGGGATCAGCAGAGTTCGCTCAGGGTTTTCGCGGCTGCTTCAGGAGACACCGGATTGAGGTGGAATCCGCCGCTTTCCTTAAGACCGTTCAGAAACTCAAGGCGCGGCCTTATGTCGAGATACCAGTGATAATCGCGGTCGATTGTTTTCCATGCCCCCGGCTTGGGATTCCTGAAAGGGGCGGTATGAAGGCGGATGACATAGCCGCGCGACTCCGGAAGCCTTACCATAGCCGCGGCCAGTCGTTTGAGAGTTCGCGCAAGGTCATGAATCTCGTCCCGGTTTACGTTCTCGAAATCCGGGGAGTGCCTTATGGGAAGAATCCATACCTCGAACGGGAACCGCGCCGCATAGGGTGATATTGCCACGGCATGGGTTTCTTCGCATATGACCCTTGGGCCGGCTTTCCTTTCCTGGCGAATGTAGTCACAGAACACGCACCGTTCCTTGTAACTGAAGTACTTGGCCGCCCCCTTGAGTTCCTCCTTGATGGACCCGGGCACAAAGGGGGTAGATACTATGTGCCACCTGGGATGGGTGACACGACCGGTAGTCCGGACCTTGAACACAAGGACCTGGCGGAGTCGCTCGTCCCCGGCCAGATCGGCCGCACGTGCCTTAAGGACATTGAGAACCGAGACTATCTGTCCCTCGCCCAGCCTTTCAAACTCCGTATCATGGGACGGACTTTCCACCAGGACCTCGTGGGCACCTATCGCCTCCATACAGTCGCACAGCCCAACGGCCTTTTTCAAGAACTCGCCTTCGACATGAAAGAGCGGAGGCGATTCCGCTACAACCCTAACAGACCAGCCTGGACTATCGGAATCGTCCCCGCCGTTTAGGCGATAGACCTCCGGCCCGGTGACACCTTCGTTGCCCGGACAGAATATGCAGCCATTGCCCTCTTCCGGGCTTCCTGCCGTGTTCTTCTCCGGGCAGATCACCACCCATTCGCCGGAGACCGGATGTCTTCTCAGTTCCGCCACAAATCCATACCTCCCCCGACCTGATTTGCTGCAAGCAGCATGCCATGGAGGGATAGACTTATCTCGTTATGGTATAATGTATTATACGAACTACTTCATGCGGTGGAGTAGCGTTGTGCAATCCTCATTTGCAGAACGAAACATCTGACTGCAAAATGCAATCCCGATGAGGGGAGGGACGAACCCGCCCGATCTACTCCGGTAGGATAATCACAGGCCGCTTCACACCTACCCTAAGCTGGGTAGTCCCGTCAATGAGGGCAAACCGCCCTTCATGCCCCGCAAGCGCACTGTGCAAGTCGGGCGATATCGTGAGGTCCCCGAAGCCTGCTAAGACGACTATGGTAAACGCAGGTTCGGCGCCTATCATATCCTCGAGGTTAAGCCCCCCTGTTACAAGCCCTGCGATATCCCCGGCCTCAAGCTCACCCAGGGTACGGGCATCTGCGAAATGCCGGACCACGACCTTGCCGTCTTCGGGTTCTCCCATGGTGAGTGGCCCGACCGCCTCCCCCCCCATACCCCAGACACCATGAATCGTCGTGCCCTCGCCCTTCACTATACAACCACGCTCTGTCGTCCTTTCCACCTCACCGGGAAGCCATGCCCGGACCTCAAGCTCCTCGAGCAGGGGCTCGATTACCACCATCCCGTAACCATAGTCTATACGGTTTACCTTGCCCCTCACCGGTGAGGCGCTGTACTTGATGCCATGGGGCTTTATCTCGGCCGCCAGCCACTGGCCGCGTTCGACGGTCTGACCCTTGGTGACTCTCAGAAACGGTTTTACCTGCCAGCCGGGCTTCCCCATGTCCTGTCCGACCTTGACCGTGACGTACTCACGGGCCATCTCCGGCAGCTCCCTTGCAACCACGGTCCCGTTGGGGAGAATCCTCTCTATGGTGGCCCGGACGTTCGACCGTACGACATCGAAGGAGAGAACCTTGTGGGGGCGCTTGGCAATTACATCACCGTAGTCGATCTCATCGCCCACCTGTTTGGTGAGGCACTCGGCGACATCCTCCGGCAGAATGCCGAGCGCGTTTGCCACCTCTATAAAGAAGGGCCGGAGCAACTGCCTGGAGCTCCTGGCCACCAGGGTATCGCTTTCGAGCCTCTGCCCGGCTGAGACAAAAACCTCACCCGGCGTCGCCAGCTCACGTACGAGCGTGACGGGACCGCGGTCTAACCTCTGCTCGGGCTCCTCCTCGATTTCGCGGACCGGGGGGACGTATTCACCTGTGAGGAGCGCGTGACCTCCGGAACGGATCGGCCTGACCCTGTTGTCCACGATGAAACCACACTGCCCACCTGTCACGGTAAGATCGTAGGATCCCGTACCGGCCTTGGCCGCAAAGGTAAGCCTCTCCTCTCCACCCAACGGGATTGCCCGGATCGCTCCGGCATTCACTCTTTCATCGATCACTCTCCCTGCATCGGTTTTCCCGCTTACTGGTACCGGGACGGAAGCCTCTCCACGACCACCAGGAGCATACAGGGTCCCCAGGTTCACGATACCGAGCCCGAAGAAGAGTTCCCTGGCCAGATCCTCATTCACCTCCGCAAGCACACCAAGATGCGGGAACATGAAAGCACTGTCAACCGCCAGCTCGACCACCCCCACAGGCTCGAGCGCATCGACAAGCATCATGGCCGCCGCCTCCCGGGGTGAGTGGGAGAGTATACCCCCGCTGCCTATAACCAGATCGTATTCCTCGAGGCTCAGCTCAAGCCGTCCCTCGGGTCTGAGCTCCTTTTCCCACTCGCGCCTAGGTCCACGTATCAGGATATCGAGTTCCGGCCTCGGATCGGGGGCCGGATCCCCCTCCGACCTCATGACCTCGAGGTGGTTCGCAACCGCCTCCCTCACGGCGGCTGTCGCGACCGCCCATTCCAGTTTCATGTCCTGGGGTGTAGCCGGGAGCGCCGTCGGGTCCAGCTGCTTGTTCCCGATCCTGTTCCAGAGGTCGGTCTCGTCCATATCGTCGGCCGACAGCTCCTTGATCGTCCCGATCCCGCTCACCTCGGCGACATTGCGAATGCTGTAGCTCATACCAAGGTTGGCACTCACGGTTCTGAAGACCTTGCCGCCGACCGCCGTGAAGACATCGGTGGTGGCCCCCCCTATATCGATCACCATGATCGATTTTTCGAGATCCCTGGAGATCACTGCCAGCAGGTTTCCCAATGCCGCAGGGGTAGGCCTTATGGGAGA
>JALGWN010000268.1 GCA_025774115.1 bacterium
CGGCTCAACGGTTAACCACTTGTCGTTTAGAAAGAGAAAGGTCAGCAATGTCGTTACTGCTATCCTCTTGTTCCCATTCTGGAAGGGATGATTCTTGATCATCAGGTAAAACAGAATCGCAGCCTTGTGCGTGAGCGACGGATAGAACTCTGCGTCGCCGGCTCCCTGAAACGGGGTAAGGAGACAACTCTCAAGCCTGTGGGGGTAACGCGTACCGAAATCCGGAATCGGCTCATCAAAGGAGAGTCGGTCTCTTGCCAGCCTGAAAGCGATATGTTCGACATTCTCAACTGTGATCTCTTTCACAGATCTACCCATGCTTGTCTGCCCTACATCTTACTGAGCTCTTTCAGTACCTCTCCATACTCCTTGACTGTCCTTGCCACAGCAGCATCTATATCTTTCCTCTCCTCCTCAGTCATTTCCTTGCCCACGATATTCCTGATTGTCTTGTCCGTTATCACATATGTTCTCCCGACCTTTGTGGCAGGTATCTCGCCTTTCTTAACGCGGTTATAAACGGTTACGCGGCTGACTCCAAGAATCTTGGCAAGTTCAGGGATGCTAAGGAACCTTTCCTCCGTCATTGGATCACCCCCTCCGAATTGCATCATCTTAACTTATGTTAAGTAAACATTCATAGGTTAACATATGTTAACGGCAGACTCAAACCTTAACTTAAATGGTTTGTGTAGCGTCGGGGTTCTATCCCCGACGGCGGCTTCACTCCGTCACTGTCTGTGTAGCGTCGGGTTTCCATGCCCGACGTTGGGCAGGGTTCCATCCCCGTCAGGGTTCCATCCCCGACGGCCGTCTGCTCGCCGCGAAGACCCACTACCCCAACCGTTTGGGGTCATGCTTGCTATACTGCCTGGACCACTTGGCTATCTTCTTCCACTTGGACTTCTCATGGAGCCGGGCCTTCTGGTCCTTGCGGACGGCCAGGGACTCCAGCTCGCGCTGAAGTTTGAGATAGCTCTTGAGGCGAGCCGCATCCAGGCTGCCCGCCTCGATCGCCTCCTTGACCGCGCATCCGGGCTCGCTCTTGTGACTGCAATCCCTGAAGCGGCACTGCCGCGCGCGGTCTTCGACATCCTCGAAACTCCCTCCGAGGCTCGTCTCGTCTCCCCAAAGCTGAATCTCCCTCATACCGGGCGTATCGATTATCATACCTCCCGAGGGCAAGATCACCAACTCTCTCGTCGTGGTTATGTGCCTACCCTTACCATCCCAAGCCCGCACCTCTCCCACCTCGAGCAGATCTTCCCCCACCAGGCAATTTATGACAGACGACTTGCCCACACCCGAAGAACCCAAGAACGCTGCGGTCTTACCCTCCGCCAGACAAGACCGCACTTCATCTACGCCCTCACCCATAAGAGCGCTCACAACAAGCACCGGAATCCCATGAGCAACGGCTTCAACATCAGAGAGCCGGGCCGCTATATCCGTACAGAGATCGGCCTTGTTGAGAATTATCACCGGGCTTGCCCCACTTTCCCACGCCAGGGTCACATAGCGCTCAACGCGCCTCGGGTTGAGATTCCCACCCAACGCACTCACCAGGAAAACCGTATCCACATTGGCGGCCACTACCTGCTCCTCGGTCTTTGTCATCGCCACCTTTCTCGAGAACTTGCTCCTCCTGGGCAGGACAGCGTGTATTACCACCTCACCGCCACCCAGACCGCCATCGAAACAGACCCAGTCGCCCACGGCCGGAAAGTCGGCCCTGGAACCTGCGGCGTGAATCATCTTGCCCGATACTTTGGCGGAGAGTTCCCCCCGTGTACCCACAATCGCATATCGCGCCCGGTGCTCGCGCACCACGCGCGCCGGGATAAGCCCCTGCCTTTTATATTCACTAAACCCTTGTTCGAAGAAATCATCCCAACCTAAATCAGTCAGGTCCATCATCTCATTCCTCCCTATGGTGCATCGACATCTCGCCCAGGGAGGAGTTGCTTTAGCCTGAGCAACCACTCCCCGGATATATCCCATCACTTGTTTTGCGGACAGTTGCCAACATGAAACACCCTCCTTTCCGCTATTCACTCCAGGATAATGCCTCAGTCCTTCTTGCGGTCATCTGCACGAAACCCATGTAGCGTCCACCGTCTCGCTCCAGGACCTCATGGTCCGGCGGGAACATATGTGGGCCGGTAAGATCCAGCACCTTTTCCCAATCCCTCCAGATTCGCCATCCATCCGGAAGGAGCTCGGTGGATTCCACCTCCACCAGGCTGGATCGGGCCCA
This sequence comes from bacterium, assembly GCA_025774115.1. Taxonomy (GTDB): domain Bacteria; phylum Arandabacterota; class Arandabacteria; order Arandabacterales; family Arandabacteraceae; genus JALGWN01. Next base: position 2,258 of record JALGWN010000268.1, read on the forward strand.
CAGGCGGCGCCACCACTCAAGCGTGTGGAAAGTCCAGCAGTCCTCGCCCCAGAAGACCCCACCGTTTTTCTGAGGCCTCGTGAGGTGCTCCGGGACCTCCTCGAAGTCCCGGACCAGTCCCGGCACAACGATGCCCAGTTGCCCTCCGGGCTTAAGGAACCTGACGATGTAGCTCAGATAGAGATCCTCGGTCCCGAAATAGTGATACGCATCGAGACTCACGATCGCGTCAAAGAAGCCGTTGGCATAAGGGAGCGCATGGGCCTCGGCGTGGATTGGAAACACTCTCGCTTCAAGGCCCGCCTCCTTTACGCGCTTCCAGTTCTCGGTGGGCTTGATCCAGAGATCATTGGCCCAGACCGTCACGCCGAATTCCTTCGCGAGGAAAACGGAGGTCATAGCCTTGCCGCATCCCATGTCAAGCACACGCATGCCCGGTTCGAGCCTCATGGTCTCACAGAGCCATTCGGCGAGCCACAGCGAGTTGGGACCCATCTGGTTCTCGAGTACCCACTCGGGATCGTACTTCGAGGCCCGTGGGAACCGGTCGATCTTGAGCATCTCAGCCAGTTCTGTTTTCGAAGGTCTCATCAGTATACTCTCCTATATTGACGCCGGATCTCACTCAGCTCGAGTACTGACCTATGAGTACTCCCGCAGATCATGGATCTGCACCGATTTATCCGACTAGATAAAGAAGCTTAGGGAAGTGCCCCGGCAGGATGAATCCGGAATTCGTCGCTCAGGCTTGAGCTCAGGACTCGAACCCGAAGGGGCATGATCCCACAATAGCACATACTATTCTCGCTGTCATAAATCACGCCTCCTTTCAGATGAGTAAGTCTAAATCTTCATGTGCCCCTAGGATACCCCGAAAACCCCTTCGCTGTCAACTGCAAAACTCTGAGGGGGAAAAACAGCGGCTTTTTCGTAGAACGTTGTGTCTGAGCTGCGCGGCCCTACGCGCGTCAGCCGGGCGCACTGAGAATCTGCGGATGAACTCCACGGCTTTCAGGCTCATCACTCTCTTGCGAGGGTACTATGAGCCTCAATGGGCTGTG
>JALGWN010000098.1 GCA_025774115.1 bacterium
AGCATGGCTCATCGAGTTGCGTCAAGCGGAAATCCCTGGGGCCGGCTGGTCAAGAACATCCAGATGCACGGCACGCCACCACCGGACATCATGACCGGTTCGTGACTGGAGGCGAGCATAACGCAGCAGACGGGTGTTGTTAAGATACCTCTCCGTCCAGGCCGCTTCGCAATGCCTAGATGCAAGGCTTGCGAAGTCGTGAGGAATGAGGCGTATAGTTGCATACGCCGCAATTACGAATGGCGAGCATAACGCGGCAGACGGGCATTGCGAAGCGGCCTGGGGGGCTATTCCGTCTCGGCGGGCGTGGCAGCCATCTCCTTCACGTGGGCCTCCTCGAGCTTCTGCGGCAGCACACCCACGACTTCCGCAAAGATGGAGCAAAGCACGGGATCGAGCTCCTTCCCGGCCTTCTCTGAGATGATGCCGAGGGCTTCGGAACTGGAGAATGGCTTTATTCTATAAGATCTTGCGGATGTAAGGGCGTCATAGATGTCCGCAATCCTGACTATTCTACTCATCGCGCCCGGTCTGATCGGTCTCTGGGTCTCGGGATAGCCCGAGCGGTCCATGTTGAGATGATGGCAGAAGGCCACAATCATGCTTCTCAGGATAGTGTTATCCAGCCTCTTAAGATAGGTGAGGACCTTGACTCCGGACATCGTGTGATCCTGGATGGTTTTCCAGTCTTCCTCCGAGAGGTCATGTATCTTGTTGAGTATGTTGTGGGGCACGTCGGTCTTGCCGACATCGTGGAAGAGGGCCGCTATGCCTAAGTCACAAAGTGCCTGTCGGGGTAGGCCGAGTCTGTTCCCCAGGGCAATCGAGTAGATGCAGACGTTGAAGGAGTGGTGGTATGTATACTCGTCATAGTCTTTGATCGCCGTCAGGGCGAGCATCGATTCCTCATCCGATATTATGCTGTCCACAACGGATTCCACTACTCGCTTGACCTTGCGCGGGTTGACTTTCCCCCGCGATATACCGTCCTTTACGGCCTGCTTCACTATGTGAAGGGCCGAGAAGAAGGACCTCTTGGCCTCTTCCCTCGTGGGGCCCGCGAGATCGCCTTCATAATCACCGTCTTCACCGGGTTTTCTGACGCGCTGGATGTCGAGTCCGGCAATCCCCTCGAGGTTCATAAGGCGGACCAGCTCCTTGAAGGGATCGGGGTGGTCGAGATCCATGCGGGCGAATACCATGCCGAAGCTCAGGAAGTCGTCGACCTCGGCGAGATCCTCGATACTGAGCGATCGTACGTCCCTGGCACTCATCTCGTCCACGAAGTACTTGAGGGTGTTAAAACCGGACACATTCGCCCGGAGTCTGGTGCGATTAAAGAAAACGCAGTCATTCTGGATATCGAACTTGACGTCGTCCGACTCGTTCAAGAGGTCGTTGACAATCGCATAGAGCGCCTCGGCGCTGTCGGCTACGGCGGTGTTGTAGCGATCGTAAGTCCTTGCCAGCCGGATGAGCACGTAGAACCTGCCCATGAATTCCTTGGCCAGCTGGAACTGCTTAAGGTTGTCGGTACTGACATTGGCCGGTTCGATGCTCTCGACCTGAGTGTCTTGTGTTTCTTCGTTCATGGCTGAATCGTGGTTATGGTGGTTATCGCCTCAAGGGCGGCACGGTGGATCTTGCCCTCCCCATCTTCTATGACCTGTTTCAGGAACTCCATGGTTTCCCCATCGTTCATCATCGCTATTCCGTAGACGGCTGCGGCCTGGGTATCCTCATCCATGTAGTTGTACCTTCCGGTAATGATAGCCTCCAGGAAGCCGAAGCCGTACTTACCCATGTTGCCGTAAGTCCTCATGAATTCCCGCTTCTCGTCGAGGGATTTCTTCCCGAAGCTCTTGTCCATGATGATGGCCTCCAGGAATTCTCTGGCGTCACTTGCATCGATCTCCCTCATGGCGGACAGGCTGGCGAACCGCACCATCTTGTTGGCATCGTGGATGAGGGTTGTGAGGAGTTCGAGCCCGTCGTGACTCCGTATCTTGCCGATGGATCTGGCGACCTCTCGTCTTATCCGGTCCTCGTCATGGTTCATGGCCTGTCGGAGAAGGGGTATGCCGCCGGGATTTCCCATCATGCCGAGAATCATGACGACATTCCTGACGAAGTACCATCTGTGATCCGTCATGAAGTGGCGCAGTCTCACGGGTTCGTTCTTGGCTATGACCGAGATCGCTCTGCACAGGAGATACCTGACCTTGCGGACCTCGCACTCCGCCAGGACCTCGCACAGTGGGCCCACGGCTGCAGGGGATAGCATGGTAAGATATGCGAAGGTCTCCTCATTGCGCTGCTCGGTGAGGGTCCCGAGGTACTCGCCGAGCCGGACGATCTGCCGCTTTTCCCCGAGCTTGTCTATGCTGTCATCGATGCTGGCTTTTCTGGGCTCGGCTAAAGCACCGCCGTCTCTGAGGGTTCTTAGATCGGAGAGTATGGTGCAGGCGGTCAGGAAGTCCCCGGCACTCACCGACCAGTCGCATATCCTCACGAGGAAGTTTGCGACCCGGTCGAATGTATCGTCACGAGGGGCGAGGTTGAGTATCTCCAGGCATATTTCGGTGCACCTGCGGAGCAGGTTACGGTCGTCCTCTTCGAGGATCTCGTGGCTTATCCGCCGGACATCCGCCTCACGGACCTTACGGAGGTGCCGGCGGCTGGCGGTGGTCGTGTGTTGGACCGAAAGGCCCAGTTCCTTGATAAAGAACTCGGATCCCGGAAGCATATTGCCGGAGGGCGTCACGCCGGGCAGGCCTTCACTCTTCTCGGCCATTCGATCGATGCTTTTCTTCTCGTCGTCCTCGAGGTACGCATCGACCGCCCGGTAGCTGATGTTGGCGAGGTCCTTCTCCCAGAGGATTGTCACCAAGTCCGCCTGGTAGGGGTCCGCCTCACGCGCCTCATGGAGTGCAGCCATGAATTCTTGGATTTCGCCCCTTGATATGCTGTCGCGCAAGCTGACCAGCCTGATCCCATCCCGGTACAGGGCGAACGCCAGGCTTTCCATGCGATCCTCTGAGGTGTAGACCATGCTGCTGCCGTAGAAGAGCCCGTTCTCTCGCACAAGCAATGTCAGGGATCCGGTCTTACTGAGGAAGCAGGTCAGCCTATCAAAGAGTAGGTCGAATGACTTCTGGAGAACGGGGTTATTGCGCTGGTAGGTTCTCATGTTCTTGAGAACCATGGCCATCTGCTTAAGGATGGCCGTGACCTCGATCTCCTTGCCGGTTTTTGCCGTGGTTGTGGCCGAACTAAGATTCGTTTCCATACTTACCTTGTTTGGCTGGTTTTCGCATCAACCCCCTTGTTTTGATATCGGCGAGACATCGGGTGGAAATTAGCGTAAATATCTCAAGAAGTGAGATAGACCTTCAGCCGGTGTGACCGGCACAAGAAAGGAAGCGCGGCTGGTGCAAAACGCCTATCCGTAGCCTTGCCACTCCTGTGGCAACATCATAACCGATGGCCCGGATCCGGGATCACTACGGTATCAGGAATAGGACGACTGTCACTATCACCCCCACCAGGTAAACATAGGGCAAAGTACTCACCTGTTTGAGCAGGTCGCGGCTTGGGTCTCTCCGGAAGACGGAGCCCCTGTAAAGGAGGGTGGCTGCAGCGAAATAGAGCACGATGGCCAGCGACCTGTTGTCCGTGATGTCGTTTCCCACAGGGAAGCCCGTCCACGGCGTCCCATATGTTTGGTAGGCTACTATCATACCAAGGGGGAAGCTTGATATAAAAAACACCACGGCGCCCAGAAAACCCAGCCGCGGGATCTGTAACCTGATCCTGCGGTCTCTTATCGCTCTGAGAGCCAGGTAGCCGCAGATTATGAACATAAACAGCGCGATAAACATCAGCACGATATGGGCTATGAGAACCGGCCGATTCGGGGTTCCCTTATAGTAGAAGGTGAAACCCGTCGCCTTGTCCTCACCCGGGACCCTGACAGCAAGAATATCGCCCGCCCTGGCGTGTATATAATATTCGACAAGCGCACCTCTCTCCATCGACGGTATCGCCCCGAAGTAGATGCCGGGTTCGAGCATGGTCATCTCTATGGGAGGGCAGGTTACGGACTCGGTCTTACAGTGGATGAATAGGTCGACTTCGGGGACATTCTTAGAGACCTCGACCTCTGCCTGAACGCGAGCCGGCACACCGACCTTGGCCTCCTCGACCGGCTTATGGGCGAGCTTGATCCAGGTGGCCTTGTACTCCTCCACCTCTTTTCTCCCTCCGCACCCTGAAAGGGCCAGCGCGAAGAGAACAAGCAAGATTGAGATCCTTGTGCGGACTCTCATGTCTCCTCCGCAAGCTCTATGAGGAAGTTGCATACCGCCTTTGGGCTCACGAACGCGATGCGGTCCCCGAAGGCTCCCTCGCGGGGCTTCCGGTCGATCAGGTCCGCTCCCTGCCGGTCCAGGAAGGCGAGCCATCCCTCTATGTCATCAACCTTGAAACATATATGATGTAGGGCATTACCGCCTTTGGATACGAACCTCTGCACCGGACTCTCCTCATCTGTGGGAGCGACCAGTTCCAGAGTCGTACCTCCGCAGTCGATGACCGCCACCTCGATCTTGTTGGATTCCATACGTTTTCTTCGACTGCATTTGAGACCCAGGAGATTCTCGAATCTCTCGATGCACTCGTCAAGATTCTTAACAGCTATCCCGATGTGTTCGACGCCCTCAATCTTCATGCTCCACCTGCCTCCTCGAAAGTACCGTAGACCCGTCTCAGCACATCACACATCTCCCCGATGGTCACCCTGTCCCGGGCTGCCTCGATCATATAGGGTAGGAGGTTGTCTCCACCTCCGGCGGCCGCCTCTAGGGCTGCGAGCCTCTCCTTGGCGGCAACGGCCGATCTGGCTTGCTTCAAGGCCGCGAGGCGCTGTCTCTGGTCCGCCTCCACAGCCGGGTCGATCCTCAAGATCGGGATCTTGCTTTCCTCACCGGTGAAGCGGTTAACCCCCACGACGGTTCGCTCGCCGCGCTCGACTGACTGCTGGTGTCTGTAAGCGCTTTTCTCGATCTCACTCTTGATGAACCCTCTTTCGATGGCCTTTATCACACCTCCCATGGAGGCGATTCTCTCCAGGTATTCCCCGGCGCGGCGCTCGATCTCGTCGGTCAGGTGCTCGAGGTAATAGGATCCCCCAAGGGGGTCGACCGTCTGAGTCACGCCGCTTTCATGGGCTACGATCTGCTGGGTTCTCAGAGCGACCCTGACAGCCTCTTCGGTGGGAAGCGAGAGGGCCTCGTCGAAGCTGTTGGTATGAAGCGATTGGGTCCCGCCCAGAACGGCAGCCAGGGCCTGAAGCGTTACCCTGACAATGTTGTTCAGAGGCTGCTGGGCCGTCAAGGTGGAGCCCCCGGTCTGGGTATGGAAGCGGAGCATCCAGGATTTTTCCTTCTTGGCCCCGAAGCGGTTTTTCATAAGGTCCGCCCAGAGCCGGCGCGCGGCCCGGTACTTCGCGATCTCCTCCAGGAAATCGTTGTGCGCATTGAAGAAGAAAGACATCCGAGGAGCGAAATCATCAACTTGTAAGCCGGCTTTGACGGCCTCGTTTACATAGGTGATGCCGTTTGCCAGGGTGAACGCGACCTCCTGGACGGCGGTGGAACCGGCTTCCCTTATGTGGTAACCACTCACCGAGATAGTGTTCCATCTTGGCATCTCGCGGCTACAGAAAGAGAAGATGTCGGTAGCGAGCTTAAGTGACGGCCCGGGCGGGAAGATATAGGTGCCCCGGGCAATGTACTCCTTGAGAATGTCGTTCTGGACCGTGCCCGCAAGGGTTTTCCTCTGCACGCCCCGACGTTCGGCCACTACGACGAACATGGCCAGCAGGATCGGGGCCGTGGAGTTTATCGTCATGGAGGTGCTGACCTTATCCAGCGGGATATCGGCGAAGAGTCTTTCGAGGTCTTCCACCGAGTCGATGGCGACACCGGCTCTCCCGACCTCGCCTTCGCAAATGGGATGGTCCGAATCATATCCCATCTGGGTGGGGAGGTCAAACGCTACGGAGAGACCGGTCTGCCCTTTGTCCAGAAGGTAGCGGAAGCGCTTGTTGGTCTCCTCACAGGTGCCAAAGCCCGCATACTGCCTGAAGGTCCAGAGCCTTCCCCGGTACATGTTGGGGTAAACACCCCTTGTGAACGGAAACTCGCCCGGGAAGCCGGTCTTTTCAAGGTATGCCTGCTCATCCGACGGCTGCGGAACATAAAGCGTATCGACCGGCAGGCCTGAAACCGTATGGCGCTCCCCGGCTTCGGGATGGTGTTTGAGATGGCCTGAAAGCGTTTCGGATTCCCAGTGGGATCTGGCCTTAAGTAGTCCGGAGTCTCGGCTCTTATCTTTCATATGACGCTCGGATCAAGTGCTGTCTACGATCAAAAGGGTCTGCTGGGATTCGACCACATCGCCCGCCTTGACCAGTATCTTCTTCACCAGGCCTCCGCCCAGCGTCGAGATCTCGTTCTGCATCTTCATGGCTTCGACTATGACAACGGGGCTGCCCGGGGCGATCTCCTCACCCGGCTCCACTTCGAAAGCGACCACGACGCCCGGCATCGGGGCTTTCACCTCTTCGATCCCGAGCTCCGCGGCTGCGGCCGTCTGACCCACACCCCGGTGCTGGAGCTCATCGGCGATTTCAATCTCGAACTCTTCGCCGCCGGCGGAGACGATCAATTTCTTCCCGGCCTTTGTGATCACAATCTCATAGCATTTCTTATCGACTATGAGCGACATGACACTGGGCCCGTCGATGAGCCTCGCGTCGACCTCGAAGGTCTTCCCGTCTATATCGCCGAAATAGGTGAAACCCTCTTTTCGGATTTCGACTCTCTTCTCGCCGTCTCTAAGTTTCGCGTAATATATCATTCACCTATGCCTTCTTTGCGGCTCACGTTTTTCCACCGGCTCGCCCGCTCCCTCCGAGGGCCTGCCTTGGGCGCCCTGTTCTCCAGCGCGCTTATCGACGCCGCGATTACGGCTACGTGGGGAGGTACCCTGCGGTGGGCCCTCGTGGCATTGCCCATGTAATGCGTGTCGATATAAGACGTATCGAAGTCGCCCGAGCCGAAGTGTGCGTCCCTCATGACCCACATGTGGAAGGGAATGGTTGTTTCTATGCCCTCGATTATATACTCGCCGAGAGCCCTGCTCATCCGCGCTATCGCAGCATCCCGGTCGATTCCCCAGGTTATGACCTTGGCGATCAGAGGATCGTAATACACCGGGATATCATAGCCGCGGTAAACATAGTTTTCGATACGCACCCAGGGCCCTTCCGGGTTTTTGAGCCGAGTGATCTTACCCAGGGAAGGGAGGAAGTTGTTCTTGGGATCTTCGGCGTAAATCCTGCACTCGATCGCCGAACCCTGAGGTCTTATGTCTTCCTGCGAATACTCCAGCGGAAAACCCGAAGCTATCTTCAGTTGCTGTTTCACAATGTCGATCCCGGTCACAAACTCGGTCACAGGATGCTCCACCTGGAGCCGTGTGTTCACCTCCAGAAAATAGAAGGCTCCTGACTGGTCCAGAATGAATTCCACCGTACCGGCGTTACGGTAGCCGGCCGCCTCGGCGGCCCGGACGGCGGTTTCGCCTATGCGGACGCGCGCGGCGTCATCGATGGCGGGGGAGGGCGTCTCTTCGATAAGCTTCTGGTAGCGTCGCTGTACCGAACACTCCCGCTCACCGAGATAGATGATCTTGCCGAAGTTGTCGGCGAGGATCTGGACTTCTATGTGTCTGGGTTTCTCTATGTACTTCTCCAGGAAGATCTCGGGGTTGCCGAAGTAGGCCTTGGCTTCTCCGGTCGCGGTCTTAAAGGCCCGGCGCATCTCTGTCGGGTCGGCGACAATCCTCATCCCCTTGCCTCCGCCTCCCGCCGAGGCCTTCACCATTACAGGATAACCTATCTTCGATGCTACCTTTTCGGCGTCGGCGGCACTTGTCACGGGCTCGGGCGGACCCGGAATGACCGGCACGCCGGAGTCGGCCATGATCTTCTTGGCCTCGGTCTTAAAGCCCATGGTCTTTATCGAGGTGGGGGAGGGCCCGATGAATACAAGGCCGGCCTCTTCGCAGGCGGCCGCGAACTCGTGGCTTTCGGCGAGAAAACCGTAGCCGGGATGTATCGCATCACACCCGGTCTCACGGGCCACCTCCAGTATTCTGCCGATATTGAGATAGCTCTCGGCCGCCGGGGGTGGTCCTATCGGGTAGGCCTCATCGGCGTAACGCAAGTGCCAGGAGAGCCTGTCAGCCTCGCTGTAGACGGCTACGGAGGCGATCCCCATCTCGCTCAGCGCCCGGAATATCCGGATAGCGATCTCCCCCCGGTTGGCGACCAGGACCTTCTTGAGAAGATTACCTCGGCCCTTACTTGCGGGGCGGACCTGTTTCTTCACGCCTTGCTTCGGTTTCCCTCTTGTTGCCATTCGGCTTCCGGTCTCAAAGATTCATCATAGCGGGATGTTGCCGTGCTTCTTGGGCGGGAGCTTCTGCCGCTTCTCCAGAAGCATCTCCAGGGCTTTTATGAGACAAGGCCTCGTAGTGCAGGGCTCTATCACATCGTCCAGGTAGGCAAGCCCCGCAGCTATATATGGGTTCGCGAACTTGGCCTCGTATTCATCGATGAGCTTCTTGCGCATCTCCTCTGGGTTTTCGGCCTGACTTATCTCTTTACGATAGATGATGTTGACGGCGCCCTCAGGTCCCATGACCGCAAGCTCAGCCGTGGGCCACGCCACATTGTAGTCGCCCCGTATATGCCTGGACGACATGACATCGTATGCCCCGCCGTAGGCCTTTCTCGTGATCACCGTGAGCTTGGGGACCGTCGCCTCACAGTAAGCATAGAGGAGCTTGGCCCCGTGCTTTATGATACCGCCGTATTCCTGTTCGGTACCCGGCAGGAATCCCGGAACGTCCTCGAACGTGACGAGCGGGATATTAAAGGCGTCGCAGAAGCGTACGAATCTTGCCGCCTTTATGGATGAGGCGATATCCAGGGTGCCGGCAAGTACCTTGGGCTGCTGTGCCACCACGCCGACCGGGATGCCCCCGAGGCGCGCAAACCCCACTATTATGTTTTGCGCATACTGCTCGTGGACCTCGAAGAAATCGCTCTCGTCCACCACGAGTCTTATCACTTCGAGTATGTCGTAAGGCTTGGTGGGT
>JALGWN010000269.1 GCA_025774115.1 bacterium
AATACGGATTCGAGGATCCCGGCGCCGATCCTGCTCGACTCATCCGGCGGCAGACAATACTTCATCTCCGGAAAATCGCTGCGGTATTTCGAGACCTCTTCCTTCACGTTTTTGTTCCTGATGACGACATCGGCCGTGAACTCGGCCAGGCGCGCGAAATCATCCTCTTTCATCCCGAACCTGGTCATCTCCTGGACACCGGTCCGGATGCCGCTCGATTCGAGGAAGCTCTTATCATCGGGAAGGGCCTGATAGTTGCAGACGATGTTATTGTCCTCGAGCCTCCGGGCCACTTCTTCGCCGATACCGTGGTCGCGGACTCTGACTATCACCTGATGCGTATGGGTGTAACCGTCGGAGGGATCGCCCTCGACCTTGAGGCCCTGGTCGCTCAAGGCCTTAGCGAAAGCCCTGGCGTTCTTCTTGACTTCCGCCTGGTACTCGTCCTTGAAGGCGTTCATCTCATAGGCCGCGATGAGGAGCCCCAGCAGGGTCCCGAGGTGATGATTGCTTGTAGATCCGGGAAAGGCACGCCCCTTGATATCGATCCAGAGTTTTCTCAGGTCATGGCCCTTAATGAAGTTACTGACCACGACCCCTCGTTGCGGGCCGAAGAAGGTCTTGTGTGTGCTTCCCGTTACCAGGTCCGCCCCTTCCCTCAGGGGTTCTTGGAAAGCCCCATAGAGGCCGAGGACGTGCGCCATGTCGTACATGATGATGGGTTTCGGATCGAGGTCCTGCACAGCCTCGAAGGCCTCCTTTACGGGCTCCGGATAGATGAACATGCTCTTGCCGAAGACAATCAGATCGGGTTTTCGCTCGCGAATCAGTCCGACCATCTTGTCGGCGTCAATTCTATAGGGGTTGTCTTCCCGTATGGGGAAGTTCACGACGGCTTCCTTGCCGGTCTCCGGATCGGTCTCCACATAATTGAACAGGGCCCCCATCGGCTGGGAACTAAGATGCCCGCCTTTGGTGAGATCGTTGTTCATAACGAGGTTCATCCGTTTCATGGGGCCTTCGGACTTGCGGTTTACGAACTTGGTCATGGCCTTGAATACGACCTCGTTGGCCATCTGCCCGCTTACCGGCCGAAGCTCGGCTTCTTTGCACCCGAAGAACTCTCCTATCGCCGCCCGGGTCTCCTCTTCGATATCCCTGATAAAATCCGTTCCCTGGTAGAAATAGATCTCCTTACCCTTCATGGATCTGTGCTCGGCATAGCGGCCGGCGGGATCCGAGATCTCACACATCTTTACTATCAGGCTGGGGGTGGTCTCCGATGGTATGAGGTTGAAGCAGTGTCTCTGGCGCCAGAGGTTGTTCTCAACCGCCCGGTAGGCAACCTCGCCGATCTTATCTTTCAAGTTTCCCATGCGAACCTCCATTGTTATTGCTTTTAGAGCCTAGTGCTCACTATATTTTGTAGAACCTGCAATGTCAACCGGACCCGGCTAGTCGTCTCAGGAGTCACGATGCTACGAAGCCGATTTTTCGGATCTGAGTCAAAAGGCTTGTGTGATGATTTGGGTGAAGTTATGATTGCCTTGATTCCTCGGGATCATCCATTTCCAAGATCTATACTCAAAGGAGGTAGGAATGCGGGGCCTTGAGCGTGTTCGGAAAGGACCGGGATTGCTCCTGGTTCTTCTAATCCTAATCGGTCTGGCCCACACCTGTTGGGCCGATGATCTCCTCGTGGTTCACTACAAGCGTTACGGCGGTGATTATGACGGCTGGACGCTCTGGACCTGGGATGATAAGACCGACCGGGATTCGCAAGAACTCGAAAAGGTGGGCCAGGGCAAGTTTGGGCTCATCTTCAAGGTGACCAAGTCCGAATACGGTAATGGTACACAGATAGGACTTCTTCCCAAGTACAAGGAGTGGGAAAGCAAGGATCCGCCGGACAGGATCTGGACCGCCGATATGGGCGACACGATCTGGATTCTTGCCGGGAACCCCGATCTTCAGACTTCACAGCCGGATGAGGGACCCATGGGAAAGGATGTGGGAGACGTGATAACAGTACACTATCACAGGCCGGGGGAGGACTATCGGGGCTGGACGCTCTGGACCTGGGATGACAAGACCGACCAGGACTCCCGCGAGATCTCCGCATCCGGTACCGACGATTACGGCCTGGTGTTCAAGGTTGAAAGACCAAACTACGGCGAGGGGGTGCAGATAGGACTCCTGCCCAAGTTCGGAGACTGGGAAAGCAAGGACGCTCCGGACAGGATCTGGTTCGCCCACATGGGTAGCGAGATCTGGATCCTGGCAGGGCATGAAGACCTCTTCACCGAAGTGCCCGACACCACGCCCTGGATAACAGGCGCCTTCGTGGACGGTAAGAAGGTGGTGACCATATCCCTTTCCGCGCCCCTCCGGCCCGAGATCATGAAGCCTGAGAAGGTGACTGTCAAAGACGACCATGGTAACCCTCTCGGAATAAGTCAGGTCAGGCAGCTGCCTCCCCGGAAGGGCTCGGACTATCTTGCCGGTGTCACAATGAGTGAGGAGTTCGTTATCCCGAGCCAACCGCTTGCCCGGTATACCGTCGAGGTGGAAGGATATAAGCCCGCCACGCTTCAGGTCAGAGGCATTCTGGACAGCCCGGAGTTCTATACGGACAAGGAGATGGGAGCCGTCTATTCCCCGGCCCGGACCGTGTTCAGGGTGTTTGCTCCGACCGCCACCGAGGTAACGGTCATGCTCT
>JALGWN010000010.1 GCA_025774115.1 bacterium
ACTGTTGGTTATGGCTCGGAGCGGTAGCGTTGCCACTCCCGTGGCAACGGCAGTTTGTGTAGCGTCGGGGTTCCATCCCCGACGTTAGTCGGCCCTCTGTGGCCGACGGTCGGCTCTGTGGTGTCGGGCTTCCATCCCCGGTGTTCCAGTCGTCCTGATGACTGGGACGCCGGCGGGCGATACCGCTACGGGGCGTTGGCTGTTTGGGTTCGTCGCCACGGGAGTGGGGACGCTACGGGATAGGCGGGTCCAGGATGACAGAGGCGAGAGTGGGGGCGGTACGGTGTTGGCCGTTACGGTGAATGTGGCGGTGGGGCGCTATATCTGGTAAAATAGGAGGTGGTCAGGGGGGCGACGCGCCCTTAATTACAGGGGGTGCGGGTCGTACTGAGGGGCCGGTGCATGATGGGTGTTTTGGTCCGGTTACCGTGAGAGGTGGGTTTTGGCTAAGCGAACCGTATTGCTTGTGCTTGTTGCGCTTTTGGCCCTGCCCGTGCACGTCGGTGGGGGGGACCAGGGCGGCAGCCGGCAGCAGGTGGCCTCAAGCGGCATCCCCGTTTACGGCTATGATCTTATCAATACCTTTCCGCACGATGCCAATGCCTTCACCCAGGGGTTGGTATACCGCGGTGGGTTCCTCTATGAAGGCACGGGTCTCTATGGTGGCTCGTCCCTGCGCAAGGTGGTGCTCGAGACCGGCGAGGTGGTGAAACGCCGCAATCTCTCCTCGTCGTATTTCGGGGAGGGTGTCACCATCCGGCGCGATACGATCTATCAGCTCACCTGGCAGAACCATATCGGCTTTGTCTATGAAGAGCTCGAGGAATTCGAGCTGATCGACACCTTCGCCTACTCGACGCAGGGTTGGGGCCTCACGCATGATGACACCAGCCTTATAATGAGCGATGGCACGGATAAGCTCTATCATCTGGACCCGTACACCTATGAGGAGGTGGGGCGCGTCTATGTCACGGCGGCGGGTTCCCCTGTTTACGATCTTAACGAGCTGGAGCTCATCCGGGGACGCATCTATGCCAATATCTGGTACTCGGACTCGATTGCCGTCATCGATCCTCATACGGGCGAGGTCCTTGCCTGGCTGGATCTTTCCGGCATACTGCCCGGCCCGTCTCCGGGGGTTCTCAATGGGATTGCCTTCGATCCGGACAGTGTGCGCCTCTTTGTGACGGGCAAGAAGTGGCCGAGCCTCTTCGAGATCTGGGTCGATCCGCTTGACTACGCCCCGGAGCTCTTGGCTTACAGCCCGTCTTCTCCCGTCTGTGCCTATATCGACAGCCTGCTTGTGTTTGCGGTGAGCGCCCGGGATCTGGACCCGGCCGACTCGCTCGAATACACATGGAGCGTTAACGGTGTCATCGATCCGGCGGCCGGGGATACCTCCTATACCTACACGAGTTCCATTTCGACGGTTGACACAGTGGTTGTAAGCGTTACGGACGGTATCTTCAGCGACTCTGCAACCTGGATTGTGTATGTGGAGATCGCCGGGGTGGACGAGGGTGCTGAGAGGGGAGAGGGCAGTATCACCTTCAGCTCCTATCGGATTCATCCCAATCCCTTAAAAGCCTCGACGACAATTGACTTTGCGATCCCCGCAGGTTCCGGCTGGAACCGTCCCGTGAGTCTCACCGTACATGATGTTTCCGGCAGGAGGGTGGCAACCCTGCTGGACTCCGAGCTTCCTCCGGGAGACCACAGGGTCTCCTGGGACGGTAGAGACGATCGTGGTGGGCGCGTATCGCCTGGTATCTTCTTCTGCGTCTTGCGATCCGGGGTCGTTACGCTTTCTAAGAAGATAATCGTACTGGATTAGCGTCCCTCATGCTGGGCTCTGCGCCGGTTGATACGGGGTGGACGGGCCGTGTCGAAGCGGGCATCCTGCCCCGGACGAAGCCCGGGAATTCGAGGCCGGAATTGCCGGCAGCCTGACCCCCGGAAACAAGGGCCGACCGCCCTTCGGAGCCCCCCGCTGAAACCTGCTAAAGTACATTGACAAGCCACATCCGTATGAATACATTATAGAGGTTTTGCCACATGATTGATTGAGGAATAATCAGTGAGGGGATCACACGCTATGGATAAGGACGACGTTGCGGCAATTGTTGACAAGTACGGTTGCGACCATGGTGGGCTCATAGCGATTCTTGAGGCTATTCAGGGCAAGCATGGCTACCTCCCCAAGGAAGCTCTGGAGGCGGTCGCCGAGAAGACCGGCTGGTCTCTGGTTGACATATACGGTGTTGCGACCTTCTTCCGGGCTTTCAGCCTGGAGCCCAGGGGCAATCACCTTGTCTCGGTCTGCCTGGGCACGGCCTGTCATGTACGCGGCGGACCTAAGATCCTGACTGAGATGGAAAAGCAGTTGGGCGTCTGTGCCGGCAAGACGACAACCGACCGGGAGTTCACGCTGGAAACCGTGAACTGTCTCGGGGCCTGCGCCTTGGGCCCTGTGGTGGTTGTCGACGGGCATTACTTCTCGGCGGTCAGCCCTGTGAAGATCAAGGGGATACTCGATAGGACGCTCGCTGGACTCGACAGGATCGAGATAGAGACCGATAAGCGGATCTTCCCCGTTGAAGTGAGCTGCGCCAGGTGTAATCACAGTCTTATGGATCCGCGTCATCCGATCGACGGCCATCCGTCCATACGCGTAACCGTGTCCTTCGGGGAGAAACACGGGTGGTTCGCCTTGTCCAGTCTCTACGGCAGTCACAATGTCGAGTCCGAATATGACATTCCCGCTGAAACGATAGCCGACGTTTTCTGTCCTCACTGTCATGCCGAACTCGTCGGTGCCGGCGCGTGCGGTGAGTGCGGCGCACCCATGGTTCCCATGATCGTGCGGGGGGGCGGGATCGTGCAGATATGCTCCCGTCGCGGCTGCAAGGGACACCTCTTGGATCTCGGTGAAGGACTGGCCGGCTCTTGACCGGTCATGCGGCGCTATTGAAGGAGTGGGTTATATGAAGAAGCTATCATCGGTAAAGCAATTGGCGGAATTCCGGCGCGGTATTATAGGCTCCCGCGAGGCTCAGGATGACAAGCCTACGCTTGTGGTCTGCGCCGGGACGGGAGGTCAAGCCAGCGGGGCCAACGATATCATAAGGATGATCAAGCGTTACATACTGGAAAAGGAGCTTCAGGACAGGGTGCGGCTCCGGATCACAGGCTGCCAGGGCTTCTGTGAGATGGATCCCTTCATCCTTGTGCAGCCCGGGAAGCACCTTTACCCCAAACTCAAGATGGACGATGTGCCCCGGGTTGTGGACGCGGCGGTTGCAGGCGAGATAATAGAGGACCTGCTCTACAAGGAGCCGTTGAAAGTAACACGTTATCGCTGTCAGGACGATATCCCCTTCTTCAAGGGCCAGACCCGCACCATCCTGGGCAACAACGAGCGCCTGGACCCCATAAGGCTCGAGGATTACGTCGCCCAAGGAGGATATGCCGCGCTCGAGAAGGCACTCGCAAAGAACGATCCGGAGTGGATCATCAGAGAAGTCATCGAATCGGGTCTGAGGGGACGTGGTGGTGGGGGGTTCCCGGCAGGCAAGAAGTGGGAGTTGGCGCGGGCGGCGAAGAGCCGGGACGGGCAGAAGTACGTGATCTGCAATGCGGATGAGGGGGATCCGGGTGCCTACATGGACAGGAGCCTCTTGGAGGGCAACCCTCATACCATAATCGAAGGCATGGCGATCGCAGGTATGGCGATCGGCGCCACCAAAGGCTTCATCTATGTGCGAAGCGAGTACCCCCTTGCTATTAAACACACCCTTATCGCCCTGAGGCAGACGCGCGAGCTCGGTCTCCTGGGCAAGGACATCCTCGGCACCGGTGTGCACTTCGATATCGAGATAATCCGCGGGGCGGGAGCCTTCGTATGCGGTGAGGAAACCGCCATGATCCGTTCCATCGAAGGTCATATCGGCGAGCCCAGGCAGCGACCGCCCTATCCCATCGACAGGGGAGTCGACGGCCGGCCGACTTGCATAAACAACGTGGAGACATTGGCCAATGTATCGGTGATCATCGATCGCGGGGCCGATGAGTACGCAAAGGTCGGTGTGCCGGACAATACCGGAACCAAGATATTCTCGCTTGTAGGTAAGATACGAAATACCGGTCTGGTTGAAGTCCCACTGGGGACAAAGATAAGCCAGGTGGTTTACGATATAGGCGGCGGTTCGCCGGGTGCCGCCAAGATGAAGGCGGTTCAGACCGGGGGGCCGTCGGGCGGCTGCATACCCGCGAACATGTTCGACCTGCCCATCGACTATGACAGCCTGACCAAGGTTGGGTCGATCATGGGCTCTGGCGGCATGATTGTGATGGATGAAAACACCTGTATGGTGGACGTCGCCAAGTACTTCATGAAGTTCCTGAAAGACGAATCCTGCGGCAAGTGTTACACATGCCGCAAGGGCACGCAGCGCATGTACGAGATCCTCGACGATATAACCAAGGGTGTAGCCGCCATGGAGCACCTTGATCTGCTCGAGGAACTTGCCGAAGTGGTGAAGGACACCACCATGTGTGGGCTCGGACAGACCGCTTCCAACCCGGTGCTCTCCACGCTCAAGTATTTCCGTCATGAGTATGAGGCACATATCCTCGAGAAGAGGTGTGAAGCCTTCGTATGCAAGGACCTGGTCGGCGCCCCGTGCGGGACCGCCTGTCCGGTGGGTACCGAGGCCTGGCGCTATGTCACCCATATAGCCAGGGGTGAGATGGAAAGTGCCTACAGGACGATCCGGGAACCCAATCCGTTCCCGTCCGTCTGCGCAAGGGTGTGTCACCATCCCTGTGAGTTAAGGTGCACCGCCGGTACGACCGGAGGCAAATCCATAGCCATAAGGGCTCTCAAACGATTCATCACCGATACGGTCGAACCGTCCACGTACGAGCCGCCCCGGAAGGCGGCCGCGAAGGATATGCCGAAGGTTGCAGTCGTAGGCGCTGGTCCTGCGGGCCTCAGTGCGGCGCATCATCTTTCACTCATGGGTTACCCGATCACGCTATACGAGGCGGATCCGGAACCGGGCGGGATGCTCATGAGTTGTATCCCGGCTTACCGCTTGCCGCGCGAAGTGCTGCGGAAGGAGATCGCCTCGCTGCTTGACGGGAACATAGACCTTAAGTGTAACACGGCCCTCGGACAGGACTTCAGCCTTGATGACATCCTCGAGGACGGCCATAAGGCGGTCTTCGTCGCCATCGGCGCAAGTAAGAGCAAGCGACTGGGTCTCGAGGGTGAAGACGTCGAGGGTTGCTATCCCGCCATGAAGTTCCTGCGGGAATTCAACCTCGAGGGCAAGAACCTGGCACAGGGGCACGTGGGGGTCATAGGTGGTGGTAACTCCGCAGTGGATTCGGCCAGGATCGCCCTCCGCCAGGAGGGTGTTAAGGATGTGACCATCATCTACCGCCGCGGCCATGATGAGATGCCGGCATTCGAGGAGGAAATAGAGGCGGCCGGCCAGGAAGGTGTGAAGATGGAGACGCTTGTCTCCCCGGTGGAGCTCGTGTCGGAAAACGGGCGGCTGACCGGGATCAAGTGCGTCCGCAACCGGCTCGGGGACGTTGATTCATCGGGACGGCGGCGGCCGGTCCCGGTAGCGGGGACGGAGTTCACTTTGCCCCTGGATACGCTGGTTGTAGCCATCAGTGAGGATGTGGACAGCGGCGGCATTTCCGAGATGGGGATCGAAACCGCTTCCGGTGGGAGGCTTGTGGTCAGCGAAGACACGCTTGCCACCAATCGGGACGGTGTTTTCGCCGGTGGCGACGTGGTGACCGGACCCAACACGGTTGTTGATGCTGTGGCCGCCGGCAAGCGCGTGGCGGGCGTGATTGATAAATACCTGCGGGGAGAGAGTCTCGAGCGCGACTTCACCCCACGCCTGCCGGAGATCTATCTGGAGCCGGTGGAGGGGATCGCGGAGGAGGCGGTGCAGGCGGTACGGGTCCAGATCCCTGCGGTTTCACCCGAGGAACGTAAGAAGAGTCTGTGTGAAATCGAGCAGACTATGTCGGAGGAAGCGGCCATACGGGAGGCGCGCAGATGCTTGAGGTGTGACCTTGAATTCACTCAACCCAAAGAAGAAGTTGAATGCCCGGCAGTAGGAGGAAGCACCGTATGATAACCCTGACCATAAACGGTCTCCAGACCTCGGTGGAAGAGGGGACCACACTGCTGGAGACAGCGAGGTTCCTGGGTTTTCCCATCCCCACGCTTTGCTACAACGAGGGGCTTTCACCCTATGGCGCCTGCCGTCTTTGTGTTGTCGAGATAAGTGAGGGCAAGGGTGCGAGACTGGTTTCATCCTGCACCTATCCCGCCCAGGAAGGCCTGGTGGTTCGAACCGCATCCGAGCGCGTGCTCAAGGCTCGCCGGATGATCCTGGAGCTCCTTCTGGCATCATGCCCCCAGTCCAAGGTGATTCAGGACCTGGCCTCGGCGCATAACATCAGGCAGCAGCGCTTCAAGCAGGAATACGAGGACTGCATACTGTGCGGCCTGTGTGTAAGGATGTGTGAAGAGCAGATGGTGGCGAAGGCGATCGGTTTCAGGGGGCGTGGGGAACACCGGACCATAGGCACCCCGTTTGATATCAAGTCAGAGGTGTGCCGGCTTTGCGGAGGGTGCATGTATATCTGCCCGGCCTGCCAGCTGAGATGCACGTATACCCAGCCCGAGCTCGCGATATGCGGGGGTTGTGCAAACCTTAGCCCCCCCTGCGTAGAGAAAGAGGGCTTTGACGATATGTTGTGTTACATGGATCCATGCGTCGCATGTGAGATCAAGAAGGGTAAGTAAAGTCAAGGAAAGGAGTACCAGACCAATGTCACTATCAAGAATCAACACGTCGGCCGCCACGCTCACCAAGAACAGGACTGAGGGCTCCATCACCCCCTCCTCAGGCATGTGTGTGACCTGCGTCGACGGCTGCATCGGTATGTGCGAGATCGGCAAGTCGGCATACCGCGGCCATGAAGTCATCTATCCCCAGCCCTTCGGAGTCATCACCACGGCGTCCGAGAAGGTCTATCCCGTCGACTATTCTCATCTGAATATCATGGGGGGCGTAGTCGGGGCCGAAGGCATAGAGGCCGATAGCGATAAGGCGGTCTTTCCGGCCGTCAGCCTCGAGTCCTCCTTCGGTCATGACGGCGGCATCAAGTTCCGCATGCCGTGGGTAATCCCCGGGATCGGCTCAACCAATATAGCCAAGAACAACTGGGAGGGCCTTGCGATAGGATCGGCCCTCGCAGGCACCGGGCTCACCATCGGTGAGAACGTGGTGGGGATGGATCCCCAGTCGGTAATAAAGAACGGCAGGGTGGTGGATACCGTCGACCTTAAGAACCGGGTCAAGCTCTTCATGGACCACCAGCGTGACGGGTATGGCGCCATCATCGTCCAGGCCAACATCGAGGATACCCGGCTGGGAGTGCAGGAGTATGCCATAGAGAAACTGGGTGTCAAGTGGGTCGAGCTCAAGTGGGGACAGGGTGCCAAGAACATCGGTGGCGAAGTGAAGATCACGAGCCTCGAGAAGGCCCAGCTCCTCAAGCAGCGGGGCTACGTCGTGCTGCCGGATCCCACCGATCCGACCGTGATCGACGCTTTCAATGGCGGCTCCTTCCGGGAATTCGAACGCCACTCGCGTGTCGGGATGGTGACAGAAGAGGCTTTTGCCAAGCGGGTCGAGGAACTTCGTGAGGCCGGAGCCCAGTACATCTCCCTCAAGACCGGCGCTTACCGCCCTGCGGCGCTTGCCCAGGCGATTGTTTACGCGTCCAAGTACGGTATCGACCTCCTCACCGTCGATGGTGCCGGTGGGGGAACGGGTATGAGCCCGTGGCGGATGATGAATGAGTGGGGTGTGCCTCCGGTGGAGCTCCATTCGATGACCTATGCCTACGCCAAGCGTCTCGCCGACGAAGGCAGACACGTACCGGCGATCGCCCTTGCCGGCGGTTTCACGTTCGAGGACCAGATATTCAAGGCGCTTGCCCTGGGTGCACCGTTTGTCAAGATTGTCGGTATGGCCCGGGCTCCGATTGCGGCCGCCATGGTGGGCAAGACCATCGGGCGGACCATCGAACAGAACCAGGTGCCGGTCTATATCGCGAGGTTCGGCTACACCAAGGATGAGATCTTCGTAACGGCTGCGGACCTCCGGCATGAGTTGGGCGAGAAGGAATTCGAAAGCCTGCCCACCGGGGCCCTTGGCCTTTATACCTATTATGAACGCCTGGGCCAGGGTCTGCGCCAGCTGATGGCGGGGAGCAGGAAGTTCGCTCTGGAGTATATGTCCAGAAACGATCTGGCCTCCCTCACCCGGGAATGTGCCGAGATCACAGACATTCCTTATGTGATGGACCTGGACAAGGAAGAGGTCGAGGAGATTCTCAAGGCTTAGATCTTAGACCCTGAGCCTGCGGGTACAGGTGAGGATACGGCAGCCCCTTTTGCTTGGGTGTTTCTGAAACCGCCCGGGATGTGTTAGTATTTATCCGCCTACGCAGAAGACCACGGGTTTACCCATGGTTCAGTGCGTAAGAGCGTCGGGTTTACATACCCGACGTGAGATGCCGAAGCCAGCCCCAGGTTTCGGCACGCACGGAGACGCGATGCTACAGAGACGGGACGGTTAGGGTTGGGGGTTGATGATGCGGCCGATGGTGGCGGCCAGCTGGTCGATCTCGCTCTGTTCGAGGGATTTTCCGTGGTGGGCGATCCTGAAAACCAGCAGGCGGTAATCTTGGCCTTCGACTACCGTGGAGCTCTCCAGGCCATAGGGTGAAATCTTCTTGATCAATTCGGGCAGGAAATTGGACGCCGGACTGTGGACAATGGCGAGCACCGTGTATGACGCCCCTCTCGCCACGGGTCCGGCTTCGGATTCTCCCCACATGACCGCCGGGGTCCGCTTCTCACGGGCTTTCCATTCGTTGATGGCCTCAATGCCCATGAGCACCGGTTTCAGGACCTCCCGATCCGAGACCGTAGGAGATACCATCAACCGATCACCCAGTCGCGCGATGATCTTCCGGGCCATCTCCGGATCATGGCCTTCCTTTCTCACCAAACTGCTTATCCTCTCACTCCTTGCCCTCCGCAGCTGCCTTCCGGTCCTGTCGAATATCCTGAGCCTCGGACCTACCGGACCGGCCTTTCTTAAAGCCTTCTCGATTCGTACGAGTATCAGCTCGTCGTTATAGGGTCCCTTGGGTGTTCCGAAGAATGCCTCGAAATCCAACCAGACATCGATTATGGCAACTTCCTGGACCGTCTTGGCTCCATTGGCATTGGTCGTGACAGTCGACGTAGGGTCGGGCATACCGGCTTCCAGGCCCTTGACCTTGCTTATCCCCTCGATCAGCTCGAAGGCGTGCCCGCGATCGGCCCCCGATGAGACGACGACCACCTTGATATTGGATCTGCTATGAGGGTGCATGTAAACCTGGGGGATGGCCAGCTTCTTCTCTTCCTCAAGCAGTATAGGGCAGATCTTTCTGCCTATGAGCTCCACTCCGGGAGACAGCCGGTCACACACGGGGGCATCCTGGATGCCTATCAGCTTCCGGGTGAGTTCGGTACACTGGTCCTTCGGGAGCGCCCTTCCCTTGGCATCGACTATCTCGATCCTGATCACATCGATGGCATCGCCCGTGATGAAGGCCTTGTCATACTTGCGTTGGTAACCCGGAGCGACCTCGTCGATCACTCTGAAGCAGTCCCCCATGGAGAGATCATGCTCCAGCCCGGCCACCGAGATCGCAGTGAGCTCTCCGCCGGCGGTGTCGATATTGCCGACCCAGGCATAGACCTTTCCGGTTTTCCTGACACCTTTGATGAAGGAGTAGTTGGCGAATATCTGGTGTGCGAGATCCTTGGATGAGCGCTCATTGAGGTAGGCCATGGTTCGGGCCAGGAAGAATCTCACAGCTTCGCCTCTCTCCTCGTCGAAGAGCTCGTCGTGGTCCGAGGGATCGGCGATCTTCTTCAGTTCCTCCATCACAAGCGTGTACTGCTCCGCCCGCTGGGCCTCGCACATCAGCAGCCTCTTCTTCCCGGTCTCCTGTGCCGCCGTTCTCACCAGGGCCTTCTCGATCTCGGGTTCCAGCTTAAGAAGGCTTTCGAATTCCTCGGGAACGTCCACGTCTATCTCCATGAAAACCAATCCCAGCTTCTGATCGGGCTCGTCTATTATCACGGCCTCACAGAAAGTGATATTGAAGCCTTTCTCGTGGAGGGTCCCGGTGCAGCTGTTGAGGAGCCCCGGCCAGTCGAGAGCAAGCACCGCGAATGTGACTGAAGGCCGCCCCAGGGCGTATTTCGTCGGTTCGGGGCTTATGTAAATCTGGACCGCGCCGGGCTTCTGGCGGTCCCGCTCGATAAGCTCGATAGCAATGGCGAGGTAGTGGGGGGGCATGCGTGCAGGGTATCTTCCGGATCCGCTTATCAGATGGTAATCTTCTTCGATCTGCGTCTCGCTGATGCCCTTGCCGGCCAGCAGCTGCTTTACCTTGCCGAGTGTAACCATGCGATATCAGGTCCTGGCGGCCTGCTCCTCCTATGGTCCGGCGCCGGCGTCAATCCTCTTCCGGCGGCAGAGCTTCCAGCATCTCCTGGGCCCGCGTGGCTTCAACGGTGCCGGGATAACGGTTCACGAGTATCTTGAAATACTGCCTCGCTGTCTCTATATCATCGATCTTGAGATACGAATGTCCCAGTTTATGCAATGCCTCCGGGACCTTGTCGCCGGCCGGATAGTTGTCCAACACCTTCCGGAATTCGATGATGGCCTTGGGGTAGTCCTCCAGGATATAGAAGGACTGGGCAATCATGAACCGGGCGTCATCGGAAAAGTCGGTCATGGGAAAGCGCGTGACGAAGTCCCTGAACCCCGCTACGGCCGACTTGAAATCACCCCTCGTGAAGTCTATGTATGCGGTCTCGTAAAGGTGGGTGGCTACCGAGGCCCGCGCCATAGAGGTATCGGCAGGGACGGCCGATGTATCCGATGCTTGAGGCAGGGGAGTCCGCCGCATGTCCATCTTGGAGATCTTGTACCGGTTCTCATCGACCTGTGACTCCAGGATCTCCAGCCTGGTCTGGAGTTCATCCATCCTGCTTTCGGTAATGGCCCGGTTGGTTCTGACAGGTGCGGACTTGCCCCCGAAAGTCGTATCGAGATAGGCCATCTCCCCCTGCAGGTATGCGAGCGAGTCCTCGAGGCCGGCTATCTTTCGGCGCTGTCTTTCCATTCCGGTTTCGATATCATAGATCCTCTTCCCGTAACAGCCCGGCAGGACAAACAGCACCAAGACGGCTACAACAAGAATCCGTCCCGCGCTCTTAAGGAAGGTGTCTATCTCGGGCTGTTCAGAAGCGCCCGGATGCAAGGCGTGCGTAGCGTTGCCACTCCTGTGGCAACGAGTCGTCGTCACAGGAGTGACGACGCTACGTGGGCGCAGCCCGATATCATGACCGGTCTCTGACGGGAGGCGAGCACAACGCAGCAGATGGGTGCTTTTCAACAGGCTGACCCCCTTGTGGTCTTGACCACTTTATCCCTACCTTTACTTTCTCACTTTATTACGAACTCGGCTCGGCGATTCTGCACCCAGGCTTCTTCGTCGTGTCCCGGGTCTACGGGCCTTTCCTCTCCATAGCTTATCACAGATATTCTGGATTTCGCTATCCCAAAGTTGACGAGAAAGTCTCTCGCGGCCTGGGCGCGCTTCTCGCCGAGCGCAAGATTATACTCGTCGGTGCCCCGTTCGTCACAGTGTCCCTGTATCACGATGTCCATATTGGGGTGGTCCATCAGGATCTCGGCATTCCCGGAAAGCGCTGAGATTGCCTTGCCGGAAAGATTGTACTTGTCGTAATCGAAATTGACGGAGCCGAATTCTATCGTCTCCTCTTCCGCGGGCTCGATCGGCTTGATCGCTTCCTCTGCTTCCCTCACCCTTCTGGCCTCCTCTTCCTCAGCGGCCCTCCGTCGGGCTTCCTCCTGAGCCGCTTCCTCCTCGATGGGTCTCACCTTTTTTCCGCCACAGCCGAGCATCATAGCCACAGCGGCCACCAGAACCACAATCAGAATCAGTCTCGCGTATCCCTTCGTCATCTTGTCCTCCTTCATTCCGGCCTTCTAATCATCGATGGGCCCGGGTTCTCCTTGGCGAGGTTCCCTTGCCCAGGAAGCGTCTCTTGCGTTCCTGAGACCGTCGAAAATCCGGCGTCTGCCGCTTCCATCTCTGTTCATTATGTAAATACCCGAATTGCCGCCCGTGGTCGAGGAAAAAACGACATGCATGCCGTCGGGAGACCATGCGGGATGTTCATTGTTGCCTTCGTCGGTGAGTATCGTAGTCGTTATACCGAAGGGATCGACGGTGCATATCTGAAATCTCCCATCGACCCGTGAGACGAAGGCTATGAGTTCGCCCTCGGGGGACCAGGTCGGGGAGGTATTGTAACCGCCCTCGTAGGTGATCCGCCTCGCATTGGAGCCACCCACATCCGTGACGTAGATCTGGGGCGAACCTGTCCGGTCGGAGGTGAAAGCGAGTTCAAAGCCGTTCGGAGCCCAGGTGGGAGAGCAGTCTATGCCGCTGAAGTGGGTCAGGCGATCGCGGGTTTTACCGTCGAGGGATATGATGTAGATTTCCGGATTGCCGTCCTTGCTTAAGGTCAAGGCGAGACTCTTACCGTCCGGCGACCAGGCCGGTGTAGCGTTCATGCCCTCAAAGGCCGAGAACCTTGTGCTGGTATGGCGCTCCGGATCGTCGACATAAATGGCGGGGAAGCCTGTCTGGTACGACACGTAAGCGATCCGGACGGCGTCCGGCGACCAGGCGGGGCTCATCACTATCGTCGGGGTATCCGTGAGGCGCTTGAGCTGCGAGCCGTCTATATGCACGGTGTAGAGACTGGACTCACCTTTCTCCCCGGCGATGAAGGCCAGGCGGGTGTTGGCGATCCCGGCTCTGCCGGTCAAGGCATACACGATGTCGTCGGCCACGATGTGGGCGACCCTCCTGATCCTCTCGGCGGGGACGCTATATCGCCGCCTGAAGATGGTGTGGTCCGTTGTCCGGTCCCTGAGATCCACGTCGAAGCCGGCATCCTCGGAACCCGCGGAAACGGTCACCTTGACCGTCGCATGGGGGTCGTCCTCGTCCGGGTCTTCGACGATATCGAAGTACCCCGACATGTCGAGGTCTGCCCTAAGGGTTTGCATGAAGGAGGCTCGGTACTCGGCGAGCAATCCCTCCGGAGGCTCCTCTGGTTCAAGGAATCCGATTCGTATCAGAAGGCGCCCCTCTGTCGTGACGCGAAGGCGCACGTCGGTCTGGCCGAAAAGGCCGCCTGCCGCAAGGGCCAGGCAAACAAGGATCGCTGCTGCCGTTGCCGCTATGGTTCTCATCATCTATCCAGACGTCTGCTGAAACTCAAAGTGGACACCTAGCCACCTGCCGTCAAAGCCCGCAGGCAGCGGCGGCAACGGCCCGGACAGGCTTACCGCCCTCACGGCCGACTTGTCGAAGAGGTCGAAACCCGAGGCTTGCTCTACCTTGACCGACGAAATCCTGCCGTCCCTCATTATCTTGAAATACACTGCACACATGATATTCTGCCCGCCCGATACCGGTGGCGGCGACCAGTTAAAGCTCACCCGCTCCTTGATGATCTCGAGGTAATATGCGAATTGGAAATCCTCATCATCCACGCGCACGTTCGACGTTGAGCCGGATGCAGGCTGAGGCCCGCGGCTCTTGGGCTCTTGCTTCACGGGTTCCGGGTCGGGGGTCTTGGGCTTCGGCGCTTCGGTCTGTTTCGGTTTCTCCTGTACCGGTTTGACTTCCTTCTTGGTTTCCCTCTTCTTGGTCTTGGTTTGATAGGCCATCTCGGACTTTTCGGTTTTCTTCTCCGGCTGGGGCTCCGGCTCGGGGGGCTTGACCGTTTTGACTTCGGTCTTGGGTTTCTGCTTCTGTTCGCCCACGAGCCTGACGTTTATCACTTCCACAATCCGGTGGGGCGTTCTCTGAAACCCCGGAGATACCACCAGAATCAGGAAGGCTACGTGTACGACTGAGGATACCGCGAATGACCTTCTCACTTGGCGCCCTCGTCCAGCTCGGTGATGAGCCCAACATCATGTATCCCCGTCTTCCTGGCAAGGTCGAGTACCCTGACGACAGCGCCATACGGTACCGCCTTGTCGGCTCTGATGAGGATGCCTTTCTTGCCGGCCTTCAGGGCCCGGTCGAGCTCATCCGGCAGGGCGGCCAGCGGAATCACCCTGTCCCCGACCATAAGGGTGGCGTCCTTTCTGACTGTCACGACGAGGTTGTCCCTGGTCTCCACGGCCTTGGCCGACGCCCTGGGTAGATTGATCTGGATACCCATCTGCATAAGGGGGGAGGTTATCATGAAGATAATCAGGAGGACCAGCGTGACATCCACCAGCGAGGTCACGTTTATCTCAGACAGAGACTTCTGCGGAGTCAAGTTCACGCGCTATCTCCTTCTGGATATTGTCGGTCACGCGGGATATGAAGTTCTCCATCAGAGAGCCCTCCCGGCGTATGCTATTGACCAGATAGTTGTATGCGACCAATGCGGGGATGGCCGCACCCAGGCCGAAGACGGTTGTGATGAGCGCTTCGGCCACTCCCGAGCCTACCACCGCCAGGCTCGCGGATCCCATCTGCCCCATGCTGAGGAAGGAATTCATCACGCCCCATACGGTTCCGAAAAGGCCGAGGAAAGGTGACACACTAGCGGTGGTAGCGAGAAATATGAGGTTTTTCTCCATGGTCCCCATGAAGTCGGCGGCCTTTCGCTCCATGGCGCCCTTGGCAACATCGGCTATTTCCGCCGGCTTTACCTTGGTCGCGTCCTTGATCGACGCCAGTTGCTTCTCCACAGCCGTCGATGCCTCTATGAGAAGATAGGGAAGCCTCGACTCCTTGGACTGGCGGCCGTAGCGGGCGGCTTCGAAAATGGAGAAATCTGCGGGCAAGAGCCGCAGGAACTTATCGGTCTGGCGCGCAGACCTCCTGAGCGATCGGATCTTGTCGATCGCTATGGACCACGAGACTATCGACAGCACGGTCAGGATGGCCAGGACAACCTTGGCCACTATACCCGCGTTTACGAGTATGTCTCCGACCCCGGAGTTAAGAAGTATGGCAAGCTTGATCATCACGGTCCGGTACCTGTTCTATGCACTTCGCCTATATACCGGCGCCGCTTCGAAGGGCTATGGTAGGTTATTCAGACAGTGCCTTTTTGTCAAGCCCTAATTGCTGAGGTATTCAAGAACTGTCGGGCTCCATCCGCGTCAATACAAAGGGAAACAAACGTATTGACAAAGGCACATTTGAGCTGGTATGTTCACCTGACTGCCTTTGTCTATTCAGGTTAAAACAACACAAACGGAGATCGAGAATGAGTCCGACACGAGTGAAGTTGTCACGGGAACAGGTTGCCGGCGATTTTGTAAAGTCGGTCAATGAGATAAGCGGTCAGAACGTTCTCAATTGCTACCAGTGCGGCAGGTGCTCCGCGGGTTGTCCACTTACCTTCGCGATGAAGTGTCTGCCGAGTCAGGTTATCCGGTTGGTTCAGCTGGGGCTCGAGGAAGAAGCCCTTGAGTCGGAAACACCCTGGGTCTGTGCATCGTGTCTTACCTGTCACGCCCGTTGTCCAAGGGGTGTTGATCTGGCAAAGGTGATGGAGGCCTTGAGGGCAATAAAGCTCAGGCCGGGCAAGAAAGACCGGATCAACCTACGAGACATCCCACGCGAAACTCTTTCCAAGTTACCTCAGCAGGGTCTTGTGAGCGGGTTGAGGAAACTCACGGGGTAGCCAGCCAGTGACTGAGGAGGTCAAGATGGACATAGCGTACTTTCCAGGGTGCACGCTAAAGACCAAAGCGATAGGCCTGGAGGATTCGGTTGTTGATACGGCTAAGGTGTTCGGCTACGACTTTGTCGAGGTACCCGATTGGACATGCTGTGGCGCGACTTTCACTCTGGCCGTCGACAATGTTATGGCGCTGGCGCCCCCTATCAGGATCCTTGCCAATGCCAGGAAGATCGGCGATCAGGTGGTGACCGTCTGTGCCGGCTGCTACAACGTTCTTAAGCGTGCCAATTACACCGTCAGGAACGACGAAGAGAAACGCAAGAAGATCTCCGATTTCATAGAGATGGAATATGAGGGAGACGTGGAGGTTGTTCACTATCTGGAATTCCTGAGGGACATGGTGGGTTTCGAGCGAATACGCACTGAGATCAAGAAAGATCTCAGCAGCATAAAGGTCGTACCCTACTACGGATGCCAGCTCTTGAGGCCGCACGAGGAGCTCCAGTTCGACGACCCCGAGTCCCCTATGATAATGGACAACATGCTGGAGGCGATAGGCACGAGCGTGCTGGACTTCCCTCACAAGGTTGAATGCTGCGGAGCATTCTTGACCGTGTGCACCGACATCGAAGCGGCAGCGGGCCAGGGTGATGACGATGCAAAGAACGCGGTGAACGAATGCTCATATACCATACTCGATACCGCAGGGCGCATGGGTGCCGACCTTGTCGTGCTCTCATGCCCGCTCTGCCAGTACAACCTGGATTCCGCTCAGGACAAGATCGAAAGAGATCACTACGGTTTCAGGAAACTGCCCATAGTCTATTTCACACAGCTGCTGGCGGTTGCTCTGGGCCTGGATGCGGGAAAGTATGCACTCGATAGTGCTCATCATTTTGTAGACCCGTTGAGCGTTGTAAAGGCGAAAACAGCATCATGATAGGTGAGGAGCCGAGATGAAACGGATTGGGGTTTTTGTTTGTTGGTGTGGATCTAACATCGCGGGGACGCTCGACATAGACAGGGTTGTGGAGTCGGTTAAGAGGTTCCCCGGTGTCGTGCACGCGGAGGACTATAAGTATCTTTGCTCGGATCCGGGGCAGAACATCGTCCAGAAGGCCATCGAGGACCACAACCTGGATGCTGTGGTGATCAGTGCATGTACACCGAGCCTGCATGAGAATACATTCCGCAAGACGGTCGAGCTGGCCGGGATCAACGCCTATCAGTGTGAGATCGCCAATATCAGGGAACAATGCAGTTGGGTCCACGAAGACGGCGATACCGCTACCGACAAGGCCATTAAGATCATAAGAAGCATAGTCGAGAAGGTGAAGCTCAACGAGTCGCTCGAACCCATAACGGCTCCGCTCACCAAGCGGGCGCTGGTCATAGGGGCGGGCATCAGCGGGGTTCAGGCCGCGCTGGATATTGCGGATGCGGGCTATGAGGTGATCCTGGTGGAGAAAGACCCCTCGATAGGCGGCCACATGGCGCAGCTCTCCGAGACCTTCCCCACGCTCGACTGCTCACAGTGTATTCTCACCCCCAAGATGGTGGAAGTGAATCGCCACCCGAAGATCAAGCTTATGACCTACAGCGAGGTCCTGGAGATAAGCGGCTTCCTGGGCAACTTCGAAGTTAAGATCCTCAAGAAGCCCAGATATGTGGATGAGACCCTCTGTAACGGCTGTAACGACTGTGCAGAGGTCTGTCCTGTCGTGGTGCCCAACGAGTTCGAGCGGGGCTTGAGTTCCAGGCATGCGATATACGTCCCATTCCCTCAGGCGGTCCCGGCGGTTTATACGATCGACGCCGATTCCTGTCTGGGGCTCTTCCCGCTGGCCTGTGAGAAGTGCAAGCAGGTCTGTGAGGTCGAGGCCATTAACTACGATATGGAGCCCGAGATCATCGAGGAGAAGGTCGGGGCGGTCGTGGTTGCCACAGGCTTCGATGTCTACCCAATAGAGAACCTGAAGGAATACGGCAACGGCCGCACACCCGACATAATAGACGGCCTCCACTTCGAGCGGCTGCTTTCGGCATCGGGCCCCACGCTGGGTGAGGTCAGAAGGCCATCGGACGGCAAGGTGCCCAAGGAAGTCGTCTTCGTCCAGTGTGCCGGGTCGAGAGACACCGAGCGGGGCAAACCGTATTGTTCCAAGATATGCTGTATGTACACGGCAAAGCACGCCATGCTCTATAAGCACAAGGTGCCCGACGGTCAGGCGTACATATTCTATATAGATGTGCGTGCCGGCGGCAAAGGCTATGAGGAGTTCTACCAGCGCGGTATGGAAGAAGACGGCACGATGTATCTCCGGGGCAAGGTATCGAAGATATTCCAGGACGGTGACAAGGTTGTGGTCTGGGGTTCGGATACCCTGACGGGCAAGAGGATAGAGATAGCGGCCGATCTGGTGGTTCTGGCCGCACCCATGGTCCCGACCGAAGGCAGCGACGATCTTGCCAGGAGACTTAAGATACAGACCGACATAAACGGATTCATGAGCGAGATTCACCCGAAGCTCAGACCCGTGGAGAGCATCACCGCGGGCTTCTATCTGGCCGGCGCCGGGCAGGCACCCAAAGACATCCCTGAGGCGGTTGCCCAGGCCGGCGGAGCTGCAAGCAAAGTGCTCGCGCTCTTCTCTTCAGACGTAGTACACCACGATCCCATGATCGTCGGTGTCGAAGAGGACCTTTGCAGCGGCTGCGGCGTATGTGTGGGTGTATGTCCCTTCGGTGCCAGAGAGCTGGATACGGAAAGAAAGAAAGTAAAGGTGGTCGAGGTGCTCTGTGAGGGTTGCGGGGCCTGTGGTGTGGCCTGCCCGACGGGTGCCGCCCAGCAGAGGAACCTGACCGACGACCAGCTGGAAAGCATGGTAGGCGCAACTCTAACAGAGAACCTGGACGGCGAGGAGGAATCCTAAGATCCCACGAAAGGTGAGGTAAGCGATGGCGACAAAGAAACCACGGGGCACGATGAAGGGTAGCAGCAAGACCGGGGCTGCCGCAGTCAAGGCTCCGAAGCAGCAGGCAGAAGCCGGGCCTCAGATGACCAGAATCTATATCATGGGTAAGGGATACACGGTGCCGGCCGGGCTGACCATCCAGAAGGCGCTGGAGTATGCCGGCATGAGGCTTCTAAGGGGTTGCGGTTGTCGTGGTGGCTTCTGCGGGGCCTGTGGCACGGTCTACAGGACCGAAGGCGACTACAAGCTCAAGGTCGCACTGGCGTGTCAGACGGTCGTCGAAGACGGCATGTATCTTACCCAGATACCCTTCTACCCGGCGAACAAGGCCACCTATGTGCTCGAGGAGCTCCAACCGACCCTGGATGCACTGGTGGAAAACTATCCTGAGGTCATGCGCTGCGTTCAGTGCAACACATGCCGGAAGGTTTGCCCTCAGGACATAGAGGTGATGCAGTACATAGCCGCCGCCATGAGAGGCGATATCGCCAAGCTCGCCGATCTATCGTTCGATTGTATCATGTGCGGGCTCTGCGCGAGCCGCTGCCCGGGAGATCTGGTCCAGTACTATGTTGGAATCCTGGGTCGGAGGCTCTACGCAAAGTACATGATGCCTAAAGCGGAGCATCTCGCCACCAGGTTGGGGGAGCTCGAAAAGGGCAAGTTCGACAAGGACCTGGACGATCTGATGAAGATGCCGAAGGAAGATCTAAAGAAACTCTATGATTCCAGGGACATTGAGCCCGAAGACGAGATCGAAAAACCCGTAACGGTCTCTTCCGGAGATACTATCGACTGATTAGGAGGACTGACAATGCCTATCGAGCCCGGAGTTGAGCCTTATTCCGAGGATATGCGTGAATCGATCAAAAAGGTCGAAGCTACCCGCGCTCAAAGGATGACCCAGGAGTACCCGATGCTGAGCGCGGACGAGAAGCCCGGACTTCTAAAGAAGTACCATCCCGACCACAAGGCAGGCCAGCTGGTCGATATCAAAGTCGGCCCGAGCAAGGGCGAGAAGACCTTCAAGGAGGTCGAGTCCATTATCCAGGCTTACAGCAGGCTGGACCCTGAGAACTTCGATCTTTCGAAGGTGGATTTCGATGTCGACGTGCTGGTGATAGGCGGAGGGGGCGGAGGGACCTCGGCGGCTCTGATGGCCCAGGAGGCCGGTGCCGATGTGCTGCTTGCCACCAAGCTTCGCCTCGGTGACGCCAATACCATGATGGCCCAGGGCGGAATCCAGGCTGCGGATAAGGCCAACGATCCCCCGTCCAGGCATTACCTGGATGTTATGGGTGGCGGCGGCTATTACAACTTCCCCGAGCTGGTGAAGGCCCTTGTCATGGACGCACCCTATGTGATGCACTGGCTGCAGGAACTGGGCGCCATGTTCGACAAGGAAGATAACGGTACCTATATAACAATACACGGCGGCGGGACCTCGAGGAAGCGTATGCATGCGGCCCGTGACTACAGTGGAGCCGAGATCATGCGCACGCTGAGAGATGAGTTCCAGAACCGCGGTATCGAGGTGCTGGAATTCTCCGCGGCGATAGAGCTTCTCAAGGACTCTGAGGGCAAGTGCGCGGGTGCGGTTCTCTACAATATGGAAACCGAGGAGCACTTCATCTGCCGTGCCAAGACCACGATCGTCGCTACCGGCGGGGCGGGTAGGCTTCATGTTCAGGAGTTCCCGACCACGAACCACTATGGCGCCACCGCGGACGGTTTGCTGATGGCCTACCGTGCCGGAGCTCCCTTCGTATATATGGATGCGATCCAGTACCATCCCACGGGTGCGGCCTTTCCTGAGCAGATTCTGGGTCTGCTTGTGACCGAAAAGGTCAGGGGTATGGGGGCCCAGGTGGTCAATGTGGACGGCGAGCAATTCGTCTATCCTCTGGAGACCCGTGATGTCGAGTCATCGGCGATAATAAGGGAATGCACGGAGGTGCGGCAAGGTGTTGTGACCCCAACCGGTATGGTAGGTGTCTGGCTGGATTCGCCGATGATCGAGATGAAACAGGGGCCGGGCTCGATAAAGAAGTATCTGCCCGCGATGGTCAGACAATATGAGCGCTGCAATATCGACATGACCAAGGACCCGATCCTTATCTACCCCACCCAGCATTATCAGAACGGCGGGGTCAAGATAAACGCCGATGCCAAGACCGGGGTCCCCAATCTGTATGTAGCCGGAGAGGCCTCCGGCGGGCTCCACGGACGCAACCGGCTGATGGGGAATTCGCTCTTGGACGTGCTTGTCTTCGGAAGAAGGGCGGGCAAGAACGCCGCCCGGCGGGCCAAGGAAACCAAGGTTGCGGGTCTTACGCTCAAGCATGTTGAGGAGTATCACAAGGAGCTGGAGAAGGCCGGGATCCCCAGAGACCGTATAGCACCGATGCTTCTACCGGACTACAGACGCCCGGAGACCAAGGAGCGTCAGAAGGGCCAGATTCCGCTAGGTGTGCGGATCTAACCTGGGGTTCTTGACATGCATCCGGCTGTGTGTTAGCATCCACAAGGTCTCGCGATTTCCTGTTTCACAGGCCTATACAATTTGATGGGGGAGATGCATGTGAGGGAGTACAAAAGCACTGATATCAGGAACGTTGTACTCGTTGCCCATGGGGGCACGGGGAAGACCTCGCTTGCCGAGTGTCTGTTACACACCGCCAAGGCCACCCCAAGGTTAGGAAGGGTCGACCAGGGCAATTCCATTCTCGATTATGGCGAAGATGAGATCGAGCGCAAGATTACCATCAACCTCGCCGTGGGGCATCTCGACTGGAAGAGCAAGAGGGTCAACCTCATAGACACCCCGGGTTATGCGGACTTCTACGGCGATACCAAAGCAGGGGTGCGGGCCGCCGACGCCGGCATTGTCATGGTGAAGGGCGATACCGGTGTGGAAGTGGGCACCGAGAAGGTCTGGGAGTTTCTCGATGAGTATTCGCTCCCCCGGCTGGTGATAGTGAATCGCCTGGACAAAGAGTATACGGAAGTCGAAAAAGTCGTCGGCCAGATAAAGGACCTTCTCAAAGGGCCGGTTGTTGAGGCCCAGATCCCTGTCGGCACAGCGGATTCCTTCGACGGTGTGGTGGATCTCCTTTCAATGAAGTACTTCAAATACGACCGGAGCGGTTCCGGCGCAGGCATGATGCACGAGATCCCGGACGATCTGGCCGATCGGGCGAAGGCAGCCCGGGAGAAACTGGTCGAGAGCATCGCCGAGTGCAGCGATGAGTTGCTTGAAGCCTATCTGGAAGGCAAGGAGATAAAGCCTGAAGCCATCGCGGAAGCTTTCAGGCAGGGTCTCGTGGCAGGGAAGATCATACCGTTGGTCTACGCCTCGCCGGAGTTCAATATAGGCAGCCAGCAGATTCTGGATCTCATCGTCTCCCTTTTTCCCTCGCCCGAAGATGGTGGTGTGGTCAATGGGGTCGATCCCAAGGCCAACCAGCAAGTCGAGCGAAAGCCCTCCGTGGATGAGCCCTTTGGAGCACTCGTCTTTAAGACTATATCCGAGCCTCATGTGGGTGAGATGTCGGTGATGCGGGTCATGACCGGGCAGGTGCTCGAGGGGTCCGAAGTTCTGAATTCGGTTAAGCAAGGCACGGAGAAGTTCACGCAGATCTATACGCTGATGGGGCGGGAGCGGCGTGAGGTCAATAGGCTGATCGCGGGCGACATAGGTGCTACCGTCAAGCTCCGTGATACCGGGACCAACGATACGCTCTGCGATAAGGCCAAGCCCATAATCATCGACCCCATCCGGTTCCCTAAGCCCGTTGTGCGGGATGCCATCGAGGCTCAGACCAAGGGGGATGAGGACAAGATATCGGGCGGTTTTGCCAGGCTCCTGCAGGAAGATCCCACATTCTCCGTGAAGGTCGATTCCGAGACCAAACAGACCATCATCTCGGGGATGGGTGAGCTCCACCTGGACGTGCTTCTCAAACGCCTGAAGGGAAGATTCAATGTCGGTGTGAACCTCATCAAGCCCCGGGTGGCTTACCGGGAGACCATAAAGAGCTCGGCGGAAGCCCAGGGCAAGTATAAGAAACAGACCGGCGGTCGCGGACAGTATGGTGATGTCTGGCTAAGGGTAGAGCCGATGGAGAG
The DNA here is from genome assembly GCA_025774115.1 of bacterium. Lineage (GTDB taxonomy): Bacteria > Arandabacterota > Arandabacteria > Arandabacterales > Arandabacteraceae > JALGWN01. Next base: position 23,017 of record JALGWN010000010.1, read on the forward strand.
ATCCGCCGGGTTCGAGTTCGTCAACAAGCTCGTGGGCGGTTCGGTACCCACCAAGTACGTACCCGCCATCGAAAAGGGTGTTGCGGAATCCATGGAACACGGAGTGGTTGCGGGTCATAAAGTCGTGGATCTCAGGGCAACCGTCTATGACGGGTCATTCCATGACGTGGATTCCTCGGACATGGCTTTCAAGATCGCTTCCTCCATGGCCTTCAAGAAGGCCTTCACGGACGCCAAGCCGATGCTTCTCGAACCCATCATGAACGTGGTCGTGACCGTCCCCGAGGACCATCTCGGCGACGTCATGGGCGATCTTTCAGGTAAGCGGGGCAGGATTCAGGGCATAGACTCCCGAGGCCATCTACAGGTGGTGAGAGCCCAGGCGCCTCTTGCCGAACTCTACAAGTACTCCACGACCTTGAGGTCTATGACCCAAGGCAGGGGTATGTATGAGAGTTCTTTCTCTCATTATGAAGAGGTCCCCCACGAGATCGCCGAGAAGGTAATAGCGGAAGCCAAGGCCGAAAAAGAAGAAGCAAGAAAATAGAAACCGCGGGGTCGGATCTTGGAAATCGAATTCAATCTTCAAGATGCGGCCCCTCTGCTCAGGCGTGTGGCGTGGCCGCTGTCGGACGGAAGGTTGTAGCGTCGGGTCTCCGCGCCCGACGGGTATGTGCTGCTCGCCGCCCGCTCGCTGTTCAGGCCTGCATTCGTCGCGACAGGAGTCACGACGCTACGAGGCGAGCGGCTTCGTTCCGGCTTCTCTCACGTAGCATTGCCACTCCCGTGGCAACGAATGTCTCTGTAGCGTCGGGTCTCCGCGACCGACGTTGGTTTGATTGGAGATGACGGTGGCCGAATATCCTCTTGGCTTTTCAACCTCCTGGAATGGTGCCGGTCTAAAAGACGGCCGGGAGATCGTGGACCAGATCACCGGCCTTGGCTTCAGGTGTCTCGAGGTGGAGTACCGCGTGAGCCGGGAGGCGGTGGTGGGGATAGAGGAAGCGGTCAATTCGGGTGCGGTCCGGGTTCTGAGCGTCCATAACTACACCCCGCTCGAAACCGGCGAGCAAGCCACAAGCCGGGGTGGGGACAAACGTAATCTGGCCTCGCCTGATGAGGCTCTGCGGCAAGAAGCCGTGAGACTCACGCGGCGCTCCCTGGATCTCGGGCGAAGACTGGGTGCCAGGGCACTTGTGCTGCATTTGGGTGAGACCGATATGACACGCGACTATTTCGGGGAGTTGGTGGACATTGTGGAGATGGAGGGGGTGGCGTCGGACCGTGCGGTGGGCCTCCGCAGGCGGGTGAAAGCAACCCGAGATGCCGGGAAGGGCCCTTACCTGGAAGCGGCCATGAGAAGCCTGGGTGAACTTCTTCCTTTTGCGGAGGCGGCCGGGATCGTCCTGGGAATCGAGAACCGTTACTACTATCACCAGGTTCCGCTTTCTGATGAGATCCCGGGTTTCCTGGATCGCTTGAAATCGCCGTACGTCGGGTATTGGCATGATATCGGCCATGCCCACGTGATGGAGGCCCTGGGTTTCACGAGTCATCGTGCCATCCTCGATTCCCTTGCCGAGAGTATCTTCGGTGTTCACCTGCACGATGCCCTGTTCATCAGAGATCACAAGGCCCCCGGTGCCGGTGAAATTCCCTTGGAGTCCATTGTACGCAGGATTCCTGAGAACGCCGTCAAGATCGTGGAGCTCGCAAGCGTCGTATCCCGCGCCGATATCCTCAAGGCGGTCCCATTGCTCCAAGAACTCGGCCTGTCACCGTAGGGTTGCCACGCCTGTGGCAACGAATGTCCTCTGTAACGTCGGGTCTCTGCGCCCGACGGTTCGTCGCGACAGGAGTCACGACGCTACGGGGAGCCGCTTCGCGGGCTCCTGCCACGCCTGTGGCGTAGACTTGGTCCCTTTTGCTTGACAGCCTCCTCTTTTAGTTTGAATTGGCGGGCCTCTTGTGCTATTTATATAGATTGGATGAGACTTGAGAGGTGATCACATATGTCAGGACATTCCAAGTGGAGTACTATCAAGCGGAAGAAGGGGAAGGCTGATCAACAACGGGGCAAGCTTTTCACCAGGTTGATCAAGGAAATCACCGTGGCCGCGCGTGACGGTGGGGGCGATCCGGAGGGCAACCCTAGGCTCAGGACCGCCATTGAAAACGCGAAAGGCAGCAACATGCCCACGTCCAATATCGACAGGGCGATAAAGCGAGGGACCGGCGAACTTCCGGGTATTACCTATGAGGAGTGCACCTACGAAGGTTACGGGCCCCGGGGTATCGCGATCATGCTGGAGACGCTGACCGACAATAAAAACCGTACGACGGCGGATATAAGGCACATCCTGAGCAAGCACAACGGGCATTTGGGTGAGGTCGGCTGTGTTGCCTGGATGTTCGATCAGAAGGGGACTCTCGTCGTGGATAAGGGCAAGGTCGACGAGGACACCCTGATAACGGTGGCGCTTGAGGTGGGCGCGGAAGACGTTAAGGATGAGGGCGATTTCTTCGAGGTGGTGACGGCCCCGAGCGATCTGGACAAGGTCAAGAAGGGCCTTGCCGGGAAGGAGATCGAGTTTGCCGGCGCCGAGCTTACCCGGGAGCCTCAGACGGTCATAAAGCTCGACGGCAAGCACGCCGAGCAAATCCTGAAACTCATGGACGCTCTGGAAGATCAGGATGATGTCCAGAAGGTCTATGCCAACTTCGATGTTCCCGATAACATAATGGAAAGACTTGGTAAAGAGTAGACCATGGTCGTACTCGGGATCGATCCAGGGACCAGGCAAACCGGTTACGCGGTGGTTGAGGCGACCGGAGATCTGGCGATTGTCATTGAGTCCGGTGCCCTTTCCGCTTCGCCGCGATATCCTTTCCACGAGAGGTTGAGAATCATCTTTGACGGGCTGGTGGATATCGTCGAAAGGTGCCACCCGGACGAGATGGCCATCGAGGATGTCTTTGTGAAGAAGAACGTGCGTGTGGCACTCAAGATAGGACATATGCGCGGTGTGGCGCTTCTGGTTGCGGCCATGCAGGAAATCCAGGTCGGGGAATACTCACCCGGCGCCATTAAGCAAGCCGTAGTCGGAAACGGTTCGGCCTCAAAGGAGCAGGTGAAGTTCATGGTCACGGCACTCCTTAAGCTGGCGGATGTGCCCGGTGAGGATGAAGCCGATGCGCTGGCTGTGGCGCTCTGTCATATTCACAGACGAAGACCGAGTGAGGGTTCACCCATTGATATCCTATATAAAAGGTACTCTTGCTGAAAAGACGCCTGCCCGCCTTGTAGTGGAAGCCTATGGCCTGGGCTACGAGATCCTGGTCCCGCTGTCCAGCTACGACACATTCGGCGAAGAAGGATCGGAGGTGCTGGTCTATACCCATTTTCACGTCAGGGAAGACAGCCACCAGCTCTTCGGTTTCGCCACCAAGAAGGAGCGCAGGCTTTTTGACATGCTGATATCGGTGTCCGGGATCGGTCCCAGATCCGCGCTGACCATTCTGTCGGGTGTGAGTGTGGATGACTTCTGCGGGGCGATCGCAAGGGAAGAGGCCAGTTTTCTGACCGCCATCTCGGGCATCGGCAGGAAGACGGCCGAGAGGCTTATAGTGGAGCTCAAGGGAAGAGTGTCCGAGATCGAGGTTGATGTGGGGGATGGTACCGGAGTGATCTCCGCACAGGATGCGATGTCGGAGGCGGTCCGGGCGCTCATGGCCCTCGGCTTCACAAGGCCTGCGGCCCGAAGGGCCGTGGAGAAGTGCGTTGACGCGGCCGAGGGGGATGTCGGAATCGAGGAGTTGATAAGAGGTGCCCTCAGACATACCTAAGCGAAAACCCAGAGCCGTCGATCCGAGTGTCGCGGTTCCCAGGATTACGAACCCCGAGGCCGTGGATGACGAGAAGGAATTCGATAAGAGTCTGCGTCCCCAGACCTTCGACGAGTTCGTGGGGCATGAGCGGCTCAAGGATAATCTCAAGGTTTTCATCCAAGCAGCCAAGATGCGTGGTGAAGCCCTCGATCACGTTCTCTTCTATGGCCCGCCCGGACTGGGTAAGACCACCCTGGCGAATATAATCGCAAATGAGATGGCGGTTGGTATGACGTCGACCTCCGGTCCTGTGATCGAAAGGCCGGGCGATCTGGCTGGGCTGCTTACCAACCTGAGAGAAGGCTCGGTGCTCTTCATCGACGAAATCCACAGGCTCAACCATGTGGTGGAAGAGTATCTCTATCCCGCG
>JALGWN010000270.1 GCA_025774115.1 bacterium
CGACCCTTGAAGGCGTATCCCCTCTGAGGTGGGCGTATGAGGACGTTGCAACACCTGCGGACCAAGGGGGCGATGACTGTGAATGCACCGAGGAAGGCCCCGACGGTTACATGGACATGACGCTCAAGTTCGAAACGCAGGAGATCGTTGCAGCGCTTGGTGATGTGACCGACGGCGAATACCGGCCCCTTACCCTGGTGGTTCTGGATTATGAGGGTACAGACTACGAAGGTGAGGATTGTGTGTGGATCAAGCACAAGGTCAAAGACCCGCCGCCGCCACCGGCGGTGATCTTCGTCGATACGTTCACCGGAACAGCTACGACAATCCATCTCAGCCTGAGCCAAGCCACTCAGGTATCGATGGTGGTGTACGATGTCCTCGGTAAGCAAGTCAGGACGGTGGTAAATGGTGTCTTGCCCAGCGGAGACCACACGATCGCGTGGAACGGCAGAGACGAAGCCGACAATGCTGTTGCAAACGGCGTTTATTTCTGCCGGGTCAAAGCCGGGACTGTTGAAGAGACGGTCAAGATGCCCTTGATGCAGTAGTCTTTTGGATCAGGTACGTTTTGGGAGCCAGGGGCCAGGCCCGTGGCTCCCGCCTTTAGGCGCTCGGGCACATGCTTTGTGGCTTGAGAAAGAGCGGATTGTATGATATAGTAGATGGGTCAGGGCAAAGGCGAGCATCACGTATTCGGAGTTGCGTATTCATGATGAAGCTGTCACACATACTCCTTCCAATGTGCTTCTGGGGCGTGCTCTTTGCAGGGGCCTCTTCTGCCCAGGGACCCGATACGCTTTGGACAAGAACGTACGGAGGAGCCAGCTCTGACTACGGCTACTCGATTCAGCAGACTTTCCCCGACGGCGGCTACATCATTACAGGCTCAACTTTCTCCTTCGGGGAAGGAAGCTACGACGTCTACTACTTAAAGACGGACGCAAGCGGTGAGGTGGAGTGGGCCAGAACCTACGGAGGGACCGGTACCGATCACGGGGCCTCAATTCAGCAGGCACTTGACGGCGGGTACATTATAACGGGTTACACAAACTCATCGGGCGCGGGCGATTACGATGTTCTTCTGGCCAAGACTGATTCGAGCGGGGTTGTCGACTGGGCCTATACCTACGGGGGCGCTGCCGACGACCGCGGCTGGTGTGTCCAGCAGACGCTGCCGGACAGTGGATACATTATCGCAGGCTACACAGAGACGTTGGGTGCGGGCGGGGGCGATGCCTTCGTGATAAGGACGGATGCCAGGGGGGGCCTTCTCTGGGCGAATCCTTACGGTGGAACAGCATGGGATGAGGCCAGGTGCGCGATTCAGACATTTCCCGATAGCGGCTACATCATCGTCGGGACAACAAGCTCGTCCGGTGCGGGTGCAGATGATGTCTATCTCATAAAGATCGATGCAGACGGAGATTCCCTGTGGACGCGAACCTATGGTGGGGCCGGGGGTGAGAACGGCTACCAGGTCCGCCAGACGTTCCCGGACGGCGGCTACATCATTATTGGTAATACATTCTCATTCGGTGCGGGCAACAGCGACGTGTACCTGGTCAAGACCGATCAAGACGGTGATACGCTCTGGACGAGGACGTTTGGGGGTACGAGCGTGGAATACGGCTACTCTGTTCAGCAGACATCACCTGAGGCCGGCTATATCATAGCCGGATCAACCAGATCCTTCGGGGAAGGCAATTATGATGCTTACATAATAAAGACAGATCCCGACGGTGATCCCATTTGGACAAGAACATATGGTGGGTCCGCGTATGACGACGGCTATTGCGTCTGCCAGACCGCTCCCGACAGCGGATATGTAATCGGCGGGTCGACCCGATCCTTCGGTGCGGGTGTCTATGACGTTTACGTCATGAAAACCGAACCTGTCCTGGCCGGTATCAAACGGGGCCTGGTTGGTGGGACGACCTTGATGCTCTCTGCCGGAGAGCCCAATCCTTTCGCGGACAGAACCCTTATTAGGTATCACCTCGGTGAACGCTCGAGGGTCACAATAGCCGTGCACAATGTCCTTGGTCAGAGGGTGGCCACACTCCTCGACGCGGTGCGGGACCAGGGCCCACACGTTATTACCTGGGACGGCAAAGACTCCCGCGGGCATGCTCTTGCGCCGGGGATTTACTTCTGCTCCCTCCAAGCCGAGAACCAGTTCGTCACTCGGAAGATAGTGTTGATCCGATGAGTGCCCAGATAAGGGCACGTTCTACTAGTCGGCTGAAAGGTGCCGACCGGGGTAAATGCCTGTCAGCCCCGTAGCGAGGGGTCGGGTGAGAGGTGGTAACGCCTTCCATCTAAGCGGCCCGACAAAGCCTCTTAAAGGAGGTGACGCAAACCGGCAGGTTGTAACGCGAGTGAACCTATATGTAGCCTCGTAAAGACGGAAGTGAGGAGGGCGACCCGCTATCGGATCGGGGAAGCCAGCATCCCGGGATGTAGGACAGGTGTAGCCGCCCGGGACTCCTCCGGGGTATCAGGGGCGACATGCCGGGAGAGAGGATGTGTCAACTGGGGAGGCCCTTCCGGGCCTGTGCTTTGTGTGCACAGAGGAGACTTTTGGTATAAGGCGTTAGCCGAAAGCCAGAAGAGTCCGGTAGGGAGTCGGATGGAGTCATAGTACCGTACCTGAAGATCCTTAGCCCGAGGTTTTATCCCATAGTTCCTCGTGATGATGCTCTCCAGTCCCAGGATA
>JALGWN010000271.1 GCA_025774115.1 bacterium
CGGCAGGGGTATAAAACGATGTCTCATGAGGCAATTCTAACAGCCGGCTCGGTACGCAGGCAACCCCAAACGTCGCTCCAATCCTCAACTTGACCACATTCAGATTACCTTCAAGTCCACCAGGCCTCCACCACCCCACCAGCAGGAAGAGCTCTACTGACCTACATTGACGAGTCTGGGTGTGCAGGTTGTCCAAAGAATGGGTGCTCCTCTGAGCATTATTTCGTGGTTTACCCGGTGGATTGAGGCAGGCGAGGACCGCCTGCCTGACAAAGAGCCGAGCTACAGGTGGTTGTACACTGTGACACACCGGGAGGTGGTGAGGCCTTACTCTGTAATGACAATATTTAATTCGGTACCGCAGCTGCGGCACCTGTTCCCCTCGAGCCCCGTACTCCTGGAACTGAAACCCGACCGTTCTATAACCAGCTCACTGCAATTCGGGCAATAGGTGTTCTCATACCTTCCGGCCGGCAGGTTGCCTGCGTAGAGATACTTGAGGCCGGCCGTTTTTCCGATCTCAAGGGCCGCGAATATGGTAGCGGACGGGGTCCACTCCCTGTCCGCCTGTTTGTACTGCGGGTGAAACCTGCTCACGTGCCAGGGAATCTCGGGAGACACCGATGCTATGAACTCCGCCAGCCGCTTCAGGTCATCCCTGTCGTCGTTCTCTCCAGGCACGATGAGCGTGGTGATCTCCAGGAAGATCCCGTTCTCATACATCAGCTCGATCGCCTCGAGAACGGGGGCCAGCCTGGCATGACAGCGCTCCCCATAGAAATCGTCGCTGAAAGCCTTGAGATCGACATTAGCGGCATCGATCACTCCGGCCATTTTCCTGATGGTCTCCGGAGTCTGGTAGCCGTTTGTTACGAATACGTTTTTAAGCCCCATTTCCTGGGCGATTCGCGCTGTGTCGTAGGCAAATTCGAAGAATATAGTGGGCTCGGTATAGGTATAGGCAATGCTCTTACATCCACGCCCTTCGGCATCAACAGCAATCTCCCGGGGTGTGGCGTCCTCTCCATAGATGGTCCCGTCCCCGTGGGTCATCTGTGATATCTGCCAGTTCTGGCAGAAATCACAGAAGAAATTACACCCCGCCGTGGCGATCGAATAGGTGCTCGTACCGGGCAGGAAATGGTAGAGCGGCTTCTTCTCGATGGGATCACTCGCCCTGCTGATGAGCTTCCCATAGACCAGGGAATAGAGCGTGCCCCCCCTGTTCTCACGAACCCCGCACAGACCCTTCTCCCCGTCTGCTATCCGGCATCGGTGAGCGCACAGGTCGCATACCACTACCCCATCGGTGGCCGACCATAGATACGCTTCTTTCATCTCCTCCTCCCCACGTGGCCCCGGATGCCATAGGCTCTGCCGACTATGACTTCAACCCGATCTTAACCGCCAACAGCGCGATGGTCAAACCCCAAGTGGCAACCAACGACGCGCGCAGAGACCCGACCAACGACGGATGTGGCCGTGAAAAGCGACCGAGCTACGGGGGTTGACCGACGATCAGGAAGCGTATATAGTTGGGAGGCAAAAGGAGGTAACCCATGACCGCATCTCCAATCCGAGAGATCATAAACTTCGCCGTCGACAAGGAGCGCGAGGCGATCGCATTCTACGAGGACCTGGCCGGCAAGGTCGAGGATCCCGTGATGAAGGACACTGTACTCTCCATGGCCGATGAAGAGCGGAAACACGAGAAACTCCTCATGAATCTTTCGCCTAATAAGCTCCAGTTCGTGAGGGACACCACCCAGCCGGATCTCAAACTCAGCAACTATCTTGTGGAGACGCCGTTCTCGAAGGACTCCACGTATCAGGAACTCCTGATTATAGCCATGAAGCGGGAGGAGCAATCCCTTGCTCTATACTCAGACCTTGAGCAAAGGGCATCGGACGACGCCACCCGAAAGCTGTTCACGCTTCTCAAGGGGGAGGAGCTCAAACACAAGACTCACCTGGAGAAGGAGTATGAAGAACGAGTCCTTCGGGAGGACTGAGGTCCTTCTCATGAGGTGCAGCCCCTCGAGTGGAGGTCCATGCTGATAAGACTTACCCGCCATGGCATTCGAGCGAGCGTCTTCCGGCATCGGCTTCTGGTCGTGCTGTGCTTTGTCCTCCCGGTCGTGGCATCCAGCGTCCCTTGTTTCGGCGACCGGATGGTGTCTGTGGACGTGGGGTACTTCGGCACCACAAGTTCGGAATTCGGAAATGGACTGGTCTACGGTCTGGGCCTGACCGAAGGCAGCGGGAAGATCGGATTCGGTATCACTGCCCTCCGATTCGCTAATACCTACACCGGTGATACGACCACGGTCACCCCGGGGGGTAAGAGTTACACTACAGATTTTGAGGAGACGGTAAACGATTTCTTCATCACGATCCTTGCCATATATCGGCTCGCCGACGCCAAGAAGACCCACCGGTTGCTACTGGGGGCGGGACCCCAGATCCACCTGGTGAATTCGGAAATTCAGATAGGTGCCATAAAGCTGAGCGCCAGAAGTTCAAGATTGGGCCTCGGCCTGATATTCCGTTATCACAGACGAATCGAAATGTTCGGTGAGACCGCCTTCGTAGTCACCGGGGCGTATTCTTACGTGCATGATGTGGCATCACACACCGACCAGTATGAACCACCGAGGGAAGCGCTCAACCTCAGCACTGTAACCGCTGGGCTGGCCTTCC
>JALGWN010000099.1 GCA_025774115.1 bacterium
CTGGTCCCAAGCCCCGGAAGAGTCCCAAATCCGGCTGAGTAGAATTAAGTAAGCTGTCACCTTAACTCGTGGTTTGGTGGGTCAGGTTGAGGCAGGAATTAAGTAAGCTGTCACCTTAATTGGAATTGGGGGTTAGGTTTCGCGTTGCCAGGCGGCATCGAAGGTCGACTTGGTGCCGGTGAGGGGGGCGCCCAGGAGGTCCTCGGACAGCACCCGCAAGAGCTCCGCCACACTCCAGGCCTGCGCTATGCATCCACCGGGTCTGTGAGGCGGGTCCCCATCGAAGACCTCGGAGATCGTCCCCAGGCCGGCTTCCTCCAAGTGGCCGAGGAAGGGCTCGAGGAGACCGAAACAATACGGGATCGTCTTCCCGTCACGGCCGTGGGCCTTTAAGTAAGCCCTGATGTAGTGTCCCAGGAGCCAGGGCCAGACCGTACCCTGATGGTATGCATGGTCCCGGGTCTCAAGGTCGCCTGCGTATCTGCCCTTGTAGGCCGGATGCATGGGGGAAAGCGTCCGAAGCCCGTAAGGGGTGAGAAGCTCGTTCTCCACAACCTCGATAACGTGTTTCCACTTGGCGAACTCAAGCACCGGATAAGTAAGGCTTATGGCGAAGATCTGGTTCGGCCTCACGGCATCATCCTTGTGGTCGCCTCGGATGCAATCGAAGAGACACAACTTCTTGGGGTTCCAGAACTGCTTGTTGAAGTTCTCGAATGCCTGCCGTGCCAGATAATCATATCTGCTCTCCTCGGCAAGTCCCCCGAACTCCGCACAGAAGTCCGCCACGATCCTTAAGGCATTGTACCACAGAGCGTTTACCTCGACGGGTTTACCCCTTCGGGCGGTTATCACCTTGCCGCCCACTTTTGCGTCCATCCAGGTAAGCTGCACCCCCTCGGCTCCCCCCTCGAGCAGCCCGTCGGCATCGGCCCTGATGCCGTAGCGGGTTCCATCCAGGTGATGTTTGATGGATTCCCGGAGCTTTGGCAAGAGTCTGGTTATGAAATCGCCGTCGCCGGTGTACTCATAGTATTTCTTTGCCGCTTCAAACATCCAGAGCGTGGCGTCGATGGTGTTGTATTCAGCCCCGGAGGAGGCGTCGGGAAAGCGGTTGGGAATAAGCCCGCGGTCCATATGGGAGGCAAAGGTCTCGATGATTCGTCTTGCATCTTCGACTCTTCCCGCTACCAGGGCGAGCCCCGGCAGGCTTATCATGGTGTCCCTGCCCCAATCGGTAAACCAGGGATAGCCTGCGACGACCGAGCGTCCTTTGGCTCCGCGTCTTACCAGGAATGCATCGGCGGCTCTGAGGAGGTGCCGGCCGAGGTCTTGATTCGCCACCGGAGTGTCTATAATGCCCGCGCGGCGCCGGATTTCAGCCTTCTTGACCGCGTCTATGTCATCCACGGGTTCGGGGTTTGTAGAAAAGGCCAAGGCGGCCGACTCGACATCCTCGAAAGCAATAACGAATCTTCCGGGTGAGAGGAGATCCTCGGAGGCCGCGTACCCGCTGTCCTGTTCTCGGCGGTAGAGATAATCCCGGTACCAGTAGCAGCCTTGCTCGAATCTCGCATGCCCCAGGGTTACGTAAAGCGCGGGTAGCTCCCCCGGAGGCTTGATTGAAACCATGCGCCTTGTGACGTCGACATCGACTTCGACACCGGCACTTTCCTTCATCAGGGCGTGATGGTCTCTCAGGCCCAGTATGGGACGCACTTCGAGCACGACCTGGCTTATTCTGGGTCCGTTGGGCAGGCTATCGATCCGGTAGGTAACGCAGGTGGTGTTCTGTCCATGGGGCATAAAGATGCTCTTTTCAAGTTTGATGCCCCCGGCGATGTAGGTGAAGACAGGAAAAGGATCAAGCCTGACCCCCTCCAGACAGCGATAGCCACGCGGATGTACGGTGGTCTTGTATTCACTCGCAGAGAGATCGAACCTGACCCCACTGATAATCACCGTTTCGTCGAGCCTTGAGACCATTAGCATCCTGCCCACCGGCGGCTCGGTCGCGGCTACAAGCAGGCTATGGTATTTCCTGGTGTTTATGCCGAGAACGGTGGAGGACGCGTACCCGCCGAGCCCGTTGGTCTCCAGCCATTCGGTGCCGATTGCCTTCTCGAAATCGCCGAGATCCTGCCTTCCGAGATCGATCATCACACTCTATTCTCCAAGCGACACAAGGAAACCGGTTATTCTCACGGCTTCGCTCTCACTCATCCAGGAAGGGTCTTTCTGGCGCATGCGCGCCACGGTGTCCTCCCACGCATGGGATGCCAATTCTGCAGAGAGGGTTTTGTCCAGGCGGTGGCACTTCGCGCACTTGACCACAAAGAGGTCTTTCCCGAGAGCGAGGTCCACCGAGGCCCGGGCCTCGGCCCCTGCGTCCTCATCTTCAGGGGACTCCGCGAAGTGCGCAAACGTGGATGTGAAGAACATGACGAAAACGACGGCGAAAAGGACCGTGCCCACGCCGAACAGCCGGTTCCTCAGCTCAGGATATTTCTCGACGATCACGATCTTCATGAGAATCATTGGAATGAAGATCGAGGCAAACGTGAGATGGACAGCTATGGCGGGGGACAGGCTCGTGCCTTCCCGCCCAAGCCCGGCGATGCACATGGCCGATACAATGACATAGAGGGCCACCGCCAGACCGCCGCTGGACCTATGGATCATCCTGAGAAGTGTAGCTCTTGGAGCGTTGGGGGTCCCAAGGAGATGAAGCATAGAAAAGAAAGCTGCACACGCTAGCGCAAGGAACAGCGCGCTTAGGACAAAATGGATACCTGCAAGAATCATAATCTACCAGCCGATCTGAGTTCGCCTGGGAGCCTAACAGGTAACTCCGAGGGTGTCAATTCCATTGTCGAAGCATGGCTGTCCAAGAACACCCATCTGCTGCGTTACGGTCGGCTCCCGGTCCTGCGGCGTACCCATTGGTTCGTCGGGGATGGAACCCCGACGCTGCACAAGACGATTTGTTGCCACGGCGAAGGGTAAGCGTAGCGAGCATTCCAGGGATGGCGGGAGGTTAATCTATGATGCCCAGCCAGTCTGTGAAGAGGAACTGGAAGCGGCCGATGAGGAGGCTGATTCGGCCCATCACGTTGTATCCGAAGGTCGCGCCGAAACCGATCATCAGGAAGGTGATGCCTATTCTGGAGACGGTCCGGAGGGCGCCCTTGTGCTCGGCCGAGAAGTAGAAATAGATCAAGGTCGTGGTTACCCCGACCAAGAGGACCACAGCCGACATGATCTCCGGAACCGACATGGTGAAGGGGTTAAAAATGGTGCTTCGGGCCTGCTGGAGGACTCTCACCTGTATGTATGATGGAATCACATAACCGGCCCAGGCGGCCACATAGAAGGCCACCGGGTACTTGGATATCCACTCCGTGCGCCTCGCAAGACGGGTAAACATCATGACACCCAGGACGCCCCCGACAATCAGCGCATACTCATGGTTATCAAACACCGGGACATAGAATTTCTTGTAGGCTGCCGAGAAGAAGTACTGAACCAGGTAGTAACCGGCCGAGATCCCCACCAAGAGATGTTCGGCGAACTTATAGACCGGATTGTCACGGTAGAGGAATGAGAAGATGGCCAGCGAGAACAGACCCGCTACCCAGATCCCCGGATCGCTGCTGAAATGCACCTGCTCCTACCCCTTCCTCTTTTCCCGGGCCTGCGCCCTCCGAACAAAGAAGTAGCCGACGTTGCCTACCAGGATGAAGACCAGCATCAGGGCGTGGGCGATGGACTGGGCGTCCATCCCGCGTATGCCCATGCCCGGCCGGCCAATCAGTTTCTCGTACTCGGCGGCCCCCTTGAGGCCGCCCAGGAACCCCGATATCTGACCGGCCTGGTAGTATGGATATATCAAGATGGCCTGAATCGCCGTGTTCCCCGAGATCACCTTCACACCGTATCGCCCTCCGGCCCATATGGCCCAGTATTCGGAGAGGGCACTGCCGGCGATGGAGACGATCATCTCAACGTCATCGTATGTCTCGACTTCTTCCATAAGAGGGATCTCGGGCGTAGGCGTCGCATATTGGTCGGTCGGGTAGGTTGCCTTGAAGCTCTCACCCAGGCGGAGGATCGTGCCGGACCAGTCGGGATTGTAGCCCAAGAATACGTAATCCTCGCCGTAGGTCTTGCCGTACCTCTCCGCGGCCTCGTTGAGAAGCCATTCGGCTATCCCGGTGCCCCCGGCATAGGTGGTGAGTGCCACCACTCGGACGCCCTTGGGAAAGACGTGGCTCAGGACGGCCTCGCTCATCGGATTGAGCTCGGCCATGACGTCGCCCTCATAATCAAAGGTGAGCAGGATGATATCACCCTCCTGGAGGGGTTCGAGTTCCCGGTGGAAGCTCCGGACCTCCTCTGAGACCTGTACGGGAAACCCCAGGGGCTTGAGCAGCGGAATGGCCACCGCAAGCGCAACGGACAGGAAGATGATCCGCCTGTCAATCGACATCATGCGATTGTAGAAGGCCATCAATCGCTCCTTCCCAGATAGGTCTTTTCTATGCCGAGGATGATCTTGATGGCGGTCGCCGTCATGCCCAGCCCGACCCCGATCATTATGCCCCGCTTGGCGGCCAAGTTGGGTACGTTCAAGACCCAATCGGAGATCGCGACCAGGGAGATCTCCACCCCGAAGAGTTCACCCCGTATGTAGTTTCCGATCGGGACCCTTCCCAGCATCACCAGTGCTCCCGCAACAAGGAGCAGTGTGGCCTGAACGGTCCGCGCCCTGAAGGCTCTGTAGGATGCCGAGGCGACGAAGAAGGCCAGCAGACTGAACATCGTCGCCTGCATCGGTACCTGGACATTGTTGAAAAGCCAGGGATAGGGCCCGGAAGCGGTCCTCCAGATCCCGGCGGATATCACCATAACCAAGAGCCCGATTATTGTGACATAGCTATATTGCCAGCTCTCCTGGCGCCGCTGGATCTTGGTCAGGTGATACCTTATGAGGCTCCAGGTACCCAGGATAAAGGTGCAGCCAAGGACTACCTGCTTCCAGTCCAGCACCAGGTTATAGAGCCTCAGGAATAAGGGGTTGGGGGTGAAGAACTGTACCATCATGAGGAACCCCACGACGAATACGACGACCATCGGCCCCTGTCTTTTCACCTATTCAAACCCTCACTGAAATAGAGAGGCAAACCTCTCGGCAAGGTCCGGATTCAACATGTAAAGCACTATCCCCACGGCCATCGCCGCGATTATGACGACCTTGGCGTAATCCTGGGCCTTGAGCGCCCCCAAGAGGAGCGGCTGCCTCGAAAGATATACGCTTCCGGCATAGAGTTCCTCACCGATGAGTGTATAGTCACATGCGCTTATGAAAAACGGCAGCTGAGCGTCCGAGTCGGTTCCTGCTATCTGGATGGCCCCGCTTGCGTTACCTGTCTCGGCCAGCACCAGGGACTCGGCATAGAAGTGCCCGATGAAGAAGTTGGTGGCGGGTTTCTCACGCATCATGATACCCGCCACGGCTGCTGCGAAGCCGAACTGGCTGAAGGTCACGTAGAACACATCCTCTTCGCGGTAGAGATGGGGTTTCCCTACAGCCGAATAAGATTCCCTCACCACCTGCTGTGCCACGGCCATCACAATCGGATCGCGGTTGGGCACTACGAGCTTGGTCTCGTACTTACCGGCCCTCTTTGCCACCTCACCAAGGATATTGACGGCGGCCACGGTCGCCACCTCATCCATGGGGTCCAGACCCGGGACATAGAGAATTGGGCGGCCCATCTCGGTCGCCCGGCCTATCGCCTCTTCGACGGCCTCGAGCCCGGCGATCCTCCGTACGAAAAGTTTGGCCCCACGTCTAGCCCGTTCCACCAGCATCACCACCGTGCCCATGAAGATCAGGACGGCCACCAGGATATTGATTCTCGCGTAGCTCAGCCATTGACGTGTGGGAGCCTGCGGTTCGGTGGGCCCTGAAACTGCGGTCGTGCCGTCGGCCCGCGTAAGAAGAATATACGTGTAAGGTGTGTCTTGCTCAAGCCCGGAATCCACGAGGATGGTATCCCCGGGGTCGGCCTCCCCGGCCACCTCCCAACCCTGAGCGGCAAGCGCCTCAGCGGCGCTCACGGTATCGGACGGTGCAGTGAAGCTGGGCACGGTCCGCTCGTCGGCGGCACGGCGCCAGATCTCATAGCCAATGACGGGATAGGCGGGTTCGTCCCAGGAAACGGTTAGGCTGGTGCCCCAGTCGTCGGGTGTGTCCGATACTTGTAGCGCGGCCCGGGAGTGCTGAGGAGCGCCAACAAGAGTTAGCGCAAACAATACGAGCGGGGTGAGGATCAATGCGGGTCTGCAAGAACAGAGGGTGTCTCTCGTCATTTTCCCCCGAAGGTTCATCCAGGGACTGCCCGGTCACAACTCCCGCCCCAATGAATGTCCTCTATAGCGTCCGGTCTCTTTGCCCGACGTTGATCGGGTCTCCCCGTCCGACACCGGACCACGCTACGGCCCGAATGCCGTATGTCGCACTATAAGCATTTCCCCGACTATGCGGGAGAGCATAGCACAAGAGGGAAGTCCCGTAAATAGGATTATCTCGGAAATGGGGACAAATACGCATGTTGGGGGGGGACAAAAATGTAGGGATGAAAGCTGGCTAAGCGCGAGAGGATTAAGCAATGTCCGGGATAGCTCCAGCCTTCATCCCCTAGGCCTTCCGGGTGTTTACTCCCGTAAGACCCCTCCACAGCCTAGTAGATCGGCACTCAGAGGGCAGGGTTTAGTCTTCATATCGGGTAGGCTCAAACCGGAGCGTTGACGGGCCGCCCGGCTGGTGGTAAGATCTCGAACTATGAGACCGGGAATCAAGGAAGAACTGTCGTTCGCGGGCCCCCCGGATGGGGAGGGAAGGGAATTCGACGGGCCTTTTCTGTTTTGCGACTACTGGGCCAGTGTGCTGGAGCTCAACGACATAGTGAACCTCAAGACCCTCAGTCAGGCGGGGTTGTCACTCGAGATCTTCAGGAAAATCCTCAACCGGCCCACGGCCGGCCTTCCACGCCTGGGCTACTACATGCTTGCAGCGGTATTGAAACCGGTGGTCGTAGTTGTTCGAGGGATCTTGCGTCTCGTGGGTCGCATGTCCAGAGCCCGGCCGCCGCTTTATGACCAGAGTGCAATGAGAAGCGTGCTGCTCGAGCGCGCTCTCGACGTCAGGCCTCAAGCCGGGGGTGGGGTGGACGTGTATTCGAAGGGCGAGCGGATTGCGGCCGATCTTGTGAGTCCGCTTCGACTGCGCGCCTCGACCAGTATGTTCTTCGCCCGATACAAGGTCTTTCTGGGCGCCGGTGTGGCACTGGGTTATGGTGCCCTTATAGGCCCGATAGCATCTCTGTTCGGTCACGAGAACGTACTGGTTCCCTACCTGGGGGTACTTTTCTATCCGGTGGTGCTGTTGATACTATGGATCATGTTTGATGATCTACTGACCGCTACGGTTGCCCCGCTTCCCCTGATAGCCATAAGCTACACCGCGAGAATCGGCCATGGTTTCAAGGGCTTCGTTGTTGCAGTTGTGCTGATCGGGCTCATATTGTACCTGGTCGAATGGTTCTTCATACCACGGTCGCTCCCGCCGGCCCTCTATCTGTATGACAACGATCCGAAAAGCCGTTTCTTTCCCTACCGGCCCGGGCATGAGCCGTACTGGCTCGAAGGCAAGTTCTACTGGGTCTGGCGCTTTGTCACGCTGGCGCCCGCCGAACTCATAAAGTTCTGGGAAAAAGACTGGGAACGGTTGGAGGTATGGGTGCGTGCGGATGGTGAAAAAAGAGGTAGAATAGAATGGATCGTGAGTGACTGGCACTACCGGGAGCTATGGTTCGAATATGAGAAATTCACCCGGAGCGGCGCCCGGCAAATCCACGACCGCATATTGGAGACCGATCTCGAGAGCGATCGCCTCGTGACCTGGGTTGTGGAGCTGGATATGGACCTTGTCTTCCATTCACCGGTGGTTAGGGGCATCTACATCGCCCGCGGCAAGGGGCTTTCCTTCGGGCGGCGGGTGGTGTCGATCTTCAGCGCCATCATCCGTAAGAGGGCCAAGGACAGCCCCGAGAAGTATGCCCGTAACCTGGACATGTTTGAGATACAGGGGGGGCGGTTGCTTCACGACATGCCTGAGCACTTCCGGATGATCGGGGTCAGGAGGCTTCTCAGTTTGCCCTGGACCTACTGGAGATTCCCGCACGGGGCCAATACCTCGCGGAAGGCATTCGTGTACGGCGGTTCCGGCAGTGGCGGCTCCGAACCGCAGCCCGCCTCGGACAGGACATTTCAGATAAAGAGACCCGGATAGGACATCCGGGCCTCTTCAGGCCGTTGAAAAAACCATCTGCTGCGTTCGTTGCCACAGGAGTGGCAACGCTACTCTATTCCGAGTAGATTTCTAGAGCTGACCTTCGATCAGAGCCTCGCCTTCTTCCGTCATCACCACGGTGGGCTTGATCTTCTCGATCAACATATTGAGCTTCTTGGCAGCATCGGAAAGCGTGATCATGTTCTGAGCCGCCGACTGATCGGAGATGGTTTCCACCTCCATCAGGCCGCGTTTGACCTCTTCGAACGCGCCTCTGGTGGCATCGGTCGACTTCAGCGCAGCCTTATTGAGATTATCGATGGCATCCTTGATATCTCTGGAGGCTTCCGTGTACATGCCGAAGCCTATCTCCCGGTAGGCTCTGGAAATGTGTGCTCTCGCATTGAGTACGGGAAGATAGTAGAACTGGATTACATCGACGAAGTCGCTGACCACCTTGTAATCCTCAAGGGCCTCGTCGCGGTATCTACCAGACACGCGCTTATTGATGGTCTCATCGAGATCAATCAGGGCCTCTCTGGCAGCAGGGATCACCTGTTCGATCTCGGCAAAGGTCGCCTGTTCGATTGCGGCGTTGAACTCCATCTCCTTGCCCCCGCAGGAGGCGAAGGTCACTATAACCGTCCAGAGCAAAGCAAAGACCAAGAACTTCTTCATTTCATACCCCCTTATGTGGAATGGAATCGCCAAAGCAAGAATATTACCTTACCTTGCTTTCACCTCCTTTTGAGCCAAACCCTCTGAGATTGTGCAAGAATATTACCTTACCTTGCTTTCACCTCCTTTTGAGCCAAACCCTCTGAGATTGTATGATTTTGGCTAACCCTAACAAATAGGGTAGGGGGGGTCAAGTGAAAATCTGGGCGCGAAGCCCTGCAGAAACGCTATCTCGGCCTCTTGTTAACGCCCTCGCCGGCAGATACTCCACCGTAGCGGAGGGGTTCTTTGTGAATAATCCGGGCTACGCCTCGGAGACCTTATAGGCGACATCCCCCGGTCGTACCCTTTCGGTCACTCTTATACCCACATCGTCGCCTACACCGGCCTCATCCACAGACTGGTTATCGATCTGTATGGAATCCACC
>JALGWN010000100.1 GCA_025774115.1 bacterium
TCAATATCGGCCCCTGCCACTTCCTGCTTTCCTGACTGATCTCCACACCTGCGCCTTCGACAGGCTCGAGGTCGGCCGGCTCGATGCCGGCCTCCTCAAAGAGTCGGGACCAATCCACCGAATCGGGGTTCGCATCCACACCTACAGTCGGATCCCCTACCGTCTCAAAGGAAAGCAGGCGCCCGTCGGTCGTAAGTCGGACATAGGCCATGCCGGGAGAGTTCATCGGAGGATCGGAAAACGAAACCCTCGCTTCTCCGGTATCGAAGGGCACAAGCGGCCGGGGGCTTTCCTTGTACCAGAAAAAGTATGTGGGATACTCGGTGTCCCGAAGCCGCTCCCACCGCGTGGATGTGCTGTCTGTTCTCTCGATGTGTCTGAGAAAATCCGTAACCAGTCCCAGGCCGAAGGCCGTGGCCCCGGGCTCTTCCTCAAGACCGAGACCGCTCAGGACCTGCCGCGCCCTGTCGGCAAGCACCACGGGCGGTTTCTCCATCCTCGTAAGTCTGAAGAGAGCCATTCTGTTATTGAGCCCGGCGATCACAAGCATACCCACAATGATGCCGGCCAGACATAGCATCGCGGTCACAGGCCGCATGCCGCCCCGCCCACCGGCTGCAGCGACCATTTCGGGGGAGGGCGTCTCGCCGGCCGCAAGCGCAACAGCAAGCGGGTCGCCTCCCGGCAGCGCTTTGGCCACCGCCTGGGCCGAGCTCGGTCGCCTGGCGGGATCGGAGTCAAGGCACCACATCACCACCCGCTCGACGGCGGGGTCCAGGTCACTTACTATGCTTGATGGTGGGTCCGGAGGCGCAGCCGTCCGGGCCTTGCGCAGCTCGTCCACACTCCCCGGTCCGTAGGCACGCCGGCCGGTGAGAAGCTCATACATGACGAGGCCCAGCGCATACACATCGCTTCGCGCCGTCGCTCCTTTGCCAGCGAGCTGCTCGGGCGCCATATAAGATATCGTACCGGCAAGCTCCTTCGAGCCCCGGATCTCCTCGGTGAAACCGGCAAGGCCGAAATCCATCACCCGAACCCGGCCGTGACCGTCCACCATAATGTTGGCAGGCTTGAAATCCCGGTGGAGGACATTCAGCTGGTGGGCCGCGGCAAGTCCGGCCGCGAGCTGCGCTATTATGTCGAGCCCCTTTTCCTTCGACAGGCGCCCTATCCGTCGAAGCAGGGAAGCCAGATCCTCGCCGTCCACGTATTCCATCGAGACGAAGTACTGGCCTTCAACTTCGCCTATATCATGAACCCGGCACACGTTGGGGTGGGAGATGTGGCGAGCCACACGCACCTCGTTGCGAAGAAGATCGAGGGCCACCTGATCCCCGGTGAGACTCGCAGGCAGGAGCTTGAGGGCGACCGTCTGGCCGAGCTCAAGATCGTCGGCCCGGTAGACCTCTCCCATGCCACCACGCCCGAGAAGACCCAGGATGCGGTAGCGCTTCCCGAACATGGTTCCCGGCAGGAACCTGCCGTGACGACTTGCGTCGTCGCGGGATGACCCCGGCGAGGTCATTGGAGTGGTTTCATCGGGCATCTGCTACGCTATCCTTCCGCTTCGTGAATCCGGGTAAGCACGCCTTCCAGAGCCTTATAGCATAGGAGACTACAGTCCGTCAATACAGGGCACAATTGAGGTGACAGTTAACTTAATTGCACAGAGAGCCGACGCTACATGCCCCAGGTCCGACTGCTTGGTCCGTAGCGTCCTCACTCCTGTGAGGACGAATATCCTTGTCTTTGATTATATGGGTACACAACACGCTTTGAGGTTCGTCGCCGTTCCCACTCTATGTTTTCGGCATCAGGGCGATGGCCTGACCTCCGCCCGGCGCCAGCTCCATTGTCAGCACATCCTCGCGTGTTACCTCTTGCTCGCGGATCTCATGGGCCGTGGGGTTGGTCCTGAAATCGGTATCCGGCGTGTCGGCATAGATCCTGGCAATGTAGGTCGTGCCTGGGGCCAGGAACTTGAGATCGACCGAAAGCACGCGGGCATTCTCGTCGGTTATGCTCCCGACAAACCACTCCGCACCGCTTCTTCGGGCTATGGTAACGTAATCGCCGATCTCACCGTTTACGACCCTGGTTTCGTCCCAGTCGACCGGTACCGTCTCTATGAAAGCGAAAGCCGGATGCCCATCGTAGTTCTCGATTAGATCGGCGGCCATCTGCACGGGGCTATAAAGCACAACCATAAGGGCGAGTTGATTCGCCAGTGTTGCGTGAACCCGATTGCCCGGTTTGTACTCATCGAATGTGATGTCGAAGATGCCGGATGTAAAATCCAGGGGGCCCGCCACCATTCTGGTAAAGGGCAGTATGGTCATATGCTCGGGCGGGTTGCCTGATTCCCAGGCGTTGTATTCGGTGCCCCGAGCACCTTCCCTGGTCATCATGTTGGGATACGTGCGGCTTATGCCGGTATCCTTTATGGGCTCGTGGACATCCAGCATGAGACCGTACCGGGCGGCTTGCTCCACTACCATCCGGTAGTGCCTCACCATCCACTGGCCGTGATGGTGGTAACCGCGCGGGAAGATGGCGCCGGCATAGCCGGTCTTGACTGCGGGGATGCCGAGATCCCGATACAATGTAAAGGCCTCGTCCAGGCGCTTCTCATAGCCGGGGACATCACCCCCGGTCTCATGATGGCCTATGATCGCAACTCCCCTCCCATGGGCATACTCGACAACCTGCTTGAGATCGAAATCCGGGTAGGGCGTGACATGATCGTATGCACCTTCCTGCCCCCACCTGTCCCACCCGGTATTCCACCCCTCGATAAGGACCGCTTGGATGCCATGCCGGGCGGCGAAATCTATGTAGCGCATGGCGTTATTGGTGGTGGCTCCGTGCCTATCCCCCGTGTGCCAGGTGTACTTGTCGATGTGCATACCCCACCAGATACCTATGTACTTCATGGGCTTTATCCACGAGGTGTCTTCGATCATGGGCGGCCCGTTCAGGTTAAGAATCAGGCTGGACTCCACCAGACCCCCGGGCCAGGTGGCGACCTGAATCGTCCTCCACGGGGTCTTGAAGGGTGTCGTACCCTTGACCCTGGACCCATCCGGCCACGGGACCAGGCTACTCACCAGCCCCAGCACCTCGCCCTTCATCCGAGAGAGGGTCATGCCCGCGTAGTCCGTGAGATCGGCCTCGTGTATAGCAAGATAGAGCCCGTCTTCTGTCTTCATAGTGATCGGGGTATTGGCCGCCTTGATCCTATGGAGCGGGCCCTCGGTATAGAGGTGCTCGTAGCTGTCGAAATCGGCCGGCGTCCACCAGGCCGTGTGGTCACCGGCAAAGGTGAACTGGGTTTCTTCAGACATCATTTCGAAGTCTTTGAGATCGGCCTGGTCGGGAAACTCATACCGGAACCCCACACCATCATCGAACACCCGGAAGATGATATCCATCCGGCGGCCCGGTTGCTTTTCCTCCCTGAGGCTCACCGCGAGCTCATTATAATGATTCCGGATCTCGCTCCGCTGGCCCCACACAGGTGTCCAGGTCTCATCGAATGTTCGCGTTACGCTTCGCTCGACGGTGAAACCTGTTTTCATGGGTGGCTCCCGTCTGAAAGTGAAACCCATCGATGAGGGTAGGACAATGTCCGCGCGGTCATAGCCGACCTCATAATGTGGAACCCCATCAATGAGGGTGAACACCACCTCTAACCTTGAATCGGGCGAACTTACCGTTATCCCTTCAACACCTGGTCGCATACAACCTCCATTGAGCAAGAGGATCGTGAGCACTAGTGTGAAAACTTTCCCGATGAGACGCCTGCAAGAGTCGCATAGCCCTAATCTCGTGCTGCCGGCCATTGTCATATCTCCTTTGATTCGTCCAAGGTGGATTATGCGGCCTCCGAGCCGGGGTTGCAACTCACTTGAGATGATACCATGGCCGGTTACCGCAGAACCGGGATGGAATTCAGGGATACCCGCTCCCCGGCAATCTGGTATCATGCTTCGTGAAAAGAACGGTGGCAGGAAACACCATTACTGGGACGAGGATGACCGATAGCAGCGGCAAGAGTGCAAAGCAGAGCCGTTGGGAACGCGTATATGCCGTGGTACGGCTCATCCCACGGGGAAGCGTGGCAACCTACGGCCAGGTGGCCTGCCTTGCAGGTCTCGGCGGAGATGCCCGGCAGGTGGGCTATGCCCTCCATGCACTGCCCGCCCGAAGCCGCGTTCCCTGGCACCGCGTCATAAATTCGCGCGGTGGCATAAGCCTTCATCCAAAAGGCGGCGGCGATGTGACACAACGTCTGATGCTCGAGCGGGAGGGTGTGCGGTTTAATGCGGCGGGGAGGACGGACCTGAAGCGCTTCGGCTGGCAAGTCCAATCTAACGAAACTCTGTGACAGAAACCGGTCTCGTTTCAGGCGGTCAGGTCACCCCCCACCACCCGAGAACCAACTTCCTATGGATACATACCACGGGGCCCATTCAAGGACACCTATCCCCACGGCCCTCCAGGTGGCCAAGTCTTTTTGAATTGCCCGCCAGCTGCGGCTGCCCGGGCAGGCGGCATGATGAAGTTGGCTATGACTCCGACAATCTCGGCTAGCGATTCCTCTGCATCCTCAATCTTTCCTTTCATTAGGAATGCTCTCCACTGCGCTACTTTGCCTGCTTCTTCGAAGAACACAGGTGTGAGTCCTACGGGGTGGATGCCCGGCAGCGTGATCCTTCGCCGTGAGAATGTTGCCTCAATTGCCTCACACAGAGTCTCGCCTTCAAATGTGTATTCCTGCGCAAGTCGCCACAGATCGAAGTAGTCCTTCAACCGGCTGTTTGCCATTCCCAGAGTCACAAGCGCTTCGAACTTCTCCGCCACCACAGCTTCGCGGCGGTAGGCCCTGAGATGAGGAGCAGGGAACTCAAGGATGGTCGGGAAATCCTGCACTTCCGGTTGCGGACTCAGGGCATCTCCGAACCCGACGTCGACCTGAATCGAGATGTGAGCTCCAGCAAGTCTTGCAGTCAGTTTCACGCGTACACCCAGATACTGATCCCGCTGCCGAATCTCTGCTCCGTGTACTGAATCCTCCAGGAATTCGAGGCCATCGCCTTCAACGTCGAGAACACAGATATCCCTAAAGGCCTGCTCGACATCGGAGACCGAGCTCATCCCGATGCCATGGAGATCCAGGTCCTTAGTTCTCCTGTGGCGGGCACCTCCCCACAGTGCAAAAAGCAAAGCTCCCTTGAGAACCAGGTCATCCTTATACTTTGAGTTGCCTATCCGGTACATCAGGCGCTCCAGACCGTACTGGGTGAGGAGCCAATGGAAATTCTCTTGTCTCTCTCGTGCGCGATTGAGGAGGCGCTGCCGAACGGATGCGGATAGATCGCTTCGTCCGCGCTGCCTCATGTCAGGCTCTCCAGATAGGGACGCATTACGTTTTCCACTCGGCAGACTCCGGCATAGTGCCAGAGTTCGTCCATGGTACAACGCCGCTCCCTCCAGCACTCGCGAAGTGCCTCAAGAGCTACATCCAGGCCGATCTTGTTTCGGTACTTGAAACAGTCAGCCACAGTTTTTGCCACGCAGTACACTTTCACGGGGACACCTTCGATGGTGTGTTCCTCAACGCCATCGGCGAGTGCGCCGCCAGAGAAGCGCATGATTCTCAGCGGCAGCTCCGTCCCTCGGGGACGCCATGTCTTCTCACCTATGGCAAGCCAGACCTCAAAGGGTGCCTGTGTGGTCAGCTCATGAAAGCTGAGTGCGGAGATTAGACAGACCACGGCATGAGGAACACGCTTGCAGGCTTCAGCAAGACCGTGATGCTCTGTGACATCAGCACCCGACAGGACATATAGACCCCGTCCGACACGTTCGAGCAGCCCGCGCTTACGGAGGCGACTCAGGTACTCCCTGGGAATACCGTGAACATCGAGGTCACGAGGCCGAAGGACTCCGCTCTTCTGAACCAGCTCAAGCACCCTTTCCGACGTTGACTGCGCCAATTGGACACCCCCATGTTGCGAAACCTCGGGACTTGTCAGTATCTCCTGAGGATTGGTAACACAGTCCGGTGGTGATGTCAAACTCAGATTTCTTGACCAGGCCACCCCATCACATCCAAAAGGAAAGTGCAAGCCCACAGAACGTGAGAGGGGGGCGTGCCCAATAAGTAACATCCGCCGAAGCGTCTGGTCGTGGATGGATATGTCCATTAAGGGAGGCGAGGAGGGTGGGAGTGCACAAAGACCATCAGGTTGGGGTCAGATCTTGAAAATTGAATTCAATCTTCAAGATCTGACCCCAGGTACTACATCTATTGGGAAAGCACCACCTTGCGTGTGACTTCATCCGAGCCGTAGCGGAGACTCAGGAAGTAGATCCCGGTCCTCACCGCGTCTCCGGCAACCCAATCCACCGAATGATAGCCTGCGGGATAGTAGCCATCCGCCAGATCAGCCGCCTGTCGGCCGGACACATCGTAGACGACCAGCTTGACGCTGCCGTCCTTCGGTATCCCGAATCTAACGGAGGTCCGCCGGCTGAACGGATTAGGATTCGCATCCGTTATCACAACACCGGCAGGCACTTCCGGCTCCGTGGCAACCGCCGACTGGGGATCATAGATCTCGAAGTCACTGTCACTGATATCTTCCCCGTCGTTGCCGGCGGCGTCATGTGCGATGACCTTGACACGGGCCTCGATTGTGGCATCGCTGTCGACATACCAGTCATGGAGACCGTCATTGGCCTCACCCGTAGCTATGGTCTCCGGGAAGGTCATCCCGCCATCAAGCGAGAGCAGAATGTCAATCGAGGTTACTCCGACATTGTCCGAGGCGGTCCAGGTAACGCTGTACATCTCCCCGATGTCCCAGGTCTCACCGCCGTTGGGGGCGGTTACCGTGACAACCGGGTCCTCAGTATCTCCTGCTGTTACCGTGGCCGATCCCTCATAGGGTAGATAATTATGTTTGGTCACCGTCACATACATCGTACCCGCCGTTGTCGGATCAGGGCTCAGGGTCACAACTCCCGCACCATTTGTCTCATCAGCCAGATGGACCTCATCACCCTTCCAGAGACAAACCGTCGCATCCACCACAGGACTTCCACCGGAGGTCACCGTTACCGTAAAAGGAGATGCGCCGGTAGGAAGTGTCGCATTGTGAACCACAATCAGACTCGCCGGTGTCTCGGTCCAGATAGGCATCTCAGGGTCGCCCAGCAGGATGAGTTCATAGAGAGCATAGCGCATGTAGTCGTCGACCTTCGAATCCGGCACATAGTAATCCTTTGCATCGGCATGGGTCACACCCAGATTGTAGAGATCGCTCGTGAAGAGCGCCCTGAAAAACTGTTGGTCATAAAGGTCCGATACACACTCACCCGGATACCCGGGACATCCCCACCCATATCGGCTGTTACCGACAAAAGCTACGCCACCGCCATCGGAGTTGTTTACCCAGTGCTCTGAGATCGTGTTGTAGTCGATCGCCGAAGAGTAGCAACCGCCGGTGTAGAACACTCCGAACTCCGGGGCATTGATGAGGTCATCGAAATCACCGTTATAGAGGGCGTCAGGGCCGACTGAAAGAACAGGGACATTGGCATGCCCGTCATGATTGATTATCGATTGGCCTGCATTCAATGCGTTCATAGCACTTGTGAAGTTGAGATTGCCGCTGGACTCGTAGAGCTTGGTTATAGGATCGTAGCGCGACGGCACATAGTCATCATCGATCATGTCCTTGGCTATCCCGCCATCGGTGTAAGGGTCCGACCACAGTATCTCAGCCAAGAACAACATGTCCTCTAAATAGCCGGTGGGAAGACTGGTGCTCCCATCGCTGCTTCCCTCATATATCAGAAGCCTGTCGACGAAATTCGAGACATGCGAGGAACTCGAGGCAGGTACCCGGCCGACATAGACATCCGCGTACATATCAACACTGTCGGCGGGATGTTCACCCCACTTGTTGGGATCACCACCGGCATTCCAGTCACCATCCATGTCGGAATAGTAAAGATCACAGGGGAGATAGATTTCTTCTCCACTCATCCCCTGCTCGGGAATGTCACAGTAGCCTTCCCGCGCAGGAACATAACCGGTATCGCCTCCAAGCAGCACGTACACCGTTCCATGGCTCAGGTAGTAATCCTTAATACAGTTCCTGATCTTCTCCTCGTTGTCCGTCCCGGAATATGTGGAATAGACCCAGGATGTGGAGACTATCTCACACTTCAATCCCTTCTTGGTCTTCCAGTCTGCAAGCGGCTGATAGTCGCTCGTAACCCCCGATTCCGCGATCACAAGATAATCCACAGTGCCCGTCTGGAGCCGACCCACATCTCTCCTCACGGTGTGCGCTTCGACATTCTCCGGGTTGATCACGAGCCGCTTCACCCGTTCAGTAAATATCCTATCCCTGAGAGCATTCTCGGCTGGAATCTCAAGCGGCTCTCCCAGCGGTTCGGTGGAGATCTCTATCCGAAAATGAGTAACCAGCTCCAGCTTGTGGTCCGCCGGGGTAAAACGCAACGGATACAATATGAACGTAGCAATCCTGTGGCCCGAAATGTCGCCCTCACCGACAGATTCCCCGACAACCTCCGGGTAGGGTTCGAACGACGAGTAGATGCCCCGGTCCGGTTCACTCAGCTTCCTGGGTTCCGCGGAAGACAGCCTTGAGGGAGCACTCGCAGGATATATCCAGTAGTCTCCCTCGATGGTCTCCACCTCGACCGGGACTATTTCAAACGACCCGACCCGGGAATCGGAGGGAATGGATATGGCAACCCTCCACATGGGAAGCATTGGGTGTGCTTCACGGGTCAGGAGTCTTCCCCCCTCGAGGCGAACAACATCATAGCCGTCGTTGGATGTATAGGACAGCATATCCTCTGTGAAAAACACATCATATGTGGCGCCCTGGACAGTGGCCACTGCCAAGACCGTTGCTGCCACTACCAAGAGAGCTCTTGAGACCAGCGCGTACTTCGGCATAATCGACCCTCCTTATCCGGCTTCATGGTATAAAACAGAAAAGAAGCCCTTCTTACGGCTTCATGGCTGTTCACTCACCGTTGTTCGTGGCCCCTTTCGCTTCGGGCTGGGCAACAAGAGGATGCGTAGGCGGGGGTGGGGCGGGCAGTCAGGTATCGCGGCAGATGGGTGTTATGGCCGGGCGAGACCCCATGGGAGGGGGACAGACCCTTGCGGGTCTGACCCCGGGCACTTCGTCTATTGCGAGATCACTATCTTACGTGTAACTTCATCCGAACCGTAGCGGAGACTCAGGAAGTAGATCCCGGTCCTGACCGCTCCCCCGGCAACCCAATC
>JALGWN010000101.1 GCA_025774115.1 bacterium
GGGCGCGATCTCAAGTTGAACTTCGGCTGTTCGTCCGGGCTTTTCGCTGCAAGCCGGATCGATGCGGAGACCGGTGGAACGGCGGCGAGTGCTGATGGAGGCATGAGGCTCGCCATCCCGGGAGGCGGACTTGCGAAGGACACCTACATCTTGATAGGTAAAGCATCCAAGATACCGGAGTCGGTGCTATCGCTCTATACAGTATCACCGGCCTCGACCGAATTGACCGGTCCGGTGAGTGTATCACTCTTCTACGGGAAGGGCGGATTGGAACCTACACACCTGTGTATAGCCCGGGTCGATAACGGCGAAGCCTATCCTCTGGATTCGTATCTCGACCGGGAGCAGGGAAGGCTGGTGGCCTATGTTGACAGGCTGGGTGCCTTCGGGCTTCTCGAGAGACCCAATGTGGACACGCCACCCTACCGCGGTGGTGATCTCACGATTTTCCAGAATGCTCCGAATCCTTTCAGCGGCTCAACGGAGATAAGGTTTGCGGTGCCGGGAATGCAACCCGTGCTTGTGCGTGTGTTTTCGGCCGACGGTCGTCTTGTCAGGGAACTGCTCGACAGCACGCTCGTGCCGGGTGCACATAACGTCAGGTGGGACGGCACGGACCGGGCCGGAAGAAGGGTTGCAGGCGGGGTCTACTTCTGCAGGGTAACAACGTCTTCGGCCGCCGTGACCGGAAAGATGGTCCTCCTTCACTGACAGGGGAGGGTGCATCGGCTCGGTGGAACACCCCACGGGCAAGCCCGTGGTACCTGCATCCAACCGCCTTCACCAAGGCTTCGGCGGGTTATCCGCCACAGGGCGTACCCATTAAGGGACATCCGCCGAGGCACCTTCTTGCGCGTTCAACCACGGGTAAACCCGTGGTCTTCTGCGTAGGCGGATAAAGCTTGAACTGGTATGGTCGTTGGCTTAAATTGGTTACGTGTGGCATCGATTAACCCTGGCATTGAGACTCATGGCTTGCCGGTCTGAGACAGATCCCGGTCGAACCGTCCTCATTTGTGCTTTCCTGGTTTTAGCCCTTACGGCCTTCTTCGGGTGTGATGATGAAGAGCCGGCTCATGCCGAGGCTCCGGCGGCCGCCGCTCCATCTGCCTTCTTCAAGGTGATTGAGGATACACTTTCCTCCGGGCAGTCCCTCTACACCTCTCTCATCGGAGGCGGCATCGATGCCGCCCGTGCCGTAGAGGTTCTGGACGTACTCGGGGAGACTGTGAACCTCCGGTCCTGCAAACCCGGGGACTCTTACTCCGCGGAGGTGTCCGATGATGGAGACATAGTGACCCTCTGTTACCGAAGGGGCCTGCGGGAGCTCTATCACGTCAGCCGGGATTCATCCGGGTATACGGTCGCTGCGGATACGATCCCGGTCACCGTAATCACACGGCGCGTTGAGGGGGTGCTGGAGACCTCTCTGTGGGAGGCCTGCCGTGAGGCCGGTGAAGATCCCCGGATCGCCCTTAAACTCTCGGATGTTCTGGGGTGGGAGATCGATTTCGTGACCGATCCCAGGAGAGGCGATATCTTCACGATGATATACGAGGAGTTGTATTGCGAGGGCCGGAAGATCGGGCTTGGCGATGTCATAGGTGCGGTCTATGTCAATGAGGGTGACGAGCATATCGCTATCGGATTCGCCGAGCCCGACGGCACCATGGAATTTTATGACTGCGAGGGCAACTCGGTCAGACGCGTCTTCCTGAAGTCGCCGCTCAATTACAGGCGGATCTCGAGCTACTTCTCAAACAGAAGATTCCATCCCATATTGAAGACCTACCGGCCCCACCATGGCGTGGATTATGCCGCGCCCACAGGCACGCCGGTCGTGGCAATAGGTGACGGGCGGGTGGCCCATGCCGGATGGAACGGCGGCATGGGTAACTACGTCGAGATCCGGCACAACAACATCTATAACTCGTGCTACGGGCATCTTTCGAGGTACGGTCGGGGTGTACGTGGCGGGGTGCGCGTCAAGCAGGGACAGGTCATAGGCTATGTCGGTTCGACCGGTCTATCGACCGGACCGCATCTCGACTTCCGGGTCAAGAAATACGGATCCTATGTAAATCCTCTCACCATAGATTATCCGAGAGGTGAGCCCGTCGGCGAAGAATGCAAGGAGGCATTCTTCGCCAGGCGGGATCTCGTACTCAAGGGACTCAAGTCCCGGGAACTGGCCGCCGCCGAGTCACCGGACGGTTAGCCCTGGCCGGTCCGGGTTAGTCGCACCAACAGCAGCAACAGTCGTCACAGTGGTCGCGGCAATCGTCACAAGGGTCGGTACAACAGCCCAGGCCACTGATGAGTAAGCCTACAATCGCAATGATTGCAAGTAGCCTCCGCATGATGAACCTCCTTTCTGAGTGAGTCTGTATGGATAGATCAGCAAGAAATGTGCCCTTGGCCGCCGTATCGAGTCTGCATGTGAAACCGCCTGCGCGATATGCAATTAGCACGCTACCGGAGAAGATGGGTTGGTCTCGGGCGGGCCATGGTGTACAACGTGTTGTTGATGTGACACAGGATGCTATGGTTGTAGACAAAGCCACCTTTCGCCCTTAGAATTGGTTCATCTTTCGGGGTCAAGGACGATCCCGTGGAAGATAGGGCCACGGGAGGTTGGCCTTACCATGGACATATTCAGGCTGGAGGATGTCCACCTAACCAGGGGAACGACCGAAGTACTCAGAGGGGTTGGGTGGTGCGTCCCCGAAAGCAGAATATCCGTCATCCTGGGCCCGAGTGGATCGGGGAAGACTTCGCTCTTGAGGCTTCTCAACCGCCTCGATGAACCCACATCCGGTCGACTCTATTATCGTTGTGCCCTGATCGACTCCCATGATGTGCCCTGCCTGCGTAAAGAAGTCGGCATGGTGTTTCAGCGGCCGGAACTCTTTGACGGTACGGTTCGTGACAACATCCTTTTCGGCGCGGAGATACATAATATCCGTATCGACATAGAGGAGATCCTCCGATTGGTAGCGCTCGACCCCAGGATGCTCGACCGTGATACCGCAACGCTTTCGGAGGGAGAGGCTCAGAAGGTCTCCGTAGGGAGATCGATTGCCGTCGCGCCCCGGGTGCTGCTTCTGGACGAGCCGACATCGGGCCTCGATCCTACTGCCACGCTTCAGATCGAATCCCTCGTAAGGCACCTCGTCGATGCGCTTGGCCTCACGTGTGTATTCGTGACTCATCTCATCGACCAGGCCAAGCGGATCGGAGACAGCGCCATTATTCTAATCGATGGACAGAAGGTGGAAGAGGGCCCGGTTGCAGAAGTACTCACGTGCCCGGGAGATCCGAGGACCCTGAGATTCATGAGAGGTGAACTGACAAATGAGTAAGATAATCGCATCCACTGTGCTTGTCGCCATCGCGATAGTGATCATTGAGGTGCGGAGATTGGGTGTGGGGAAGGAGCTCCTGATCAGTGCGCTGAGGAGCTTCGTTCAACTGATGGCGGTCGGGTACGTAATCCACCTTGTCTTCGGTCTTGAAGAGCTGCGCTATCAGATCCTGCTCCTGCTGGCTATGATCACGGTGGCCTCGTTTACCGCCCGGGGCAGGGCGAAATTGGTGAGGGGGGTGTTTGCGCTCTCCTTCATCTCAATCCTGGCGGGGGTTGTCTCAACGGTGGGTGTGATGCTCGCGCTCGGCATCATAGATACCTCCCCCATATATCTGATTCCGCTCGGAGGGATCATGATCGGAAACTGTATGAATGCGGTGTCCCTGGGTTTGGATCGGATCTCCTCCGAGGCCAGGGACAAGCG
This sequence comes from bacterium, assembly GCA_025774115.1. Lineage (GTDB taxonomy): Bacteria > Arandabacterota > Arandabacteria > Arandabacterales > Arandabacteraceae > JALGWN01. The sequence goes on from JALGWN010000101.1 coordinate 3,792, forward strand.
CGGCAAGATAGAAGCGGCCTTAAGTTTAGGCGCCTCACCCAAGAAAGCGATAGAAGGACTGGTCAGGAAATCGGTCAGGGCATCGCTGATACCCATAATGAACACCATGAAAGTGATAGGCCTCGTCCACCTGCCGGGTGTGATGACGGGAATGCTCATCGCCGGTGAGAAGCCTGTGGAAGCTGCGAAGATGCAGCTGATGGTCATGTACATGATAACGGCAAGCGTTTCCATCGCGGTTCTGGTCTCGTCCTTCTTCATTCACCGCGCCCTCTTCAACCGCGCCTGGCAGCTCCGGTAGGGTTCGTCGTGACGGCGCGACCGCGACGCTGTCAGAAGAAGTAACGAATGCGTATATCGGTTTTCCAGGCATTGGGCTTCTCGCCGTATTCGGTGCCCTCGCCTCCGGCAAGGTAGTTGCAACGGAATCGCAGTTCCAGATTCTCCACTCCGGTGTGGGTGACCTCGGGGGTGAGGTTGAATGAGCAGTCATCTAAATTGTAGATCGTGAACAGGGCGGGTGTTACATAAAGCCAGCCGAAGGGCTCTTTCTGGCTTGCTTTCAGATAGAGGTAGTTCTTCATAAAGTTCGGTTGCTGGTAGCCTGACAGGGCGTGGCCGGCGGTGGTGAATTGAGTGGCTTCCGCTGCCTGAACAAAGTCGAAGTACTTGTCGGCCTCCTCTTCGGTATAGCCTTGGCCATGGCGATAGAACTCAACGATTATGGTGGTTTCAGTAGGAGCCAGGTAGCGGATTCCCGCCAGGCAATTCCAGGCGTCGTTTGTTTCTGTCGTGACCGCTCCCCCCGGGCCAAGGACGTTCTTCCGGGAGTCGGCGATCAGCGCCAGCTCCCCGTGGATTTCAAAACTGCTGGTGACGTTTCGGGAAGCGGTAAGCCCATAGCGGGCGGACCGGCTCCCCTCCGACAGCGCCATGAAGTCGATATCGGTATCATAGAGTAAGAGATAGAGTTTGCCGCCGATATTTACATTGTCCTCATCACCGAATGCGGTATTCATGTCACTGGAGACAGGTAGTATCACGCCTGCCAGGGACAAGGTTCTGAGGGGTCCGGAGAAGCTCTTCACGATGTCCGTAAATCCCATCCAGTAGCCCTCCAGGGAGAGATCGGGGTCAGAGGGGTTCCTGTCCCGGCCTGCGAAGTTGGTCGGGTTCCAGGCATAGCCCTTTCCCCAGCGAAGGAGCGTCTTGCCCAGTGTAAAGTAGGCGTTGGGTCCGGCCCGCAGAGAGAAGGTGCCTTCGTACAGAAGAAAGTCGTCATCCCATTCCTCCCCATCATAGCGCTCCTCCGCTCTCCCGAGAGCATATGCCTTGAAGGGACCCTGCTGATAGGTCAGGCCTGCCTGGATCTCTATTCCCCCCTGAAGCCGGTAGCGTTCGCTGCCGGGGAAACTGAGTCGATATGAAGCAGCGTCACGGTTGAGCCGCGAGTATGACGGATCTCCTTGGGTATATCCGTGGAGCGACCAGGGGGATTTCTCGAACTCGCCGATATCGAAGGAAAACTCCTCCGGCCCCGAGGAGATCTCCATATCCTGGGCCTGAACCGACAGGCCGGTCATGAGGAGAAGCACGAAGCCGGCCGCGGTGGCTGCCCTGGCGGCAGTCCTTTGCCGGAGTCTCACCGTAACTCTTCCACCTTCGGCAAAAAGCTCAAGGTGAACACCTCGTCGCTGAATTCCCGGGCCTTGATCTCGGCGAAGAGCATCACCGAGCGGTATCCCTTCTGCAGGGGGCTGTCCGTCTCAAGAACGCTGGGCCGGACGATTCCTCCACCGAAGTCTTTGATCTCGCTGTAGTGGAGCGTCTTGATGAGAATCCCCGTGGAGGCGTAACACCTGACCTCGGTGGGAATGACGCTCTTCTTGTCGACTACCATCTCAACGCGGTCATAGGCTACCGATCCCGATCGCGCCTTGAGCTCCAGGAGATAATGGTCTCCATCCTCCTTTGACGATTCGACGGTGTACTCATTGGAGTAGTCGAGCCGCAGTATGTCGGAGTTGTTGAACACTCCCCCGACGATGGATTGCAGACTGGTGATGCGCAGGGGTTTGCCGACGCTCGGCATGTAGAGCCACATGTTGTCATCGAGCCGCAGAGTGGTTCTCCCTTTTTCGCTGGCCGGGGAAAGAAAGAGGGCCACCATGCGGTCTTGCCCCTTCTTTATAGTGTAGAGCACAAACTCCTTCTTGCTGCTGTCAGGCTCTATGTTGATGAGCTTGCGGTACATTTCATACGACTGCGGATTCAGGTTGCGGTCCACCTGGCTCAAGATCTCCTCCCCGTCAAGGGCGTGGCCCGGCGGGGCGAGTCCGAAAAGCAGTGCTGCAGTGGCCAGTACAATGCTGAGTCTCTTCATGACCATCCCCTCCATTATATATGCCGCATCGCGGTTACCGGTTCCATCCGCGAGGCCTTGTACGCCGGTTGTAGGCTGGCAAGCACCGATATCAGGATCACCAGAAGCGATACTACAATGATCTCTACGGGGTCCAACGTTGGAGAGAGTAGTAAGCCCTTCTGGCGCCCGAAATCGTAAGAGACAGGGTGTATCCTGAGCACCAACATCGCTACCAGAGAGAGCAGCGTGCCCATTGCTGAGCCCAGCAGGCCCAGGCTGAGCCCCTCGACAAGAAAGAGGGAGAGGATTTTCGCAGGCCGGGTGCCGATGGCGGCAATGGTCCCTATTTCCTTGATGCGCTCGAAGACCGCCATGATCATGACATTCATCACGCTCACCAGCACGATGGCGATGAGCATCAACTTGATGAAGAAGGTCATGACATCGATCATTCTGGCGATATTGTAAAAGGGCGAGAGCTTCTCCCAGGTGTGGATCTCGTATTTCGGTGCTCCCTGCTTGTTCAGCTCACCGCCGATCGCCGCTGTCAGCGCTGTTTCCACTCTCTCCAGCGCATTGGCATTCTTCAGTCGAACGGCGTATTCATTCACCTCGTTCTTCCGGATGCGGAGAATCTCCTGAGCGTCCTGGATGTGGATATAGCCATCGCGCCCGCCGGGTCCGGTGATCCCCTCCAGAATACCGCGGACGGTGAAGGTTTTTGCATTGACCGACCCGTCCTGGTTGGTGGCCACGATCACCACCGTATCCCCCGGTTTCACGTCCATGCCTTTGGCCAGCAGTTCCGGCACCAGAATCTCCCCAGGGCTGAGGAGCGTATCGCCTACGTCTCCCTGAAGCACTCGCTTTGGAAGAAGAGGCGCCGCGCGGATCTCCTGCGCCGGGTTCACCCCGTTCAGGCGCACGTTGGTCGTCTGCTCGAAGTTGCTGAACATCCCGCCGAACTTAATACGCGGGGAGTATGCCTCGACTTCGGCAAGAGAGTCCAGGGTCTTCTCGATAGTCTCCATATCCTGGGGCCCCAAGTTCATATGAAGTGGAAGGTTGTCGATTGAGGCCACATAGCCGCGCTTGTGGACTTGGAGGTGGCCCAGCATGGAGTCAGTGATCTGGCCTATCATCAATGATTTGAAGGCGCCGGAGATGGAGGAGAACAGGAGCACGGCCAGGACCCCGATCGTGATCAGCAGGGAGGTGAGCAGCGTGCGGCGCTTGTACCGCAGGAGATTGCGAAGGGCGATCTTTGTGATATTAGACATGGCCCGTCCTCCTGTCTTCCAAGCCCGTAATAAGGCCGTCCTCGAGAGTGTATACGATCTCGGCCTCGCTCACGATTTTCGGGTCGTGGGTCGAGAAAAGAAATGTGGTCTTACGCTTTTCCTTCAGGGACTTCATGAGATTGATGACCATGAAGGCGGTATCATGATCCAGATTCGCCGTGGGCTCATCGGCGAGGACCAGTTTAGGGTCGCCGACCAAGGCGCGAGCCACGGCGACACGCTGTTTCTGGCCGCCGGAAATCTGGCCGGGAAACTTCTTTCTCTGGTCGGCCATTCCCACCGCATCGAGAAGGGATTCGACCCGCTCTCGCCGCTCGCCGGCGGCGCAACATTCGACCATGAGGAGTGGGTACTCCACATTCTCGGCAACGGTGAGAACCGGAATGAGATTGAAGTCCTGGAAGACGAAACCGATGTTTTTCCCGCGGAAGGTCGCCCCTTCGGCCCGACCAAGGGAGGCGACATCGCGCCCGGCAACGTTCAATCGCCCTGAGGTGGGCTTGTCAAGACACCCGACCAGGTTCAGAAGGGTGGTCTTGCCGCTCCCCGACGGGCCCACAAACGAGACGAAGGTCGACGGTTCGATTTCAAAGTTCAGGCCTTTGAGGGCCTTGACCTCGACCTCACCCGCCCAATAGGTCTTGGTGAGGTCCTCCGAGACAATCAAGCTCATAGTGTCTTTCTCCCTTCACTGTAGAGAGTATCGACCCTGGCAGGTGATGCCCCATCTGAATCGCAGCAGCTGCACGTGAGGCACATCCTTTGAAACAGTCTCTCATCGCCCTCCCTATCCAAACCCCATCACCTGATAATAAGTGAACTTGGGTGCAATGGCTAATCACGAATTCGTCGCGTGGGGTTGGAATCCTTCGACGCGGGAGGCATCGGCTTACCTTCTGTAACCTGAGAACTACAATCGTGTCGACGCAGGCGGCCGGGCCCGCCGGTTGGCTTCTATGTAGCGCATCAGGCGATCGCGGTCGTCGGTGCCTATGACATAGCGTTTGCCGCCCGCCATGGTCAGTCTTATGGCATCGTAGCCTGAGATGTTGAAGACCATGCCGTCCGGCGAGTAGTGGATGCCCCAGCCGTGCCAAAATGATGTCCGGAAGGCCTCGACGGTTTCGATGTCCTTGATACGGAAGGTTCTCCGAATCAAGCCTATCCCGAACTTGACCTGGATCGTCTCGTCGGTTCCGACGACCGTCATGGCATAGAAGAGATAGGTGGCAAGTACAAGGATGAAGAAACCTATGGCTGCAGGCATCATGTCCCTGGCGAAGACCAGATACAGGCAAATCAGTGCGGCTACGTCCGCCGGTATGATGATGGGCCAGGCAATCTGCGTATGCTTATAGAGTACCTGCACTCGGACACACCTCCCTCATCTCTTGCGCCGCCCATGATGTTTCACCTCAGAATTATGACCGATTGGGGTCCTCGAGACAAGCCCTGGTTCGAGTCCTGTCCGGGGAGCCATTGTGCGTCGTCGGCAAGGGGCACCGGCGAGGACAAGTCATTCCGCCGGCCGCCAAGATCCGCACTCCTTTTGCTCTTATAGGTGTCTCGTGATACAGAAGCCTGGTCACGAAGCTCCCATACTCTACATAAT
>JALGWN010000272.1 GCA_025774115.1 bacterium
TCCCACCGCCCGATGCATAAGCCCAATGCCCCGATGGCCACACCGCAGCCTATAAGGAAGAATAGCACTATACCCCGATTTGTCAAGTTATGCGGCCCGGCGGCGCCGGATCCTTTCGGCTTGGTGGAGCCATCTTGACGGACGCAAGGCGGGCGCTGCCCGCCAGGCCACGATCACCCCTAAACCCCTCGAACCCTCAAGACCTGAGCCGCTTTTGACGAATACTTGGTGGGGAGGACGCACAATGAATCTATCCGAAGCCACTACTATGACCCGAGCCGAGAGGCCCACCAGAAGGCAAGAGCACGCTGCCGAATTCGAGGACCTACTCCTTGCAGAAGGCCTGGTCACAGAAGACCAGCTGACCCGAGCTCCTCGGGCAGCTCACCCGATCGGAACATGACCGGGTTGCTCACCTCTACAGGTCCAGGATCAGCATCGCGCGCGTTCTCTTTGAAGATGGTATCCTTGATGAGAGCGGTTTGACCCGATACGAAACCGTGAAATCCAAGAACCCGAATCTGACGGATCGCGATATCCTCCTGGGCGAAGAGGTGGTCACCGAGGAGCAGTACCTCAGAGCCCTCTGCGCAAAAGATGATATCCCGTTCATGGAGCCGGATGTCAGTCTTGTGGATACCTCTTTGCTGGCGAAGGTCTCCATCCCGTATCTGGTCCGCCAGCGGGCCATGCCGCTCCGAGTGGTGGACGGCCGCCTCAACCTCGTGATGTCGGACCCGCTCAATGCGGCCCTCATCGACGAGCTTGAGCGTACCTACGGCATGACGATAAAGCCTGCCGCCGCAGTTACCGCCAGGATCGAAGAAGCCCTCAGCACCTTGGAACAGCTGCGGGATACCGCCGGTGTGGAGGTGAAGACAGCGCTCCAGTATAGAAACATCCAGGAGACACCGGAAGACGACGACGCGGGCGAAGGCGCAGTCGCGATCGTGGACCATCTTCTGTCCAAGGCAATAGCGATGGGTGCCAGCGATCTCCACATAGAGCCCTTGGAGCACAAGGTCCGCGCACGCGTTCGGGTTGATGGGGTCCTTCGGCACCTCACCGATCTCCCGAACGATTTTGCTCCCCGTATTCTGTCCCGGATCAAGGTCATTGCGCACATGGATATCGCCGAACGCCGTCTGCATCAGGACGGCAGGTTCTCCGTGAACGCCGAGGGCAGGGACGTGGACATAAGAGTGAGCTCCTATGCATCGATCTTCGGAGAGACTCTGGTCTTACGTTTGCTTGACCGCCGGCGGGGCCTTATACCGCTTGATACCCTGGGATTCGAGCCCAGAATACTGGCAATGCTGAGAGAGGTCGTGCTTCGAAGCTCCAGCGGCCTGATTCTCATTACCGGACCAACCGGAAGCGGGAAGACGACCACCATGTATTCATTCGTCGACTTCACCAGAGATGACAGCCTTAAGGTCATATCCTGCGAGAATCCGGTGGAGTACATGCTCGACGGGACGACCCAATGCTCCGTGAATGAGAAGAGCGGCCCCACGTTCGCCGATTCTCTCAGGGCCATCGTACGTCAGGACCCGGATGTGATCGTCGTCGGCGAGATCCGCGACGGGGCGACGGCCGAGCTTGCAACCGAGTCGGCCCTGACCGGCCACAAGGTGTTCTCGACATTCCACACCGAGGACGGGGTTGCCACAGTGGTCCGTCTGCTGGAAATGAAGGTCGAGCCCTTCCTCGTCGCCTCCACTCTGAGCTGTATCATAGCCCAGCGCCTGATGCGGCGTATCTGCGAGAACTGCCGCAGACCGGCTGAGCCATCCAAGGGGGATCTGCGCTTCCTGGGACTCAACCGTGATTATCTTAGAGGCGTACCCCTGCTCGCGGGAGCCGGATGTTCCGAATGCGGCGGCACCGGCTATGCAGGCAGGATGGGTATACATGAGGTCATACTCCTTGATGATGATTTCCGTGACGCGATTCTCCAGAAGGCTTCCTCCAAGGATCTAAGAAGGCTCGCCAAGAAAATCCCCGGATTCCTGACTCTTGAAGAGGACGGCCTGCTCAAGGTGGCCGCCGGCAAGACGACCCTCTCGGAGCTTGCCGACAATGCGCCGCGTGACGCAGACCTGAGAGATATGTCAACCATCAAGGAAGTTGCTGCCATAAGGAGAGACCGATGAACCAGACTTCTGCTGCCACGACACAACCTCTGACAGATAGCATACGTAGAGTCGTCGACGCGGGGAAGATCACTCTCCCACCGCTTCCGAACCTGGTAAACCGGCTGATGGAGCTTCTCAGAGATCAAGACAGCGCAAGCTCCAGGAAGGTAGCCAGGCTGGTGGGGACAGATCCGGCAGTCGCCGCGACCCTCTTAAGGTGGGCCAACTCAGCCGCATTCGGTGGGCTGCACCCCATTTCCGATCTGTCCCTGGCAATAGCGCGTCTCGGGTTCAGACAGGTCACTTCCGCGGTCACTACATTAGCCCATAGCGGTCATTTCCGGTCCGACGATCCCGTCAAGTCCCGATTGCTGGAATCCCTATGGGGCCACGCTGTCACAACGGCGATGGCGTCCAAGCACATTGCCAGCCTTACCGGCGGAGAACCCGAGCAGTCGTTTGTGGCCGGTCTCCTCCATGATGCCGGCAAGCTTCTGGTCCTACGGGCGGTTGACCATCTGGAGACCCACGACGGTGCCGACATCATGCCGCCTGTGCTGGATGAGCTGATGAATGTGCTGCATACCGAGCTCGGCCACAGCACTCTGGCCTCTTGGAGCGTGCCGGAACCCATATGTCATGCTGCCCTTCACCACCACGACGAAGAGGTCGATCCCGATCATCCCCTTGCAGTACGGGTACAGGCCGCCGACGCCGTTGCGTGCAAGATGGGCTGGCTAGCATGATGGTGGACCTGGAGGACCAGGTCGCCGAGGTCAGAAAACTCTTCTAGCCCGTTCGCATCGTAGCATAGTCCCGCCCGTGACGACGAACAGGATTAGCACGACCAACGTCTGGGGTGGAATCCCGACCCTACAGGGATTCGTTGCCACAGGAGTGGCAACGCTACGCAGACGGTGCCGGAGCGCAACAAACCTCCATCGGTCACGGAGGCAGCACGCTACACCAGGTCGATCATTACCCGCTTAAGAGCATGCCGTGCGAGGCAGAGGAAGCAGACACAACCCAGTACGTAAAGGACCGCCTTATAATCCCATGGCTGTAGCACCAGGCCCAGGGCCATGCCCGCAGCAGGGGGGTGCTCGGTGTTTGTGGTTACCATGAGGAGCGTCGCCGATCCCACTGCAATCGCCCCGATCGCGAATACGCTGTCGAGAGGCAGGAGGCCCCCCGAGGCGAAGGCATAACTGGTAAGGATCCCCCCAAGTCCGCCCATGACGTAGCCGCCTATTACATACCGGGGCCTGGCGGACACCTTGTGAGGCATCGTGAATATCAGGAATGTGGTTGCTCCCAGAGCGGCCACCAACCCGGTGTGGGTCAGAAGGTCCAGGAAACTGAGCAACACCATCGTGACTATGCCCGCCATTGCGGACTGGATTATATAGCGAACCGGCTGGCGCCTGAATTCCTCATCCAGATGGGAGTGACGACTCAATTCCATCTCCTAGGCTTGGCGGAATAACCGCTCGAGGCGTACGCACCTGCCGGCCAATCCGGTTCGATGTTCGGGCCGGACCGGCTGGATATCCAGCAGCCTCTTACCATCACCGCCCTACCCCTTGACCGCTTCGAAGACAAGGGCATTCGGTCCGAGGATGCCTGAGGATGGCTTGTAGATCTTATACATGTTGGTGCGGAATCCGATCTTCCCCAGTTTTACCAGCATTTCGAGAGAGAATATCTTGTGAACCAGAGCACCGTCC
>JALGWN010000011.1 GCA_025774115.1 bacterium
TACGATGCCGGAGAAAATCACAGCGGGATCGCCCGATACCAGCAACACATGAAGCAGCCCGTCATCGAGTCTGGCCTTCGGCACTATCTTGAGACCGTAGCCATAGAAAGGAGTCTTGGTGAAAATCAGTGAAACCGCTTCCCGGACTCGGACGGTTTTGCCGTCGAGATCCACGGAAGCATCTTTCCCTTTGTAACCTCCGAATACCAGCGTGGCCGTGGCCCTGAAGTAGGCGTCGAAGCCCCTCACTCCTTGGGCCAGGAGCTTCCTGCGTTCGCTCAGAGCACGGCCTTCGAATCCCACGCTGGCCAGGAGGCCTTTCCTCTTTTCATCCACCAGCATGAGGTCCATTGTATGGACCCGCCCGCGCTTTATCTTCTCGGCGATCTTGGTCCGGGACCTCGGGAGTCTGAGCGTATTGCGCCAGGCGTTACCGGATCCCATGGGCAGGTACGACAAAACCGTGTCGCTGTCTCCGGCGTTTATGATGTCCGAAAGCGTGCCGTCTCCGCCGGCCACCACAAGCACATCGACACGATCCGCTATGTCGAGCGCGCAGTCCCGGAGTTGCTGAGGAGATGCGGTGTCCCAGCCCGCCACAACGGTATCGTCCCCGAGTATACCCGCGCATCGCCTGACCACGCGCCGCTTGGTATCGATGCCTGCCCGGCCCGCGGAAGGGTTCACGATGATCCCATAGCGTGTTCTGCTTTTCGATTCGGCCATGCTATCAGGGCTCCTCACATCCGGCGAATAATCGCGATCGGCCGGTCGATACGTTCGGCTTGCTCAATGGGTTTAGTGAAATCCCAGTTATTCCACCAGCCGATGAACTCGAAGGCCTGCGACTTCTCGACCAGAAGGAGAAACTCCTGGGGCAGTATCACCCTAACGATGTCGGTGCTCTCGAGCGCCAACTTCTTACCGCCGTCATCCACTTGCGCCGTCAAGATGTGGCGCGCCAGCTGTTCCGCGCGATCAGCGACCTCAAGGTTGAACTGGACGCTTATCTTCACGCCCTCTTTCTCTATGGTCCAAGTCTGGTCGGTTCGGGGTGCTGTGCACCATTCGAAGTTTATGCACCAGTCCAGGAAGTAGAGGCCTCCGGGCTTGAGAGCGCGGGCCACGCTGTCGAGATGACGCAGCATGTCCGGTGTTGACTGCACATAGAGCGAGCCGCACATTATGAAGACGAAATCCACTTCGTAGGGGAGCGAGAAATCGCGCATGTCTCCGAGCTCCAGCCGGGGCCGGAGGCCCAGAGTCTCGGCCCTGTCGGTGACATAGGCTATCATGTTGGGGTTTATGTCGAGACCTGCATACTCATAGCCGCGACGCGCGAGTTCCTTCATATGGGGGGCAACCCCACAGGAGAGTTCGAGAACCCGGCGGACCGGAATTCGCGAGAACCGACGGAAAGCGTCTTCGAAGAGATCGACCTCCGCGGCTATGTCCCTGAATGAGAAGCCCAGGTCGTAGTATCGTGGATGGTCGTAGAGACCGGTGGATTCAGGCAATCGATTGCCTCCCGGTAAGGCGCTGTGTCGGGCCCAGGCTATCTGTACATTGACTTTACCCTGCCCCAGGTGGTGGGCTCGGTGCTGGGCCCGTTGCAGTCAAGGGCGATCTTGAAGACGAGCTCCACAAAGCCGTACGTGGAGCCCTCCGCGGTGGTGTCCAGTCCATCCGGAAAGCCCTGGGGGGGGCAGTATTCGAAGTCCACCCCGTAGTAGCCCGTATGAATATTGTCATAGTGGCTTGAATAAGGTCTCGGGTAAACGGCCGGCAGACAGCCCAGATCGTGCATCACGCACGCATCCCGGAGCGGCCAGCTTATGTTATCGAAACCCCACGCAGGGTAGATGCTGTCCGAGCCGATGTGTCTTGCTATCAGCAGAAAGCGCGGGCTCGACTGGCCGGGCTCGGTGGAGCAGTCGGTGAGGATAACCGCTGGGCTTACGACAATATTGTTCCAACTGAAGTGGGTTTCGTAGGGTTGGCTGTTCCAGAGGGCATCGCCGACCGGGCATCCAAACTCATCGGAGCAGTAGATCTCGAACTCAACCGTGAACAGCCCCGGATACGTAGTACCGTAACCGGCGAAGTCGATGAAACTGAAGCCTGTCAAATCATGGCAATCGCCCGGATCGCATGCGGTAATCGCCCCCATCGGTGAATCCCCCACGGTGAAGTACTGGCCTATGATATCGCCGACCGACCAGCCGGAGAAGCCCCAGAACCAAGAGAAAGTGGTGCAGGGAATGTAGTAATAGTACTGGAGGTTGCATCCGGCAAGCGGTTCCAGACCGAAATCCTCTTTCATTTTGAAGGGGGTTTTCTCAATAGCTCCCGCAACGGCGGCATGGCCCAGTAACGCTAGCGTCAATACAACGATTGCGATCCTTTTCATGTCATTCCTCCTCTGAAAGCGCCCGGATCATAACACAGATCCGTAACACTTGCGAACAAAAACCCAGGTTCCCGTCCGGGCAAGGCATCACCCCCGGGCCTACGACGTCTCCGGCAGTCGTTGCTCGACAAACTCCTCCTCCGTCACTTCCAGGTCGAAGAAAACGTTCGGGGCTTGCTGTTTCATAAGCCTGAGTATTTTGACAGCCAGACGCCGGACCTCCCACTGGGCCTGTTTGGAACCACGGGTCAGCATGACGTGTCTCAGTTCGCGGAAGTTGGCGCTCATTACGATTTCACTGGATGCGGCATTTGGCATAACGAATCGGGCGTCCTCCTTAGGTATGCCGAGATCGATGAGCCGGATGTACGCGTCCCTTGAAGCGGATACGAAGCCGTCAAACACACGCATGGCTTCTTGATTCGCCCGGATGGAGGGAGGCACAACAAAGTCGGCCTCGCGTTCTTTGACATAGCGCTGAGATTTTTGGGAGAAAGAACACAGGCGATGTCTTACCAGCTGGTGTGTGGCCGCCCGGGAGATGCCGGAGACACGGAAGGTGGCATATGCGTGCTCGAGGACGGATAGATGTCCCCTGGATATCAACATACGAAGGAACCTGGAGGCGCTTCCACCGGAGATGCGATCCTGGGACATGTAACAGGTTCTGCCCGCTCTCTCTATCAGCTTCTCAGCATCGGGGGTGACGGCCAGGAGCTCAACTTCCATCGGTTCCGCCCCTGTTAAGGCTGTCGAGCATTAGTCTGGCAAAGGGTGCGAAATCGCCGTCATCGAATGCCTCGAGATAGGCTTCATAGATCCCAGTGGCGACTTTGTAGTAGCTTGCCCTCTGGTAGCAGACCCCTGCAAGGACCCGCGCATGCTCGCTTCGCTCGCCCTCTGCGAACCTCTCAGCAAAAATGCGGAATCTCCGGCCGGCTTCTCTGTACTTGCCGCAAAGCATATAGGCTTCAGCCATTGAGTACTCGGCCTCTTCTATAGTCTCCGGCTCCGCATCCTGGTCAACGCGGGTTGCCCTATCGAATCTTATCAGGGCTGCCTCGTACATACCCATCTCGAGCAGTAGCCTGCCGAATTCCATGAGGAAGGCGGGATCTTCGGAAAAGGACTCCTCCTGGCGGAATGTCCTCGAGAGTCTCTCCTTGGATTGCCGCACCGCGGTAAGCCGACCGAGAAACTCATCGGGGCTGTGATAGCCTATCATCCGTCCGAGCTCGCCGCCATAGGCATCCGTGAGTACGATTGTGGGATAAACCACTATACCGAATTCCCTCTGAAAAGTGGTGTCGTCCGGCGCCTCAACCGCCACGCACTTGACCGCACTGAGAGACTCAACGACTGCCGGGTTCACATACAGGCTTTCTCTCATCAGCGCCGACCACGGGCACCATGAGGCCTCGAAGCTTATGAGTATCATGTCCCCGGTCTCCTCGGCTGCCGTCCGTGCCTCCTCAAAGGAACCATACCAGGACAAAGCGGCAGCACCTTCGAGCGGAGCTTCCTGCTTGGAGCCGCAAGCTCCCGAGAGAACCGCCAAGAAAACTGTGAGTAGCAATCTAAACTTCATGTCCCACCACTTTCAAGCCGTTATACTAGATGATAGGAAAAATCGATCCTAAGTCAATGGTAAAGGAAAACTCTTGCAGGGGAAAGACTGCGCTGGTAATATTACCGCACCGCAAGGAGGAAAGAAATGGCCAAGAAGGAGAGAAGGAAACACAAGCGGGCGTCGCTGGAGCTTCCCCTGGATGTCGCGGATCCGGCGGCCAAGGGACAGACCATAAAAGCCAAGACCGTGAATCTTAGCGCGGGCGGCTTCTATTGCGAAGTGCCGTTTCATGTTCCGGTCCTCACGAAGCTCAGGGTTTCCATGGCTATACCGATAAGAGACGCCCGAGGCCGTGAAGAGGATCATGCCGTCACGTGCGAAGGCACCGTGGTGCGTACTGTACCGGAGAAGCCCAGCCAGGATGTGAAGACCTATGAGATCGGCTGCTTCTTCACCGACATAGATGACTACGATCGTCTCGTAATAGAGCAGTACCTGGCGGAACGGGTTCTGTCCGAGTCCTAAACCCCTCAGGGGTCTTCACACCGATCAAGACCTCCCCGAAGTGTGCCGATCATTCCAATGAGCCGGCATGCTACCGGAACGGTTTTCCATACCCGGCAAACCAGCGGATGGGGAGGCTCGATGACAGAAGATCCTATGGCCCGAATGAAGCAAGACTTCATCGCGGACGCCTCCGATACCGTAGAGAAAGTTTCGCACAGTCTCTCGGCGCTTGATCCCGAACAGTCACCGTCCAGGTCGCAGGTTGATTGGCTGTTCCGGACGGTTCACTCTCTCAAAGGTACCTCAGGCATGTTCGCGCTCCATGAGGTCTCCACCCTTGCGGGTTCGGTGGAGGACTTACTTGAGGTGGCCAGATCCGGAACCGGTGAGATCGACGGCGCAATACTGGAGATTTTGGTGGAGGCATTCGACGAGCTGGCGATCCTGCTTCAGCGGGGGAGAGGAGAGGATGTTCAATCGCGTTGGGAGGGGGTGAGAGCCGATCTTGTGCGAATGACTCAAGCGCTGTCCGGCCGGCTTGCAGCCGGGGAGCCTGGTGAGCGTGACGGCTCTCTATCGGGGCTTCCGGCCGATCTTAAGATAATGCTCAGCTCTGGTGAGCTCGCCACAATCGAAAAGCGGGTAGAACAGGGCAACCGCATCGTGAAGATGACCTTTGACTTCGGCACCGATGCGCCGTTGGATCATGAAGAGGTGGTTCTCCGGCGACTTCAACGAGCAGGGGAGATAATCACAATACTTCCGCCGGAAAACGGCGGTACAGACGGCGGCAGGACAGTCTTGACGCTGGTTTATTCCCAGGGTCACAGTGGTGCCGATACCGACGACGATTTCAAGGACACTGTGTCGGCTTATGGTGCGACAGTCACGGATATCACGCCGAGGAAGCAAGCCGCTCTCACACAAGACTCGGAGCCTCCCCTCACGCCGTCGTTCGAACGTGAGGCCTCCTCCGGCGGATCCCCGGTACAGCGGGCGTCGCTGGCCGTCAAGGTCGAAATCGGTGTGCTTGACACCATGCTGAACACGGTGTCGGAGCTCTATTCGGTAAGGTTGGGCCTGCTTGGGGTTGCCAAGAGGCTTCCACATACCGATGCAACCAGGAGGCTTCGTGACGACCTGCTCAAGTTGGGTTTGATTCTAAACAACAGAGTCGGTGCCCTTGAGGAATCCATAGTAGAGGTACGATTGGTGCCGGTCTCCATCCTCTTCGAGCGCTATAGAGGTGAAGTCAGGCGACTTGCACGGCACTCGGGCAAGAAGGTCGAGCTGGAGTTCGAGGGTGAGGCCACTCGAATCGATAGGGCAATGCTTGACAATCTGCACAATCCGCTTCTGCACATCATAAGGAACGCTGTTGACCATGGAATCGAGCCCACGGCTGAAAGGCAGTCACGAGGTAAACCGGAAAAGGGCAGGATCGTGCTTCGTGCCAGGCAAGAGGCCAGTCACATTTGTATAGAGGTGGAGGATGACGGTCGCGGTGTCGATGCGGCAAAGGTGAGACAGAAGTCTTTAGAGAAGGGAATACCACAAGCGGCAATCGCACCACCGCTAAGTCTTATCTTCGAACCCGGCATGAGTACACGCGGCGGCGTTACCGACCTATCAGGGAGAGGTGTGGGGCTTGATGCCGCCAAGACCAAGATAGACGCGATGAATGGCATGATAACGGTGGACAGCGTTATGGGTCGGGGTGCCCGTTTCTCCGTCTATGTGCCTTTGACCCTGGCGATATCCAGAGGGGTGCTGGTTGAGGAGAGCGACGTGCCGGCTATAGTGCCTCTGAGGAGTGTGGTTGAGATTCTTGCCCTCAGGCCGGACCTGCTGAGGGAGATCAGACAGAGTGGGACACTGTTGCACAGAGGTTCGCGGGTGAAGGCGCTAGCCCTTTCGGAGATGCTAAATGTGTACGATCGCAGAGAAGCGAGATCCGCCGTGGTGCTTGGTATTGGTGAGACACGGCGGGTTCTGGTGGCCCAGAAAGTGGCCGGGGAGACCGATATTGTGAGCCGCCCGCTTCCTCGGGCTATGGTCGCGCCGGGTTTCATTGCGGGGGCGGCCGAACTCCATGATGGACGCCCCGCTATCATAATCCAGCCGGAGGATCTACTGCGTGAACGGACGGTTGCAGAGGCCGGCGGCGCAGACGTTGGCTATCGCTTGCCCGATCCATCATCGGGTAAGGCTTGGATGGAAGGAAAGTCCGTGCGGTTACTCATCTTCAGCAATGAGAACACTACTTACGGCATAGGGTTGGAGCTTCTCAAGGAGGTTATTACACTGAGATCGCTGACCGCGATTCCCGTCTTAGGGGATACGTGGCAGGGGATCTTCTTCCACCGCGGGATGTGTCATGGGCTTCTGAGGCTGTCCGGCAGCCGGTCCTCGGAGTGTGATGTCCGGAGTGCCGCCATCCTTGGCTCACCCGAGCGTTGCGGCGTCGGGATGAATCACATATACGGTAACTTCACGGTCCCTGTTTCAGATATTGTCTCAATCCCTGAGAATGATGGTCCCGGCTTGCTCCGCCCATGCGGCATGCTCAGATGGCAGGATCAGGATGTGACCATCCTTGCTGTCGGAACGAGGTCGGTCGGAGAGCAACATGATCTCCTGAGCGCGACCGGCCGGAAGCGCTAATGCAGGCCGGACGGTCTGACGATAGATAGAAAGAACCTTGTTGTTTTGTCAAGAGGAGAAGCGATTGCCCGAACGGAGAAGTGGTACCTGTTTTCGGCTTCTTACATCAATGATCTGTGGAAGCCTGTTATGCTCGCTGCTGGGTGTTTTCGGATTCCTCTTGCCCTTCTCCCTGATAGGGGCAACGGTGCTAGCCGGTCTCACCCTGGGTTTGGTCATCAAGGATCACAGATCGCGCGGCCTCCTTGCGGGGGACCGAGTTGATAATGGGAACGTGGATGTGATCAAGGCGACTTATGAGATCGCTGTCAAGATCTCTTACGCCGGGAGGGTCTCACGGGACAAAGGTCTAGCCCTCCTCGACAGAACGGCGAGCTTCCTCACAAGCTGTGAGCATCTGAAGACTTGGATCAAAAAGATCGAACAGGTATCGGCCAACCCCGGCTCGGGTTTCTCTCGCGCCGATTCATCGCCCCATGAGGCGATAACCGATTGGATGCCCGGCAACACGGCCGGTTCTCTCGGCCCGATGCTGGAAGAGGTTATCTCGACCGTCAGGGAGATGGCCGGCGTGCTCAGAGATGTCGATCACAACGCCAAGGAGCTAATAACCTCGACAGAGGAGACCGCCTACTCCATGACACGGTTGGACTCGTTCCTT
Organism: bacterium; assembly: GCA_025774115.1. Taxonomy (GTDB): domain Bacteria; phylum Arandabacterota; class Arandabacteria; order Arandabacterales; family Arandabacteraceae; genus JALGWN01. The sequence continues at coordinate 7,813 of JALGWN010000011.1, forward strand.
CAGGACATGGCGAACAGCGGGAGGGACCTGGAAGCATCGACCGATGCGGCCAACCGCGTTGCTCTTGAAGGAGCCAAAGTGGTTGAAGAGGTGGGCAGGGAGAATGAGGCCATCATCACGACCGTGAATGAGGCCGCTTCAGCCGTCGAGGATCTTGGAAGATGGTCTCAGGAGGTCGGCAAGATCGTCGAGGTGATACGTGACATAGCAAACGAAACCAATCTCCTGGCACTTAACGCTTCCATTATAGCCGCCCAGTCGGGCGAGCACGGTAAAGCCTTCGGTGTAGTGGCTGAAGAGATACGCGGTCTGGCCGAAAGAACCAGCTCCTCCACCAAAGAGATCAGTGACTTGGTTAAGGCCGTACAGAAGAACGTCGCCAATGTTATGACCGGTATGAAGAAGAGTCTCCAGAGGATCGAGCGCGGTGAATTGCTCACAAGGAACGCCGGGATGGTATTGGAGAAGGTCTTCGAGTCCTTCGAATCATCCAGGAGTCTGGCAAAGCAGATTGCCAGTTCGACTTTCGAGCACAAGATAGACAGTAGCCAGGTGGTGAGGTCCTTGCACAAGGTCACGGACATAGCCCACCGCCTGCAGTCTCATAACTATGCCGGATGGACAGGGGCCGGCGAGACACTCGGTGTCGCGCGGGCACTGATTACCTTGTGTGACCGGGGCAACGGGCTGAAGAAAGGGTTTGTGTCGGCGGGACTGGACGGAGAGAGTCACACCGGCGCCGATCTCGCTTTGCCGGCGAAGGCAAGCGAGGCTGGATTGCATGGACTTCTGATAGCATGTGATCGCGAAATCGGTTGCTGCGTGGACTCATTAGAAGAGACCAGAGCCACGCTGGATTCCTGGCTAAGAACTCTGGACCGGATCTCCCGGACAGCCAAGGCAAGTCTTGAAAAGGTGACCGCCGAACCCGGGGCGCCGGACCTCAACGCTTGCTGGGAAATCGCCCAGTGCGATCCTGAGCTGAGGGAGCGGTGCCCGGCCTACAAGAAGGACGATCGCAGTCTTTTCTTCTCGCAGGAGGCGGCCTGCATACTGAAGCAAGTCAAGGGCGAGGTAGAGACTGCCGCAGATGATGCCCCACCTCCGTCTGATTCCGGGCATACCAGTCAAATCGCGCATAAGGTGGGGTCATGACAGTAAAAGGCCGGGCTGTTCAGAAAGAGCGAGCTTCGATAGAGGAAACACGCACACCCCTCTCCAAGAACAGGCTCGGCACCATATTGGTAGAGGCAGGCGTAATTGCCGAGGAGGCCCTACCCGGCCTTCTCGCGAAGCAGCGCGGTTCGAATAAGAAGCTCGGCCAGGTGGCTATTGAAGAAGGTGTAGCCACGGAAGACCAGATTGTCGAGGGGCTGGCAAGACAGCTGAAGATCCCCTTCATCGGCTTGGATACTACCGTGGTCGATCCGGCCGTACTGGAGATAGTTTCCGAAGCGATGGCCCGCGAGCTCAGGATAATGCCCCTGTTCAAGGTGGAGAAGAACCTGACCGTGGCGATGGCGGATCCCACAGATTCCGAGGCGCTGAAAGAGATCAGATTCGTGACGGGTTGTGAGGTGGAGCCGGTTGTATCGAGGCCGCGCGAGATAATGCAGGCCATTGATACTTACTACGGCAAGAAGAGCACGGTCCTGGACACTATAGAAGGCATAACCACCGACGTATTGGATGTGGCGGAAGAGCATGATGAGACCGAGGAGATAATTCAGTCCGAGAAGCTCAGTCAGGAAGCTCCGGTCGTTAAGCTGGTGAACCTGATGATCGAGAGGGCCATTGTCAAACGGGCCAGCGACATCCATGCGGAGCCTCAGGAGAAGTCGCTGATAATCAGATATCGTATAGACGGTGTGCTCCATGAGGAAATCGTTATACCTCGCATGCTCAAGGCCGCCGTGCTTTCGAGGCTCAAGATCCTCGCCAAGATAAACATTGCGGAAAGGCGTCTGCCGCAGGACGGACGTTTCACCGTTCGTATGGAGGGCCGTAAGATCGATCTTCGTGTTTCCACGTTCCCCACGGTACACGGGGAGAAAGTGGTCATGAGGATACTCGAACGGACCGGCATGAGCATTGCCTTGGAAAGCCTTGGGATGAGCGACCAGATTCTCAGGAAGTTCCGTCAGATACTCACACTGAGCCATGGGATAATCCTGGTAACCGGTCCGACAGGTAGCGGCAAAACCACCACGCTCTATGCCGCTCTGAATTGTATAAATGATAGTGAGAAGAACATCGTGACACTCGAAGACCCGGTGGAGAGCCATGTTCAGGGCGTGAACCAGGGGCACACCAATCCGATTGCCGGTTTTACTTTCGCAAGCGGGCTCCGTGCGATCCTCAGGCAGGATCCGGACATCATCATGGTTGGTGAGACGCGTGATGTGGAGACTGCCGAGATCGCCATACAGGCCGCACTCACCGGACATCTGGTTTTTACAACGGTCCATACCAACGATGCGATATCTAGTGTTATAAGGCTTGTCGATATGGGAATAGAGCCCTTCCTGGTGAGTTCCTCGGTAGCGGCCATGATAGCTCAAAGGCTTGTCAGGAGGGTGTGCCCTTCCTGTGCAGTCGAGACCCAGCCGCCCGAGATCATCATACCGGAAACCGGAGAGACCAGAAGGCTCCGGAAAGCTCTCAAGGCCCAGGGGTGTGACCGCTGCTCGGAAAACGGATACAAGGGAAGGGTCGGCCTCTACGAGTTGGTCGTCCTGAATGACGTCATGAGGAGGCTGATTGTGAAAGGGGGGACGGCCCCGGATCTTGTAGCGCAGGCGCGGAAGACAGGTTTCACGACTATGTTCGAGGACGGTCTCGATAAGGTGGAGCAGGGTCTTACCACCGTGGAAGAGGTGATGAGGGTCACCCGAACCGTGCTCGACGAAGACATAATGGGTGTGAACGAGTAGCCCTAATAGAAAAAGAGGTTTCAGTGCGATCAGCAGGGTGCCGATGGATAGATGAGGACATTCATGAGGGGTTTTGAGAAAGGGTGAGTGACTCTTGAAGATAACCACGGCAAATAGGGGGCGGACGGCGGTTGTTAAGATCTCCGGGAGGATTGATGTTTATACGGCCAGCTCGGTCGGGGAGGCGATCCAATCGCTCATAGTGGATGGTGCATCGAACGTGATTGTCGATCTCACATCGGTCCCACGGGTGGACAGCTCCGGTATGGGTACCCTGGTGGGTAATTCGAAGTCAATAACCTCGCTTGGGGGTGTCCTATGTCTGGTCGGTCCCTGCGAAGGTATTCGGAGGATGCTCGAGATAACCAATCTTGCCAAGTACTTCAGGATTCACACAGGAGTGGATGAGGCACTGGACGAGTTGGAGGCTTGCGCGGCCGGCCGGGCTCCGTCCTGGGCAGGAGGCAATTGAGTTGCTTATTCTCACACGGAAACGCAATGAGCGGATCATGATCGGCGACAGCATTGAGGTCGTAATTGTCGACATACGAGGCGAGCAGGTACAGTTGGGCATAAACGCCCCCAAAGATGTGCCCGTGCATCGCAGAGAAGTGTATGAAGCAATAGTCAGGGAGAACGGACGTGTGCTGCCCAAGACCCCCCGTCGGGAGCGGATGAATTCCGTCAAGAAGCATAGGAATAACGGAGACCCCGGCGACAATGAGCAAGGGTAGAGACATGAACGGACCAAGCCCCCTGCCTGAGGACTTGCGGGGCCGGTGCAGGCAGATTGCCCAAGAGATCCACGAACACTGTGGAGCAGTCAGGGACGACAAGATCCTGGCCGCACGAGTTCGCATCTGCAGCGGCTATTACGACTCGGAGGATGTGCTGCATGTCATAGCGGATCGCCTGCTCTCCGAGGGACACACCCGACCTCCTTCTTCCTAGTTGACTTCCCCAACCATAACCAATAGTATGGCCTCTGATGATTCTAATGGACTTCCGGCCGGTATCGAAATGACAAAAAAGCAGACTGCCGTCTTTAAGATCGTTCTCACAGGGCTTGATAAGGATCCCAGGGCTCTCTTGGCACGATCGCTGAGGGGTTTGGGGCATGAGATCTCCGAGAACCTTGCGCTCGAGGAAGCCTTAAAGCTGCTGGGCCGCACCTCCTACGACCTTCTAGTAGTCGACATAGACAGACTGGAAATGGACCTTTCGGACCTGCTCAAGACCTGCAAGCGCACCAGCAAGGAGGCTGCCATTGTGCTTGTGGGAAGCGGCATCGAGGTTGAGACGGCCTTCGAAGCAGCCAGGTTGGGGGCATACAAATGCCTCAGCAAACCGATAGAACTCGAGCGCATGCTGGATGTGGTCGACAGGGCCCTTGACGGGGCGAGACTGAGGCGTGAAGCCGGATCTGTCCGCCAGATAGTCGTGGGCTATCGCCAGGCGGACCGCTTCGTTGTGGGCAAAAGCGACCTGATGCAGAAGATTGCCGAGGTCATAGAGAAGGTCTCGGCCAGCGGGGCCTCGACCGTGCTGATCCAGGGAGATAGCGGAACCGGGAAGGAACTCGTCGCCAAGGCCATTCATTTCCTGGGTGACACCATGGACAGACCCTTCATGGAGATAAATTGCTCGTCTCTGCCGGAAAACCTTCTGGAGAGTGAGCTCTTCGGCTATGAAAAAGGCGCCTTCACTGACGCAAAGAAGAGCAAACAGGGTCTCGTGGAACTCGCAGAAGGCGGAACTCTCTTTCTTGATGAGATAGGAGAGATGCCGCTTAGTCTCCAGAGCAAGCTCCTGAGATTGATAGAGACCAAGAGATTCCGCAGGATCGGGGGTGTAAAGGACATTGAGGTTTCCACCAGGATAATGGCGGCCACCAATCGTGATCTGCGCAAGGCGAAGGACCAGGGGAAATTCCGTGATGACCTCTACTTTCGGCTTATGGTAATTCCGATTTATGTCCCAGCTTTGCGAGAGCGTAAGGAGGACATCCCAATCCTGGCGAGCTTCTTCATAGATTACTTCAACCAGGAGCTCAACCGGTCGGTCCGGGGTTTGTCCAGGGAGGCCCAGGAGGTGACTATGGAGTATGACTGGCCGGGCAATGTGAGGGAGCTCAGAAACGTGATCGAACGGGCGATCCTGCTGGAGAGCAAAGACCTCATATTGCCGGAGCATCTGCCCAGCGACCTCCAGAGGGGCAGGGCCGCGCACGGCTCTATTCCGGGCTCAAGTCGGGCGGAGGGTGTGCCGATCAGCCTTAAGGAGGCCGAGAGGCGGGCCGTTGCCGAGGCTCTCAGCTGGGCGGGCGGGAATAAGAGCAAAGCAGCCCGTGCGCTCGGCATTACAAGACAGACGCTCAGGCAGAAACTCAAGGCCTACGGGATGGTCAATAAGTATCCACCCGGCTAATTATCTACCATTTCTTATTCCACGCTTGTTTTCAGGCTCAGTTTTGCATGTTTGAAGCTCCCTTTGGCGTTTTGAGACTTGACCAAGGGCCGATCTGGAGCCTGCTCTGGTTAAGTCGGTTGCGGCCTCTTATGCTACCAATGACGATTCCGGGGTGGTGAGAATTTTACCAGCTCTATTCATGTCAAGAGAAAGTTTGGAAAGGTAACCGATTGATACTTAAGAGGTTATGCTTGCCATTCCTTGTCAAGCCGGCCGACTCGGCTTCCAATGTGCCTGATTTCAGATCAAAAGGTTTTAAGTATTTGTGATTAAATCAGTTAAGCGGCCATTATCCGATATTACCACTTCTAATATCCAGGCACAGAGGTTGCAATGACGTCTATCCGGTCTGCTTAGTTATGGGTCACTGGACGACAGCAAGGATGGTGAGAAGATGAACAGGACATGCGTAGGTCTTTCTCCTGAGACGATTGATGAGCTGTGGGCCGCTTTTCAGGAGACAGAATCAGCGACCGTAAGGGGTAAGCTGATCCAGAACTATCTATACCTGGTGAGGTATGTGGCCGGCAAGATGGCGATGTCGGTGCCTCCGTCGGTGGAGATAGACGACCTGGTGAGTGCGGGGGTGGTTGGGTTGATGGACGCGGTCGGAAAGTTTGACCCGGGCCGCGATACCAAGTTCGAGACATACGCGGTGGCTCGAATCAGAGGTGCCATAGTGGACGACCTGAGGTCTCTTGACTGGGTACCCCGGTCGGTCAGGCGGAAGGCGAGGATGGTGGAGGAAGCGTACTCGCGCCTGGAGAACGAACTGGGCAGGGCGGCGGATGACGAGGAGATCTCGAAGAAGCTGAATATGTCGGTCAGTGCGTTCAAGTCGATCGTTGATGAGATTATCTCAGCCGGGTTGCTGTCACTGGATGATTTTGTCGGCAGCCAGGACGGAGAAAGGACGACCAGAATAATCGACCTGGTCTGCTCCAAAGAAGGAGGGTCGCCCTCTACCTCCCTGGAAATAGAGGAGATGAGAGAGATTCTGGCTGAGGCGATCATGAACCTTCCGGAGAAGGAAAGAACTGTGGTGGCCCTTTACTACTATGAAGATATGACTCTCAAGGAGATTGGGAGAACCCTTGGTGTCTCCGAGTCGCGAGTCTCCCAGATTCACACCAAAGCCATGCTTAGGTTGCGGGGAAGATTGAGATTATTGCAGGATTCACTGCTCTCGGCCTTTTCCGAACGGGGCACGGCCGATCCGGATGCTCCCGCGTCGGTGGCAAACGAGATGATCGCGTGTGAACTAGTTTCAACCCACTAAGACTCCAAGGAGAGCACTGTGATACCAGACAAGAGATCATCTGAAATGGGGTCCACTGCTGTGCTGGAGAAGGGAATGCCCTCGGCCGGGGAATCCGCCGAGCAGCGTCTCATTCTTATCATCGACGACGAGGAATCCGTTGTCGACGCTCTTGCCGAGTTCTTTTCCATGCGCGGCTACGAAGTAGAGACTTCAGTAACGGCCCGGCAGGCCCTCGGGCTGATACACGAGAAGAACTTCGGAATAGTCATATGTGATCTGCGCCTTCCGGGCATGAACGGTGTGGATCTGCTGGACCACGTGGCAGAGGCCAATCCGGAAACCGTATTCATCATCATGACAGGCTACGCGAGTGTGCAGTCGGCCGTCGAGGCCATGAAGAAAGGTGCCTATGATTATGTCGTGAAACCTTTCTCGATGTACGAGCTGGAAAAGACGGTCCGCTTGGGATTGGAGAAGCAGAAGCTGGCGCGGGAAAACCTGGAGCTTTCCCACCTGATGAGAAAACTCATTGAAATCGACCAGATCAAGTCAAACATAATCAGCACCGTGTCGCATGAATTCCGAACACCCTTGATGTCGTTAAGAGGCTACCTCACCATGCTCACCAGTTTTCTGGACAAAGGTGAGCATCTTGGACAGAACGAGAGTAAGTGGCTGGGGGGGATGAAAGACAACCTTGGAAGGCTGGAGATGCTCATACTGAACCTCCTGCTAATGACCGAGGCCAATGCCGGCGAGCTGCTGATAGCAGACGAGAGCGTGGATATCTCCGAGGTGATTAGAGAATCCATGGACAGGGTCGGTCCCATGACCAAAGCCAAGGATATCAGTATCGATTTCGTAGAGGGGAACAAGGGCTGGATCAAGGGAGATACGGAGAAACTGAGCGTGGCTGTTACCAACCTGATAGAAAACGCGGTAAAATTCAATCTTGAATCGGGAAGGATAGAAATCGGGGTCTCCGAGACAGTGGACCCTGACGGCTTCAGGGTATCCATCCTCGATACCGGCATAGGGATCCCTGACGACAAGATCAACAGTATCTTCAATTCATTTACCCAGGCCGACATGACCCACACCCGGAGATTCGCAGGCGTCGGTCTTGGGCTTTCGGTGGCCAAAGCCATCGTCGAAGCGCACGGTGGGAGTATCGATGTCATCAGCAAGCCCGGTCAGGGCAGCACGTTCTTCGTCTGGCTACCTCGGAGGAATGGGGGAGATCATGGGACGGACTGAGCAAGGACTCAATGACGACAAGTCAACGGTGCGGATTGCGATCGTCGATGACGACGATGATATCGTCGATGTTCTGGGTGAGGTGCTGCGCCGGTCCGGATATACGCCGGATCTCTACACCAGTCCTCGAGATGCCGCCCTGGCTTCGACGTCTCAGGAATACGATGTCATAATCTCAGATCTCGCAATGCCCGGCATCAGCGGCATAGACCTTCTCACACAGGTCAAGGACGCTTTTCCCCTGACCCAATTCATCATGATCACCGGGTACGCAAGTGTGAAGTCCGCCGCGGAAGCTATGCACAAAGGCGCCAATTCATATCTGACGAAACCCCTGACCTCGACCCAGATTCTGGCCCATCTTGCGAACGCTATCGAGAAACGGATGCTGGCTCTCGAGAACGAACGCTTGGTGTTCGAGCTCACCACCGCCAACGAGCAGCTGGAAAACAAGGTGCAGGAACTGGAGCACACCAACCAGCTTCTCAAGCAAACCCAACAGGAGCTGGTGAAGGTGGAGAGAGTTGCCGCCATCGGCGAGGTGGTGGTCAGCATAAACCACTGCATAAACAACAGCATCTCGGGAATAGAGGTTGCGGTCCGGTTCGTAAGGGGTGCGGCTGACATCACGGATGAAGCCACCGATGCTCTGGATAAGATAGACGCCGAATGCAAAGAGATCGAGGCCGTCATGGGCAGGTTGAAGATGCTCAAGAAGGCCTCAACTTCGGACTATGTCGATGGCATAAAGATGATCAATCTCAAGGAAGAGGAAGTAGATGCGACGATATGGCCTCACTGAGAAGCTCGGACAACAGGCCCTCGATCTGCACCGGAGCCGCCTTATCTGCAGATTGCTGCGCAAGGAAGGACTGCTATCCGACAATACCGGTCTTGTGTCGCGGCTTGCGGATCGCCTCCTCAAAAGCTACTTGTACCGCGCATTGAATCAAGATTGACCCACATTTGACAGGCCGCCATATGTGACTTTGTTTGCGCGGCGTGGTGCCACGTCGAAGCCCCTGGGCGAAGACGGGCAACCAAACCTAAGAGCACGCCAGCTTCCCAGCACCTGAAGCGGCCACCTTGTCCCTTCTCGTTCCCCCGTAACGTGCTCAAAACAGTTGACCTGGCCACCCAATCTGTGGTAAACTAGTAGTGCTCGGGACTCAGGGAACGTCTTTTGAGCGATGCCGAAAAGGCGGGATTACCCGCAACGCCTTGGTATCTAAGCAGATGACCGGGCTGCCGAAGATCGCTCTGATCTTTGGTGGCCCTATTTTATTTAGGAGGGCGGTGGCCTTTTGGGACGGACGTTTCTGATATCTTTTTGCATTCTGCTGGGTTTCTTGGCACTGGGACGGTCCAGCGATGCGGACGTCGCTACAGTCGGCGGTGTCAAGGTGGTTTCGGGTACGGATGTGGACGTCTATCTCGAAACCAGAGGCGGTGTCACCTACATCTCTTTGCCCGGTACCTGGCGGTGGCCGCTGACGGGATCGGCGGAGGACTACTGTGCCATGCCGGCGGCCCGGGTGGAGGAGGCGATTCGGGCGATCGAGTATCCGATCCGGGACCTGGAGATTCAGGTAGTCATCCTGCCGGTACCCAGGCGCCATTTTTCTGAGTCGTCCGCCGAGGGCCGAGTGGTGTTTCTCTCCCCCGGGAGAGTCGAGTATCCGGACCAACACATCCACTACATCGTGGCCCACGAGATAGGTCACGTAGTGCAACACCTGCTTATGCCTGAGTCCCGCATGGACCTTTGGGAGCGTTTTGCGGCCCTCAGGGGCCTGGACTTAGAGGACAGAGGTACCTCTATCGATCACGCTTGCAGGCCGGCTGAGATATTCGCGGAGGATTTCCGGGTTCTTTTCGGAGGCGAGCTGGCCCGTTGCGGAGGAAACGTCGAAAACCATGATCTTGAAGAGCCTGAAGGGATTCAGGGTCTTAAGGAATTTATGCTGTCTCTGGTCGGTGAGTGGGAAACCCGCGTCAGGATCAGTGCCTACCCCAATCCTTTCAGCTCCGACATAGTGTTTGAAACCTTCAGTCTCGGTGGGGAGAATCGGCCTCTTGAGGTTAGCGTTTTCGACGCCCTGGGTCGGAAGCTCCGGGATCTTGCCCCACCGCCGGGCGGGTCGGTTTATGTGGTCTGGGACGGGAGGGATGAAGGCGGTCGGATCGTGGCTCCCGGGGTCTATTTCGCCTACATCTGGGCAGGAGAGCATCTCCGTATCCGCAAGTTGATCAAGCGATAGCAATCATACGAAGCCCCTTGCACAGTGCATGGCGGGATTGCAACCTGCACACAGCCGCGACCCCATCGGGGTGACAGGCAGCGTATCTGACGAAAGCATATCCTAAGCCCACGTAGGACAAGGGCTTACGCGCCTCTGCCTACTGGCTTGGTGGTATGCTTCTTGCAAAACCACTTACTCCGGACATTAGAATAGGTTGTAGCAGCGACTAACATCAGGATCCGGGGAGGTGAGTTTCAGTATGAGGAATTTGAAGCATTTGTTTGTGGTCATGGCGGCGCTCTTCATATTCATGGGTGCCTGTGGCAATGAAGGGGGAGACGGTTTGTCGACGGTGGATACCGTCCCGCCGGTCCCACCGATCGGTGTCCAAATCCAGGCTGAAAACGACCTGGTAGTCGTCAGGTGGGATGAGAACGCCGAGATCGATCTGGCCGGCTACAGGCTCTACAAGTCATCGTTTGAAGACGGACCTTTCGGAATCGTATCCTCGAACCTTGTGTATTGCCCTTGGTTCTATGACAAGGTCCTTGCCATGGAGATGACCTACTATAAGGTTACTGCCGTGGACGCGAGCGGCAATGAGAGCGCATTCTCTCAGATTGTCGGCATCTACAATAATACCGACCGTAAGGTGCAGCCCAACGCACCATCAAAGTGATACTACAGTAAAGAGCATCAAAGGCTCCCTTCCTGTCGAGGAAGGGAGCCTCTCTATTCGCCTATGCAGAGGACCATGGGTTTAGCCATGGTTAAGTGCGTAAGAAGGTGCTTCGGCGGATGTCACTTAATAGGCACGCCCTGTGGCGGATAACCCGCCGAAGCTTTGGCGGAGGCGGTCGGACACAGGTACCACGGGCTTGCCCGTGGCGTATTCCGTGTGGCCCCGATCGAGGGGAGTGGAACCGGCATGAACTGTGGTTGTGGATCAAGATGGATCGGACGGGCATACCCTTGCATGGTGTGAGAGGGGCGGGCGCGTACGCCCGGAAGGCCTGTGCCGACAGGGCCGGCTAGAGCTGACCTGCGTGGCTTGGCGGTACTATGCCTTTACTTCAGCCACCAGAAAAGATCGATGATCTCACAGACAAGGTCAACGAAGAGGAACTGAGCAACCAAGAACATGGTGTCGCCCCCTTTCCTATGGCGCCAGACACGGCGCTCGGGTCGTCCAGCTTAGTAATCGGCGTGGGGGGAAGTTGGGTTTAGGGTTTTTTTGTAAGAGACGTGCGCCGTCTGTAGGGGGCCATTGTTACGATCCTTACGGCAAGCACGGTAAGGTCATCCTGGGGTTTGCCGCCGGTAAACCGAAGCACATCATCGTGGACACGTGAGACTATTTCCGACAACTCCGCTTCACGGAGCTCGCTGAGCTCTGAGATCAATCTCGCTTCACCATAAGGCTCATCGCCTTCGTCCAGTTCATCGGTGATGCCATCGGTATAGAGGAAGAGGAGCTCGCCATCCCGGATCGGGACGGTCGTGTTTTGGTAAGCCACTTCGGGATCGACCCCGATGACTATGTCGGTATTGTCGAGCTGTCTGGGGGTGTCGTTCTCGTACATCAGGATGGGGGGGGAGTGCCCTGCATTGCAGTAGGTTATCGTGGCGTCTGTGAAATCGATCAGGCCGTAGAAAATAGTCACGAATGTGCCCCCGCCGGTATGCTCGTATATAACACGATTCAAAGCCGAAATAACCTCCGACGGATGTTTTTCGCAGTCTGCTTCTGCCCTCAGACTGGACTGAAGGGATGCCATCAAGAGGGCTGCCGGCACCCCTTTTCCCGACACATCGGCGATTACCAATGCGACCTTGTCCTTGCTCAAAGGGATTAAGTCGTAGTAGTCGCCGCCCACGTGCTTGCTCGGTACATTCATCGCATGCGTCACCAGTCCCGGTATTTCGGGGAGTGCCTTGGGCAGCAGACGATGCTGTATCTCCCTGGCGACCTCGAGTTCCTGTTCCATCTTCTGTTTTTCGACGGCCTCGAGGTAGAGGCTCGCGTTTTCAATCGCCAGAGAGACCTGGTCACAGAGGGTTTCCAGGAGCTCGACATCGGTAGCAGAATAGAATTCGTCCGATCGTTTCCTGCCGATCGACATGAAGCCAAGGAGTTCGCCCTTGAAGATGAAGGGAACGACGACGGCCGCATTGGCATCAAGCAGGGTCATGGCTTCTTCTTTGCAGAGCGGTAGAGGCCTGCCGGAAGCCATCTTGCGTTCGACGTTGAATGCCGTCTGGGTCTTGGACAGATAGGTGCAGAGCGTGCCGTCTTTGTCGAAACCTCTTAACATCACATGCTTCACCCTGACGCCATAGCGGGATGTGTGTTGGCCGGTTCTGTCATCCAGCAGGAAAACCACGACTATGCTTGCGTCCAGCACCTCCGCCACCCTGATCGCCAGATAGCTCACCAGGCTCTCCAGGTTGATGATGCCCACAAGCGAGTGGCTGATCTGCTTGAGCACCTTCCTGTAGTTGTACTCTTGCCTGAAGAAAACCTTATCGACGGCGATTCGGATTCGCGCCTTGAGGGGTGAAATCAGCAAGGTTATCGCGAATATCGATATGATGGAGAACAGCAGATCGGCGCTTCCGACGAAACTCGAAGCGAGTCTCCCGATCCCGTAGACCACAACGAAATAGACCGATGCGAGAACTGCTATGAGCAGTGTGTAGACGAGGCTTCGCTTTACAACGATCTCAAGATCGAGAAGCCCGTATCTTACAATCGCGTGTCCGAATGCAACAGGCACAAGTATCAGGGGGAGAAACGCCAACTTCTCACCGGGTATCTCAATTTCGGGCCGGATGCTGACGACGACCTGGACGAATATCAAGGGTAGAGTACCGATCAGCGTCCCCCAAACCACAAGTCTGAGCTTGGATCTCGTGCTTTCGGTTGCAACATGCCTGTATGCATAGATAAACGCCACCAGCCCCAAGACCACGAAGGCGATGAAATAGGCGGCCGTAGCGCTCCTGAAGACCGTGATGGCGTTGCCGAACACCTTTCCTCGCGAGAAGATCATCACATTGAAATAGACCGATGCGGCGAACATGACTGCAGCGGGGAGATAGAGTGCGAACTCCAGGCGGCCGTACTGTTTGAGTATTCCTCGCGTCTCGGGGAATATCAGGAAAAAGTGCAGAAACAGAGCAGGCAGTATGAGCATCAAGAGGTCGTTCAGAACATACCTGTGAAGCGGGCTCGCCGATCCTGCCCCCACTGTGACGATGTTGGTGAGAACCAGGCCAAAGGCCAGCGAGAAAAGGTAGAAAACCAGAGCGACCTTATCGTTGCGTTTGAAATAGACCAGGAGCCCTATGGCTATGAAACTCAAGCCCACGCCCACCAGAAATATCTTTCTCACGATCTCGGCAGGGGGGAGGTTCACAAGCGTTACGGGTACCGTAAGGTCGCGGCCTTCCCTGCGAACACCGTATGCTACCGTGTCACCGGGTCTCGCTTCACCGAGGCAGTCCGAGACACCTTTCGTCGTAACGCAGGGCGCACCGTTTAGGGAAATCAACCGATCGCCCTTTCTCAGGCCCGCGATTTCCCCTGGGGAGGCTGGGGCGACCCTTGCGACAGCCAGGTTGTTCAGTATCACGCCCGCATACGGTTGGTCAGGGATCCTGAAGGCCAGGAACAGCTCGAGGAGGACCAGGGCGGCAGTTCCGATGACAGCGACTATCCGGATACGGGAATCCATGCGGCCGCGAGAATCATGAAGGGAGGAAGGCCCGAGTGCTACGCCACGCTCCTTATGCATAAGCTGTCCTCGTAACGGCCTGCGCCTTTGGGCAGGGCAATCCGCCGTTGTTGGAGTATAGAGGTGTGGGTTGGGGTATTGTCAAGCTTTTTCAGTCCGCGGCCAGGCTGGATTAGAACACACATCTGCGGTGTTACGCTCGCGGGCCATCGTTGCGGCGTACCTCAAGTACGCCTCACTCGTCACCACTTCGCGTGCCTTGCATCTGAGCATTCTAATCCAGCCTGTCGCATAGAGGTATAGAACACACATCTGCGGTGTTACGCTCGCCCACTGCCACCTTGACTACGTCCAAAAACCGCTTGCCTTCGATTCACGCTTCTGGTACTTTACACCCAACGGAGGTGCAGAATTGGCCAGAAAGCATCGGAAACTCACGAAAAAGGAGATAAAAGAGGACAAGGTCGCGGAGTTCTTTGTCGGGACGGTGCAGTATGTCAGAGAGAACTCGAAGCGGATCCTGGGAATCGCGCTGGTTGCAATTGTGATACTTATGATAGCGACGGTCGCGATCCGCCAACGCAGGACGGCGGAGAATGAAGCCCAGGTCTGGGTTTGGCGCGCCAACATGGATATGAAGGCCGGCAATCTTGGAAGCGCAATGCAGTCATATTCCGCTGTGATGGGACGATACAGGGGTACGTGGGGCCACTCCGACGCTAGTTTCTTTCTGGCCAACGCCCAGTTTGCCACCGGGCGGTATGATTCGGCGCGTGTCCTGTTCGAGAAGTATCTGAACCTCGGCAAGCGCAGAGGAGAATTCACCGTATCTTCCAAGGAAGGGATTGCTCAGTGTCTTGAGGAACTGGGTAGGTACCGGGATGCCGCTGAGAGCTATCTTAAGGTTCAGCGTGAGCACGCGGACAGTCCCTTGGCTCCGGACGCCTTAATGGGTGCAGCCCGTTGCCACAGGCTTGCCGGAGATCTTAGGTCAGCGGAGAGCGCCTACAACGATCTGCTGGAGATCTATCCGGATTCCAATCAGGCCACACTTGCCAAAATGTTACTCATGGAAACTCAGGCGAGGCTAGAGAATCCCTCATGAGTCAGCAGCCTCTCAAGGTTGCATTTCTTTGGCACATGCATCAGCCGTACTATAAGAACCCCAGAACCGGCATTTACGGCCTGCCCTGGGTGAGGTTGCATACGGTAAAGGACTATTACGACATGGCGGCCAGGCTGGCCCGCTATCCTGGCCTGAAAGCGACATTCAACTTCGTTCCCTGTCTGGTTGAGCAGATACTCGACTATGCCGGAGGCAACACAAGAGAGGTTCATCTCGAACTGTCGAGAAAGCCCGCGGACAAGCTCACCCGGGATGAAAAAGTCACGCTAATCCGGCAGTTCTTTCTGGGTAAACGTAGAGCCATCATAGAGCCCTATTCCCGCTACAGGTCGCTGCTTGAGAAATGCCAGGATCTGGAGCATGACTACAAGGTGGACGCCGCAGTCAGACGATTCAAGACACAGGACTTTCTGGATCTCCAAGTTTGGTCCAACCTCGCGTGGATGGGATCGGCATTGCGCGAGGATCCGGTGGTGGCCTCACTCTTCTCCAAGGGGCGTCAGTTCACGCAAGAGATGAAACTCGGCCTTTTGGACAAACAGCTTGAGGTGATGAAATCGGTGACCGGCCTGTATAGAGAGCTTGTGGAGGCCGGCAGGGCCGAGCTATCTACCTCACCATACTTCCATCCGATGCTTCCGCTAATCTGTGAATCAGGCATCGCCGCCCGGTCGGCGGCCGGTCTGGAATTGCCGACAGAGTCGATCCGCTTCCCCGAGGATGCCGAGCGCCAGGTCCGGATGGGTCTCGATATGCACGAAGATGTGTTTGGACAACCGGCCCTGGGTCTCTGGCCGCCCGAGGGTGGAGTCAGCGACGAAACCCTGGACCTGTTGTCGACGTGTGGTGTGAGATGGACCGCCACCGATGAGAAGGTCTTGGAGAGGACCCTGGGGGTCGAGCTCAGAGAGACCGCGGAAGGCGAAGTGACGAGACCCGATCTTCTCTATAGACCCTTCAGATTCAAGGGTAGTGGGGGAGAGGTTGTTGTCTTTTTCCGGGACAGGTTGCTGTCTGACCTAATCGGATTCGAGTATGCACGGCTGCCTGCCGACGAGGCCGTCGAGGATTTCATGTCGCGTCTACTTAAGATAAGGAACGGGTTGGGGCGCGATGTGGAAGACGGTGTTGTAGTTGTCGCCCTGGACGGTGAGAACCATTGGGAAGACTACGATCGGGGTGGGGATGAGTTTCTCAGGCAACTCTATACGGAGCTTTCACAAAGCAGCTGGATCAGGACAGTCTGTTTGTCAGACCTACTCGAGGGTAAGGCCCCGAGGCCCCTTCTCAAGAAGATCCATCCAGGATCGTGGATCCGAGGCGATTTCACCACGTGGATAGGGCACAGTGAGAACAACAGGGCCTGGGATCTGCTAGCGCAAGCGAGGGGGGTGCTGGCTGCCGGGGCCTCGAGGCTCTCTGAGGCCGACAGCCGTGCCGCATGGAAGTGCATCTACGGAGCCGAAGGGAGCGACTGGTTCTGGTGGTATGGGGGAGAGCACAGCTGTCGTGAGGAAACGGAATTCGACGCGCTTTTCAGGGCTCACCTGAGGCATGTATATGAGCTCGTGGGAGCTCATGTCCCTCATGAGGTTCTACGGCCGGTCATGATCGACAGGGGAGGGGTGGCCATCCGATTCGGGCCCGTTGCGGTTCTCCACCCGGCTCTCGATGGAAAGATCACGACCTTCTATGAGTGGAAGCTCGCCGGTCTTTACGAAAGCTACCGTGACAGCTCACGCGCCGTCTTTGGACACAGGATACTCGAGGCCATATATTTCGGCTTCGACCACGAGCGCCTTTATCTGAGGCTGGATACCAGCGTTTCACCTCAAACCGAGGATTTCACAGCCCTGGCCTTCAGGCTCGAATATGAGGATCCCTCACACCGCCAAATAACCGTCCGCGCCAGCCGACGGAGGTCTCCAGGCGATGTAGGGCTCGACGTCGAACCCCAAGATGTCGCCGATCATGTCAAGGCCGTGGCCCTCGAGAACACCGAGATCGCCATCGACTTTGATGTGCTCGGTGCCAAACCGGGTGACATCGTCTCATTCAGGGTTGCCGTTATTAAAGACGAGGATGTCATCGAGCATCGCCCGGTCCACGAAGTCATTAGATTCACGCTTCCGACCCCGGAATTCGACGCTGAAATGTGGACCACCTTCTAGACTCGTGTAAAGCTCGGTAATTCATTCAGTTATGGTGGGTTTGTGAGATTGGGAATTAGGATTAATACAACTACGCATAATCTATATTATGTTTACTTGGAGGTTAACAGAGGCTTTATCTTACGAGAGAATCAGGCGACCTACTACTGAAATGGTGAGCACGCTCGGCGGAGTGGCCGGAACATGTCATTTCGGACCCAATACGGCATCTTTTGTGAGCACCGGCGAGCTAGTCTTCTAGAGCCAAGCTCCACGTGGTGAATGTTATCTGGATGTTAGATTGCCTTGTCGGGGCTCGGGATCAGCCTACCCCGCTTCAATATCACGGGTGTGGTTGTGGAGCAGTCTCTTCCTTGAGAAACTCCTTGAGGTGCCGGGAAGCGGCCTTGATGGTGTTGCTGGTTTCCTGGGAAAGCCGCCCGAAGGGTTTGATATGAAGGGATTGATCGCCGAACCGGTAGTCCCAGGTACCGGCCAGGCGGCCGTCGAGAAGCAGTGTGGGAACGACTCTGGCGAGCCCCAGGAAGACCTTGGTGCGGTTTTCCGCGTCAATGAGGCGGGACTTGTCTTTGTGGCCCATTATGAGCGAATCGAACTCAGGGAGGAAGCATACGCGCTTGCCGGGCTCTCGACCGACGAGCGAATCGAGGTCTTCGGCCAGAACCCAGAAAGTCGCCTTGCTGCCCTCGACGCTTATCTCGGAGAGATGTTTTCGGGCGGCTCTGAAGACTTGTTTGGCTTTGGGAATCTTAAGTCCCGCCCAATATGCGAAGTCGTGGATGGTCGCCGGGCCATAGCCTCCGAGGTACTTGATAAGAAGATCGTGTCGGGCCTCCTCTTCAACGGTCCCTCCTATTCGCTCGGGTGCGAGCCAGTCGCTAACCAGGGCGAAGCGATTGTCCTTGAAATGATACCATGGGCCTGTGGGCCGATCATGACATACCCGCCCCTGGTACGTGAGAAGCCTCAGGGCCCAGCCCACGAGACGCTTCTGCTCGCTTTCCGTGTAACCTCCTATGAGACTCTTGACCCGTTCCACGAGATCCTTTTTTACCAGGGGGCCTTCTCCGAGCGAGTTAGCTATGGCGTCGAGAAGCCTGGTCCAGGTCCGCGGCAGGTCCAGGAGCGTCTGCTTCTTTAGTGAGGCTTCCCAGGCCTTACAGAGGTCCCCCCCCAAGGCCTTCTGATAGACGGGAAAATCGGCCGTGGGAATGATATGGACCGTTCCTCTCATCAGCCAGGCCTTGATCAGGGTCTTCTCCTCATATAGAGCCTCGGTGAGAGTCTCCTTTGTGAAGCCCTCCACGCGGTTCCAGAGGGAAACGTACGGCGCCCGGGCGCTCTGGGCATTGAGGCCGCAGAGCCGGCCGACGGCTTCGGTAATCTCCTCAGGTTGGGGTCCTGAGACCAGAAAGTGACGGGCGAGAGTAATGGTGGAAAGCTCGTCAAGCGTTATCTGTTTCGGCAACGCCCTCCCCCCTATTTCGACACTCATGTAGATTGATCCCACAGAGATTGTAGGCTGCAGCGCTGGCTGTGTCCAGGATATAGAAGAGTTCGTTGCCGCAGGAGCGACAAAGACCGTCGGCCACGGAGACGCGACGCTGCAACATCGCGGATATGCCCCCAGATAAACTAAGGCATGGGCACGGCGTCACCGTGCCCATGCCTCTCAACTCGCGCTCTGCATCGGACTGATCAGCTACAGTCCAATTCCTTTGACCAAACCTGAAAACGCCTGGTTTTGCCTTATTGCTGGTTCCGAAGCGTGATGGTACGAGCTGGGGTGGAGCGAATACCAAACTGTCGTTAAAGGTGTGTGGAAACCGTGGCTTCGCGTGTCCGTCTTATGCCCCCTTAGCTCCCGTGCAGTTCCGGATTATAGCAGACGGTTAGATGGAGGTCAAGCGAAAAGCGACCGGGGTTAGATCTTGAAAATTGAATTCAATTTTCAAGATCTGATCCCGGTAGTGCGCCAAAACATAACATTATGGCGCTTTATTGCTCACAAACCCCTCTACTCTTCGTAGCGGCCGCCCACATGCTCGCTCAGGAACTTCTCGACGGCGGCATAGAACTTGATTCTGTTAGCTTCGATAAGCAAGCCATGGCCCTCGTCTTCGAAAACCATATATTCGTAATCGATACCTCTCTCCCGCATTGCTTCTACTATCTGCTCGCTTTCTGAGGCCTTGATTCTGACATCGTTGGCACCCTGGGCTATGAGCATCGGGATCTCGATGGCGTCCACCTTGAAAAGAGGCGACCGGGACTCGAGGAAATCAGCCTCGGTCTCGGGGTTACCGACGCGCTCATACATCAGGCTCAGCAATGGGGTCCAATAGGGTGGTATCGTCTCTATGAAGGTGATGAGATTGCTCGGCCCCATCGCAGCCACGGCACAAGCGAATACGTCGGGTGTGAAGGTGGCGCCAACGAGCGCTGCATAGCCACCGTAGGAGCCGCCGTAGATCGCGATCTTCTCCGGGTCGACCAGGCCCTGCTCGACGGTCCAGTTAACACCGTCGATAAGATCGTCATGCATCCTGCCGCCCCACTCCTTGTTGCCCGCATTGAGATAGTCCTTGCCGTAGCCTGTCGAGCCCCTGAAGTTGATCTGCAGACAGATGTAGCCACGGTTCGCCATCCACTGAGCCTCCGGATTGTAGCCCCAGGTGTCCCTGTGCCACGGGCCTCCGTGCACTAAGAGGACCATCGGGAGGCCGGCTCTTTCGAGCCCCGGAGGGTAGGTGATGTAACCGTGGATCGTCATCCCGTCCCGGGCCGTATAAGAAACCGGCTCCATAGGGGCAAGCGTGTATTCATTGAGACTGGGTCTGTGGAAAAAGAGGAAAGTGCCCTTCTTGGTCTCGCGGTCATAGGTGTAGTAGGATACCGGGCCGTCGTCTTTGGTGAATCCCACAATCCAGGTCTTGGATTCGTTGTCCCTGCTGGTTATGAAAAGATCCCCTTCGTCCAGCTTCCATAGCGCCTCGAAGTCCGCAGCAAGGGTCTCGTCCAGTATCCTCCATTCATCCCTTTCCTTGACCACCACCACCGCCTGCGGCTCGTAGGTGTCCTTGTCGAACATCACGTTGCCCACGTCGTATTGCGGATCGGATGCAATGACCTTGACCACCTCACCCGTTGCGGCATCGGCTTTGACCAGTTGTCCTGCATTGGCCTCTCTCGAGTCGGTCATATAGACAAAAGCCCCATCCCTGGAGAAGCTGATCGGGTAGCTGGAAAGCGCATCTTCCGCACCCCACTCTATGAAGGGCCGCCAATCCGCGGTCTCATCGTCACGGATCATGAACATGAATCCGCCCTCAGGTGTGGGGGCTATACCGCCGCGGATCGTCATGTCCCTGTCTGCCAGCCATTCGACGAAGTTGCCCGGGTTCTTGGCTATCATCTCCAGATCCCCGGTGGTGAGATCCAGATGGTATACATCGTGCAACCGGACATCGTCTTTGTTCATCGATATCAGGAGATCGTTGGGGAAGTTCTTGTCCCATACCACGATATGTACCTGAACATCTTCATAGGGGGTGAAATCCTGTACTTGTCCGGTCTCAAGGTGTACCGAATAGAGCCGCCAGTTCTCGTTTCCGCCGGCATCCTGAAGGTAGAGTACGCGTTCGCTTCCGGGTCCCCAGATATAGCGGACAATGCTCCGTTCGGTGTCGCTTGTGACGGGTCGATCATCATCTTTGCCGATGGTCTTCACCCAGACATTGAGCATGTCATCGACGGGGGCAAGGTATGCAAGCATCTTGCCGTCCGGTGAAACGGTGGCTCTTGCCTTTTCCGGATTACCGAAGACCACATCTCTCGGTATGAGCTTCGGTAGCCCTTGTTTCTGGGCGCAACCGCCGATAGCCGCCAGTGTCAAACCAAAAGCCAACAGCAAGACGATCCATGTCACTACCATACGAGACATCACAATCTCCTTTCCCATACAGGGGTATACGACACGCGGTGGAGCCCTCTAGCCCGGATTATTCACAAGCCCTCTGCTGCGGCGTCGTATCTGCCGACGCCAAGCTTCAAACGTTGTGCAAGATCATGCCAGCAATGCCGGGCTAAGGCAACACAAAAAGAGAGATTATCGATCCAGAAACTCGTCATAGATCTTCTCGAGCTCTCCGAGGATCTTTTCGGGCGAATAGTGCTCCACTGCTTCTCTCCGTGCGCTTGCTCCCAGGGTTCTTCTCCGGTCGGGATCATCCATTAGGGCCAGGACAGCCCCCACCAAGCCTGCTCTGTCACCCGGCTCGACCAGCATGCCTTCCTGGAGGTGCACTATCGTATCGGGGATACCCCCCACCGAAGTGGAGACCACGGCCCTGGCCGACATCATGGCCTCTATGAGGGTAAGCGGCAGACCCTCCCTCTTGGACGTTATGAGGTATAGATCCATCGCGGCCATGAGGTCGGGAATATCGGTCCGCTTTCCCAAAAAGAGCACCTTGCCGGCAAGCCCCCTGGATTCTGCAAGATCTCTTAAGTTCCTACCGAGAGGCCCCTCCCCTACCACAACAAACCGGGCATCAGATCTCTGCGCGCACACGTCCTCGGCTACTTCAAGCAGGAGGTCGTAAGCCTTGGCATCGACAAGCCTTCCCACAGTCCCTATGACGAAGTTGTCTTGGACACCGAGTTCTCTCCTTCGCGCTGCCCGCACGTCATCCCCGATCTCAAAAGCCCGTGGATCGACTGCATTGTGAACGAGGCGTATCTTGGATGGGGGTGTGTGCTCGCACTTGAGTCTAAGGCTCAGGATGTCCCGGGACACGGCGATCCTCAAGTCTGTCACCGGCAGAGCCATTCTCTCCAGCAGATTGTGGTACCACTTCTTCCATAAGGTCTTACCGTGCTCATGGGTTATCATGACAGGGGTACCGGCAAGAAGGCCGGCAAGCCTTCCCACGAGGCCCGAGACAAAGAGATGTGTATGAAGCACCTTCACTCTGTGGCGTCTGAGGAGGCGGGACAATCTCCAGATCGATGAGCATGTGTAGCGCTTGCGGTAACCCAGCTCCCAGAC
Source organism: bacterium (assembly GCA_025774115.1). Taxonomy (GTDB): domain Bacteria; phylum Arandabacterota; class Arandabacteria; order Arandabacterales; family Arandabacteraceae; genus JALGWN01. Next base: position 30,060 of record JALGWN010000011.1, read on the forward strand.
CGGGACCCCCGCCCGCTCCACGTCCGCGGCGAATTCTCCGCGCCTTGCCAGACAGCATATCCCGTATCTCAGGCGGCTTGCCGCCATCGATGGGGCGAGGTAGTATAGGTTGCGCTCGGCACCGCCCGGAGATAGCGCGCCTATGAGGTGAAGTACATCAATCTCCCGAGGATCGGCCATCGCGGTCCTTATGAGACGACGAAGCTAATCAGCTTGTCCTCAACGTAGATGGATTTCCTGATGGATTTGCCTTCGAGCCACTTGCCGCCAGACGGGTCCTGCTTTGCCAGCTCCTCAACCTCTTCCTTGCCGGCTCCGGCCGGGACTTCGATATTGGCCCTTACCTTTCCGTTCACCTGGACCACCACGGTAACCAGATCGGTCTTTAAGATCTCCTTACTCCACTCGGGGAAAGGAACCTCGAAGATGCTGGGCTTATGACCGAGCAACGTCCACATCTCCTCACAGACATATGGAATCATCGGCGCCAGCAGATTGACGGCGGTCTCCGCGCATGCCTTCAAGACATCGGCGGTATCGTCCGAAGGCGGGGCCTCTTCGGTCTCGGGCCAATACCGGTACATCTCGTTTACCAGCTCCATCACCGCGCTTATGGCCGTGTTGAAGTGGAATCTCTCACCGATATCCTCCAAGACCTTCCTGGCGGCCCAGTGGGACTTGCGGAGCAGCGCGAGGTTTTCTTCGGAGAGCCTGTCGGGGTCCGGCGGGCCCGGTCTTGTTCTCAGGGCCGAAACCCTGTCGACCATGCGCCAGAGCCTGTTTATGAAGCGAACGGCGCCCTCTACACCTTTGTTTTTCCATTCGACGTCTTTCTCGGGCGGCCCCACGAAGAGGGTCGACAGCCGCACTGCGTCGGTTCCGACCTTCGCAATGAGATCGTCCGCCGAGACTGTGTTGCCCTTACTTTTGGACATCTTGGCCCCGTCCTTACAGATCATACCCTGTGTGAAGAGGCTCTCGAAAGGCTCTCGACACGCAATGAGACCCATGTCGGCTATGACCCTGGCAACAAAACGCGAGTAAAGCAGATGAAGTATGGCATGCTCGACCCCGCCGATATACATATCGACCGGAAGCCACTCCGCCGCCTCCTTGATACCGAAGGGATGCTCCTCCTTGTGAGGCGTAAGATAACGGAGATAATACCAGGTTGAGTCGACAAAGGTATCCATGGTATCGGTTTCACGCCTGGCCGGGCCTCCGCACCGGGGACAGGAGGTCTCAACGAATTCCCTTACCCCCGCAAGAGGCGATTCCCCGGTGGGTTTAAACTCCTCGACATCGGGCAGGAGCACGGGAAGATCCTCTTCCGGAACCTCCACGATGCCGCAGGTCTCGCAGTATACGATGGGAATAGGAGTGCCCCAGTAACGCTGGCGCGAGATCAACCAGTCTCTCAGGCGATACCGTACGGTACGCTTACCCTTCCCCTCCTCTTCCATGTGATCGGCAATTCCGGCCATCGCCTCCCGGTTACCGATTCCGTCAAAGGGACCGGAGTTTACCTGGATGCCGTCTCCCGTAAATGCCTCTTCAAGCAGGCCGGCATCCCGCAGCTTGCCGTCCGGGGATATCACGAGTCTTATGGGGAGGCCGTACTTCTTTGCAAACTCGAAGTCCCGCTGGTCATGAGCCGGGACCGCCATTATCGCTCCGGTTCCGTATCCACCCACGACATAGTCGGCTATCCACAGAGGTATGCGCTCGTCGTTCATGGGATTGATGAGGTACTTGCCTGTAAAGACACCCTCTTTCTCGGTATCGTCCGGCTGCTTCTGGGCCGTCTTCGCCCTGGCTCCGGCCGCAAACTCAAGCACGGCAGCCTTCTCGGAGCTTCCTTCGAGGATGGCCTCCAGATCCGGATGGTCGGGGGAGAGAACGGCATAGGTGGCCCCGTAGATGGTGTCCTGTCTGGTAGTGAAACAGGGCAGATCCCTGCCGTCATCCAGCTTGAAGAAGATATCCACGCCCTCGCTCCGCCCTATCCAGTTGCGCTGCATCATACGCACGCGTTCGGGCCAGGCGTCCAGGGTCTCCACATCTTTCCACAGTTCCTCGGCATAATCGGTGATCCGGAAGAACCACTGCTCCAGCCGCTTCATATCGGCAGGCGTGTCACAGCGCTCGCAGAGACCCGCGACCACCTGCTCGTTGGCAAGTACGGTCGCGCAGGCCGGACACCAGTTGACGGCGGCCTCCTTCCGATAGGCCAGTCCCTTTCTATACATCCACAGGAAGAGAAGCTGCGTCCACTTGTAGTAGTCAGGTTTGCAGGTTGTGACCTCTCGCGGCCAGTCGAAGCCTATCCCCCATCCCTGGAGCTGCTCCCTCATACGCTCTATATTCTGAAAAGTCCAGTCACGTGGGTGTATCTTCTGCTTTATCGCGCAATTCTCCGCGGGGAGTCCGAAGGCATCCCATCCGATGGGAAACATGACCTTGAAGCCTTCCTTGGTTTTCCAGCGCATCAGGGCATCGCCGAGAATGTAGTTCCGCCCATGGCCCACATGGAGATCCCCGGAGGGATAGGGAAACATCACCAGGCAGTAATACTTGGGCTTCTCGGGGTGCTTCTCGACACTGAAGGTCCCGTTCTCGTCCCAGTACTTCCGCCACCTTGCCTCGACGTCTTCAAAGTTGTAATCCATCGCCTGTACCTGCCTCAAGGAGCGTAAACGGTTGGAAAGAATTTACATGCTCGCCACGAGAGTGTCAAGGCATGTTCTTGCGGCTTTCAAGGTACGAGTATGCCGAGATGGCCGCCAATGCTCCTTCACCGGCTGCGGTCACAACCTGCTTCAGGATCTTCTGTCTCACATCTCCGGCTGCAAAGACACCCGGCACCGAGGTCCGGAGGTCCGGATCGGTCACAAGAAAGCCGCTCTCGCTGCGTCGGAACTCCTCTCCGAGGAAACCCACGCTCGGGTCGTAGCCAACGTACATGAATATGCCCTCGGCGGCGATAAGGCTCTCCTCGCCTGTGGCCTTGTCCTTGACCAGGATGCCGGTCGCCTCCTCCGTGCCCTCTATCTTCTGAATCGCCTTGTTGAGCACAAGCTCGATCTTGGGATTGGCCCGGACCTCATCCTGGAGCGCCACCGCACCCCTTAGCTCATCCCGCCTGTGGATTACAACGACGCGGCTTGAAAAGCGTGTGAGGAAAAGGGCTTCCTGAAGTGCTGAATCCCCCCCGCCTATCACTGCGGTGACCTTGTCTTTGTAGAGGGGCCCGTCGCACAAGGCACAGTATGAGACTCCTCTCCCCGTGAGCTCGGCCTCACCGGGCACGCCCAACTTTCTGGGGACCGAACCCGCCGCTATAATGGCCGCCCGGGCGGTGAAAGTGCGGTCTTTCACCGTGGCATGGATCGTCTCATTCTCCCTCCAGAGGCGGTCGATTGTGGCCGGCTCCATTACCGCCCCGAAGCGCTTCGCCTGCTCCTCCATAAGCCGGCCGAGCTCCATGCCCGAGATGCCCTCGGGAAAACCCGGATAGTTGTCTATCCGGTCGGTCATGGTGGCAAGCCCTCCCGGAACTCCCTTCTCGTAAACGACTGTCTTGAGCCCGCTTCTTGCGGCATAGATGGCGGCTGTAAGCCCCGCCGGTCCCGCCCCGACTATAAGCACATCGATTCCGTCCATTACCATCCCTCTAAGGTCCTCGACATCATATCGCCCGCGAGGGTCTCTATCGCGGTCAGGAGGGCTTCTCTCTCTCCCCCCTCAACCTCACCGGCCGTATAGGATTCCCAGGCTCTGAACTCACCCTCTTTCCAAAGGATCTTGCCGTTGCGAAGATCCTCGAACTCTACCGACACCGTGATCTCTATCTTGAACTCATCCACAGTCTGAGCCCTGTCGAAAGTCAGGGCACCCTTCTGATAGCCGACTATGACCCCTCGCAGCATTGCATCCGCCTCGCCCTCGGAGACCACTGACAATCTGTTGTCGTTCGTGAAGGCCTCTACAACCAGTGATGTCAGGTCCTGTTCGATACCGTACCGCGTGGTTTCGTTCTCGAAGGTGGGAATGTAGATCTTCTTAATGTGGCCCGGAAGAAGTGAGCCCGCTTTGTAACCGCAAGCGAGAGAAAGAACGACAGCGATTGCCGCAAGATACCTACGTTGGACTATCGCTTTCCTTGGCACCGACTGTAAGCCCCAGTCCTTTGATCTTGTACCGAAGTTTGTCCCTGCTGATTCCAAGAAGCCTCGCCGCCAGGCTCTGATTGTAATCACTTTGCCTAAGGGCAGTTGTAATCAGATCCCTTTCAATATCACATATGAGTCCGTCGAAATCAATACCGTTGTCGGGTATGCCCCCGGCTATGGCGTCTTCCACCTCGCCGAGAGTTGTGTTACTCCCGGTACCGCCGAGATCTCCCAGGGAGAGGTGTTCGGACTCGATTCGGTCTCCCTCGAAAAGGAGCACCGCCCGCTCGATCACATTCTTAAGTTCCCGAACATTGCCGGGCCACGCGTGGTTTTGCATCAGCCTCAGAGCTTCGTCGGAGAAATCATTGAAGTCTTTGGAGAAAGCCGTGTTGTACTGGTTGAGGAAATGTTTCCCCAGGAGTTCGATGTCCTCTCTTCTCTCCCTGAGTGGCGGGATCAGGAGAGGCACGACCTTGAGTCTGTAATAGAGGTCCTCTCTGAAGGCACCGTCCTTGACGGCCTTCGTGAGATCTCGGTTGGTTGCGGAGACAAGCCTGAGGTCCACGTTTATGTCCCTGGTTCCCCCTACCCGTTTGAATGTCATCCTTTCCATCACACGGAGGAGCTTCGCCTGTATGGTGGGACTCATCTCCCCCACCTCATCCAGAAACACAGTCCCCCCGTCGGCCAGCTCGAAGAGGCCCTGCTTCTGGGTCTTGGCATCGGTGAAGGCTCCCTTCTCATGCCCGAAAAGCTCGCTCTCCAGAAGATGTTCGGGGAGCGATGCACAGTTTATCTCCATAAAGGGTTTGTCTCTCCTGGGGCTCAGCCTGTGTACCATGTTTGCGATAAGTTCCTTGCCCGTTCCGCTTTCCCCCTCGATCAGCACGGTCGTCGTGCTACTCTTCGCGAGGTTCTCCACCATGTTCACCAGATCCTGCATAGCTTTACTCGTACCGACAATGAAATCGAAGTCGAATCGCAGACGCTCCTTCTGCCGCCAGTGTGCGATCTCCAGCCACAGCTTCTTGGATTCGAGGGCCCTATTGAGACTCAGTATCAGATGGTCGAGATCGATAGGTTTGGGGATGTAGTCGAATGCACCCGCTTTCATGGCTTTCACGGCCGAAGAGATCTCTCCGTATGCGGTAATCATGATCACGATCGTCTGCTTCTCGATCTCTTTGACTCGCTTCAAGACCTCCAAACCGTTCATACCCGGTAGTTTGAGGTCGAGGACGACCGCCTCGGGCTGGTCCGCCCCGAAGAGCTCCAGAGCCCTCTCCCCGCTCGGTGCCGGAGTGACTATGTGGCCCTCGTCTTCCAGGGCCCGTGTTACGAAGTGCCTGATGGTATCCTGATCGTCAACCACCAATATCCGTGCCATTCCTACCTCCCGGTGGGAAGCTCGATCACGAAGGATGTGCCCCCGCCTTCAGGGGCTTCGACCCTGATGCTTCCCCCATGTTCGTCCACAATTCTCTGGCTTATGCAAAGCCCGAGTCCCGAACCTCGATCCTTGGTGCTGTAGAACGGTTCGAAGATCTTCTCCCTCTCCTCAAGGCCTATCCCCGCACCCTGGTCGGTGACGCGGACGCCCGCCTTGGAATCCTCTAGAAATGTCTCTATCCGGAGAGTCCCTCCTTCCGGGCTGGCTTCGATCGCATTCTTGAAGATGTTTATGAAGACCTGCTGAAGGCGGTCAGGGTCTGCTTCCAGCTCCGGCACAGCCTTAGCGAGGTCTTGTGATACCGCGAGGCGCTTCTTGGTAATATCCTCACTCAGACAGATGAGGCTTCTTCCGACTATATCGTTCAGGTCGACCTGCATTAGGGTCAACTGGGGCGGTTTGGCGGCCTTGTAGAGGTCGTCCACTATGCGGTTAAGCCGGTTTATCTCAGTCAGGATGAATTCCACCGTCTCGTCCTCTTTGATCCCGGGTTGGATCTTCTTGGCAAGGTACTGGACCCCAGCCGCTATACCGGTGAGCGGGTTCTTGATCTCATGGGCGATACTCGATATGAAGCGGCTCAGGAGCTTGAGCCTCTCCCTGCGGTTCCGGACCTGGGAGGCGAAATCGCATTCCTTGACCACAACCATACAGCCCGGGTCGGACCCCGGCATCATGACCGGATAAGCCGCAATCTTGAGATTTTCCATCTCCGGCGTCGTGAGGTCTTTGGGTTTCACCGTGCTCCCACTCGCCTCCGTATCGAAGGAAGCCAGTTGCTGCCGAAGCCTCTCCATCACGTCGGCTTTGATTCCATCGAAACCATTCCCGTCCTTCTCGATCAACCTTCCACTATCGTCTGCAAAACCAATGGAATAGCCTTCTTCCTTAAGAAGATCTCTAAGAATGCGCAGGGTTTCTCGGTCCTTCTGCCGGCCCTTCACGGCCAGAGAGAAACCTATTAGACCGGCCGCGAGCATGATCTTGAGCGGTAACGCAGACTCCCCGTCGGTCCCGGGATCCTCCGCGGCAAGCAGGAAACGCCCGTGGCAGTGCTTCTTGATCTCCTCGGCGGTCTCGGCCAGCGGCATGCTCGATATGGGAATGAAGACATACGCAGCTACCGAATCCATCGGGATGAGATCGCACCACGCCCCATCCTTTGGGAACACCTCTTCTTTCGAGAATACCCTCGCCTTACCGGCAGCCGGTCGGGCCCGGTTTATGAGGCCGGCGATCGGGCCCTCGCCCTCGAGCCTTGGAACCGTGAGTTCTGAGGCAAGCCCGCCGCTCCCGGCAGCCTGGATCCCGGCCGCCTGCCCCGATGCATCCACATCTATAAGGGCGAGAAGGCTTATATCCAGCCGCTTTGCCAGGTAGAGCAGATATGAAGGAATGTCAGACGTCCCCTGGCTCTGCGAAGCAAAGAACTCCGCAAACTCCCGTTCACGGTTCTTCCTGGTGTCTTTGGTCTTCATAAGGCCCTTGATCCCCGGGATAGAAAGCATGGTCTCCCTCTCAGTGTATGAACACAGATGTTCCTAACCTCCTTATATTTCGGCCATTCCAACGCTGTGCTTTAGAAAGGGGTCAAGCCTGCGTTTGACCCCTAGCCCGGATTATTCACAAGCCCTCTGCTGCGGCGGCGTATCTGCCAGTGTTGACAGCGTCATCCTCGCTTGCCGATCCTCGACGTATCGCTAAGATACGTCTCCGGTCGGCTCACTCGTTTTCCTTGCCACCGCCGGCATCTCCGTCACCTCGCGACGAGGTTTATGAATAGTCCGGGCTAGCGGAAGTGTCGCCGTGGAGGAGGGAACGCTACGCCGCGGGCCGGCTCTTAAACCATGCCACGGTGCGTTCGAGACCTTCTTCGAAGGAGATCTTCGGGCTGTATCCCAGGAGGCTCGATGCTCTGGATATATCGCCCAGGGAGTGTTTGATATCGCCGGCGCGCGGCTCGTCATGCGTGGGATCGATATCGGATCCGGTGAGTCGTTTGAGGTTCTTGGCGAGCTCATTGAGCGTGTACTGGGTGCCGCAGGCCACATTTATGGTCTTCCCGTCGGCCTTGTCGGACCGGGTGGCCAGGAGGTTGGCCTGGACCGCATTGTCTATGTAGGTGAAGTCCCTCGACTGCTCCCCGTCGCCGAAGACCTGGGGGCTCTCGCCCTTAAGAAGCCTGGTTATAAAGATGGGGACTACCGCCGCATACTGGGAATGGGGGTCCTGATACGGCCCGAATATATTGAAGTACCTCAGGCTCACGGTGGGAAGCCCATAGACCTCATAGAAGACCCGGCAGTACATCTCCCCCACCAACTTGGAGACCCCATAAGGAGATAAGGGCCGCGGAGTCATATCCTCATGTTTGGGGAGTTTTGGGCTGTCGCCATAGGCCGAGGACGATGCCGCAAAGACGAATCTCTTCGCCTTCACATCCCTCGCCACAAGCAGGCAGTTCAGGGTGCCGTCCACATTGACCTCATTCGTCCGGACGGGCTCGTCGATCGATCTCGGGACCGACACCACCGCCGCCTGGTGGAAGACATAGTCGATCCCCTCCATCGCCTCTTTCACCCTGCCGATATCGCATATGTCTCCGACAATGAGTTTCACGCGGTCCTTGATGTCTCCCAGGTTCTCCCGCTTTCCCGTGGACAGGTCGTCAAGCACTACGACCTCTTCGCCCAGGGACAGGAGCGTCCTGGCCAGATGCGATCCGATGAAGCCCGCTCCGCCTGTGATGAGGTATCTTGCCATCTGTGAGTTTAGATCCTTCTAATGGTGATGGAGTCAAAGTCCTTAAGAGCGTTGCGGGTATCCACAATAGCCCTGGAGTTCTTTACGATCATGTTATAGTCAAAAGCCGAATGATCCGTTACGATGACAACGCAGTCGTATGATTTCACCTTGCGACCCGTCAGGCGGACGCCTTTCATCCTCACGCCATCGACCTCTATTGCCTCCACGTGGGGATCGGAATAATCGACCCGGCCACCCTTCTCCTTAAGTAGTCTTATCACATCCACGGCCGGTGATTCGCGGGTGTCATTCACGTTCCGTTTGTAGGCCGCCCCCAGGACAAGCACCTTCGATCCGTTTATGCTCTTCCGGGATTCGTTGAGGGCATTGTTCACCTTGGAGACCACATAGTCGGGCATGCTGGAGTTTATCTGGCCGGCCAGCTCGATGAAGCGCGGCTCGAAGCCGGCCATCTTGGCCTTCCAGGAAAGATAGAAGGGATCGATGGGGATGCAGTGACCTCCGAGGCCGGGACCCGGATAGAACTTCAGGAATCCGAAGGGTTTGGTTGCAGCCGCCTCGATGACCTGCCAGACGTCTATGTTCATCCTGTCGCACATGAGGCACATCTCGTTCACCAACCCGATGTTCACGCTCCGGAAGGTATTCTCGAGGAGTTTCACCATCTCCGCTACGGTGGGGGATGATACCGGAACGATGTGTTCCATTGAGAGACTGTAGAGGTCGCAGGCCACCTTGGTGCAATTGGCCGTCACCCCGCCGACGACTTTAGGGATATTGGTGGTCTTAAACTTGGGATTCCCGGGATCCACCCTCTCGGGCGAGAAGGCAAGAAAGAAATCCCTTCCGACCTTGAGCCCGGTGCTTTCAAGCCGCGGCAGCATCACTTCTTCGGTGGTACCCGGATAGGTCGTGCTCTCGAGGATCACGAGCTGCCCGGGCTTGAGATACTTGGCTATCTGCTCCACCGCGTCGATGACGAATGAGATATCCGGGTCCTTGGTCTTCCTCAAGGGCGTGGGTACGCAGATATCGATGACGTCCGAGTCGCGCAACACTGCGAAGTCGGTGGTGGCAACCAGGCGGCGCTTTCGCGTCACCGTCCTTAAGTCCCGGTGGCTCACATCCTGTATGTAGGACCTGCCTTTGTTTACCATCTCCACTTTCTCGGCGTTCACATCTATGCCGTAAACATTGAGCCCGGACTTCGCCATCTCCACCGCAAGAGGGAGTCCCACATACCCCAGTCCGATGACCGCAATAGTGGCGTCGCGCTTGCGTATCTTTCTCTTCAGACTGTTGAAAACGGTTTTTTCTTTCCGCTTATCCATACCAGATTCCTTCCATGCCTCTTCGCCTTATAGAGGGCCTTGTCTGAACTCGATATCAACTCCGGTACGGTACCGCCGTCCTCCGGAAAAGATGCTATTCCCATGCTCGCCGTGATCTTGCCCGTCAGGTCTTCACCCGGGAAGCGATGTTTGTCGATGGCGACCCGGATACGTTCGGCTGCAAGAGCCGCACCTTTTTTCGGCGTCCTGGGCAGCACCACCACAAATTCATCGCCCCCATACTTGCAGAGCATGTCTATTGATCTTAACTTCTGAGACACTATTTGGGCAACACTTCTTATTACGGCACTGCCTCTCAGGTGTCCGTGCGTGTCGTTGTACTCTTTGAGTCCGTCCACGTCCAGCATGATTATCGAGAACTTTTCCTTGAAGCGATCCGAACGCCCTATCTCCTTCCTCAGGGTATCAATGAGGAACCTGTAATTGTAGGCCCCGGTGAGCCCATCGGTGATGGACAGCGTCTGGGTCCGCTCGAATTCGCGGGCGTTCCTTATGGCGATTCCCGCCTGGCGCGCCAGCAGTCCGAAAAGCCCCATCTCCTGCTCGTCGGGGACCCTGTCCCCGGCTGTCACGACCCCTATCATACCGATTCTCCGCTTCCGGTACTGAAGGCCGGCCACGATTATGGCGGGCGAGGCGGGCATGCCGTCCAGGCCGGACAGCCGCTCCACCTGCTTGGCGGTGCCCGTGCGGGCCAGTCTTCTGGGCTTTGGGTCCCGGTAGACTTTCTCCACGAAACCGGCCATGCGCACCGGTCCCTCCTTCACGGCCAAACGGCTGTTCGGGCGGGGTGGTGAATAGGAGACCCTGGTGTAAGCGCGTTTCTTCTCGAGAATCGCAAAAGACGCCTTGCCCGACATGATATCCGAGGCGCAGGCCAGTATCGGTGTTACGATTCTTGAGATGGAAGCACCGGTCGTTATGAGGCCGCTGACCTCGATGAAGGTGGAGAAGACAAGATCAAGCTTATGGGGGAGCAGCCTCTGGCCTCTCTTGCTCTTTGCCATAGCCGGTGTGGCCCCCTAACCTGTATTCCTCAACGCCGACAAGATCAGCTTCAGGCCACGGTACGTAACCCAGCATATCCCCCCTATTATTGCTATCGGGAAAATACGGACACTCTTGACCGAAATACCGGCGGCGGGGAAGATCTGATAGAACTTCCATAAGAGGACCCCGAGCAGTATAGCCACAGTCAGGAGAATCGCGCCACGGGTGAAATCTACGATCCTGTTAGGCTCCATCCCTACCTTTCGCCCGGATCATCCTCAAGCCCTCTACTGCGGTGCCGTACCTGCCGGCGCTGCCGGCGTCATCCTTGCTTGCCAATCCTCGAGGTATGCTTCGAATACGCCTCCGGTTGTCTCGCTCGTCTCCCTTGCCATCTCCGACATCTCCGACACCTCGCGACGAGGTTTGTGCACAACCCGGGCTGTGAGTTTGGTACCCCCGGCAAGACTCGAACTTGCGGCACACGGTTTAGGAAACCGTTGCTCTATCCTAACTGAGCTACGGGGGCACCCCCTCATTCATAAGTTATGACAGAAAATACGTCGTATTTGTCAAGCAATTTCCTGCCCTCAAGACCCAGGAGCTCGACCAGAAAGACGATGCTGAGGATCTCGCCGCCCAGCCGTTCGACAAGTTCTGCGGTGGCCTTGGCGGTGCCTCCTGTGGCCAGAAGATCGTCGACGATGAGCACGTGCTCTCCCGGCTTCAGGGCATCCTTGTGTATCTCCACAGAGGCTGTGCCGTATTCAAGCGTGTAGGCTTGCTTCTCGGTGTCATAAGGGAGCTTTCCCGGTTTTCGGACAGGCACTACGCCGCAGCCCATGAGGTATCCCATCGCACCACCGAAGAGAAAGCCCCGGGCTTCGACACACACTATCTTGTCGATCTTCTTATCCTTGTAAGGTGCGATCATCGCTTCCACAGCCATGCGGAATCCCTCTGCATCCTTGAGCAGGGTCGTGATGTCTCTGAATAGAATACCCTCCTTAGGGAAATCGGGAATACTGCGAATTAGTTGTCTGAGGTGTTCCTCCAACGTCACTCCTCCTCTCCCGCGGGCCGCCTGCGCTCAGAACGCATAATCGAATCCGCTGAAATCTTTCCTGGGCTCTTCCCACTGGATATCGAGCCCATCAACGGTTGCATATCTGGGGCCCGTCCTGAGTTCCCTGATGAGAATTTCAACCGGGCCTCTCTCCCCCTCTGCTACAATCTCCACGGTCCCGTCACTTCTGTTCCTCACCTCGCCGTCAAGGCCCAGAGAGGTCGCCGTGTTTCTCACGAAGTACCTGAAACCCACCCCCTGCACGATCCCCCTTACTCTTATCCGGGCTCTTACCAGTTCTCCCATGGCACAAGCCTATCCATTAAGGGCCTTCTCGACAGCCTCCTCGGGACTCTTGGCCGGGACTATGGCTGGGTCGCATTCCCATGATCTCAGGCCCACGACCTTCTTACCCAAACCGAGGCTAAAGCCTATCTCCGAAAGCGTCCCATAACGCCCCCCTATAGCTATCAGGGTATCGGCCGTATGGGCGATAATTGCGTTTCTTGCGTGTCCCATGTTAGTGGCTATACCGATGTCGATATGGGGGTTGGCCTCGGCCCTCGTCGGCCCGGGGAGTATACCTATCGTGATCCCTCCCTCGGCCTTGGCACCCCGCGAAGCCGCCTCCATCACCCCGCCCAGACCTCCACACACTAGCACGCAACCGGCCCGGGCTATAAGCCGCCCTACCTTCTCAGCCAGAAGCACTATGTCCGGAGGCGCCTCGGAGCCTCCTATCACACCGATAATCTTGGTCATAACCCTCCCAAGTTGCCATCTAACCCCAAGCATTCTATTACCTCAGGCTCCCAAAATCAACTGAAACGATAATGTATCGTCGTTCTGCTGGGTTGCGCCACCGTATTCGTAGCGTTGCCAGTCCCGTGGTGACGACTGATCTGTGTAGGGTCGGGGTTCCACCCCCGACGTCGGTTTGCGTCGGTTGTTCCGGAGGTACCCCACACCAGAATTTGGGGTCGGGGTTGACACTGCCGAAAAGCGGGTGATAGACTCCAACGGATCAAAGGACTTGGGGCGTCAGGCGGATTTGTTCTCTCCCATCCCCGTGACGCCACCGCATCCTTGGCCCTTCGGAGGTGCCCGGCATGGAAGTCAGGCGGCTAAAAGACTTCGCTGAAATAGACCGTGAGCGTTGGGCCGCACTCTGCTCGCGAAGCGGCACCAACACCATATTCCAAACTTACGAATGGCACCAGGCCTGGTGGGAAGCCTACGGCGAGGCCTCTGAGCTCTACCTGCTTGTGCTGGAAGACGGGTCCGCCCTGGTCGGGATCGCCCCCATGATGCTCTCTCATGAAGCCGGGGGCCGGAAGGTGCTCGTCTTTATCGGAGATTATAGATCTGACTATCTCGACTTCATATATGATGCCGGGAAGCCCGAGGTGGTCCACGCCCTCATAGCCTATTTCGCCGGGAGGCGAGGCGACTGGGACAGCATCGGTCTCAGCGAAATCCCGGAGGGCTCCCCTACCCATCGGGAGCTTGCATCCGCTGCCGAGCGAAATCGCCTCTACTGTGGCATCGTCAGAAAGAGGGAGTGCCCCGCCCTCGTCATCAAGGGCAACGAAAGCCAAGCGAATGAGATAATCAGTAAGAAGAAGCTAAGGTATTACAAGAGGTACTTTGAGAAGAAACAGGGCTACAGTGTCCGGCATCTTGCCGGACGTGACGAGATCGGTCGATATCTCGATGGTTTCTTCGAGCAGCATATAGCCAGATGGGCAGGAACACCCACCCCAAGCATATTCCTGGAGGAGGAAAGCAAGATCTTCTATGGACAACTGCTCTCCTCCATGTGTGACAAAGGGTGGATAACCTTCACCGTAGTAGAGTCGGAAGGCGCACCGATTGCCTATCACTTCGGTTTTGTCTATAGGAACGTGTTCGTGCTCTACAAGCCCATCTACAACCCACTCCTGGCCAAGCGCTCGCCGGGGCAGGTGTTGCTTAAGGAACTCATGGAATTCGCGCTTGCCCGGAAGTACGACGAGTTCGATTTCACTGTAGGAGCCGAAGCCTA
>JALGWN010000273.1 GCA_025774115.1 bacterium
AGGGTGGCCGGCTTCGGATTGGTTGCGGCAGCGCTACTTTTCTCTGTCGCGCCTGCAGACGTCGGTGCCGGCACCTATACCCACAGTCTCAGTTTTGCGGAGAAGGATCTTGAGTACTGCAAAGTCGAAGGCTACGATTTGGTCACTCTTAGGGGGGCGAGGTTTTTGAATCGCCCAGGCAAACCTCGCCTTCCCTTGGTTCCTCTCAGGATCGCCTTGCCTGCCGGAAGTGAGGTGGGCGGCTTCAATCCTGTTATATGGGATAGCTCGGAGCTTCAGGGTGACTTTCTCGTTTGGCCCGCACAGCCTCCCCAAAGCCTGTCCGCCACGCGGTCTTTGGAGTTTGTAGCGCCGCTTGAAGCGGTCTACACATCGGACAGCTGGTATCCTGAACGTGCAGCTGAATTGGTCGGATGGGGCAGGCTTGGGGGAGTGACTGTGTGCGATATCCTGGTGTATCCGTTACGGTATCATCCAGTGTCGGGCAGGGTGGTGCTCAGTACGGAGATCGAAATCGAGATCGACTACAGGCGGCAAGTCCCCTTGGGGGACAGGACTCAGTTGGATTCAGATATCGTGGAAGGCCTGGTGGCCAATCCATATGGGCCCTGGCGGCTCTCGGCCAGGAAGATGGCGGAGGACTCGCCGATGCTCCTCGGTGAGGAGACAGCCACCTATCTCATAGTAACCTGTGACAGCCTGAAACCGTTTTTCGAGCCCCTGAAAGCCTGGAAGAGGCGAAAGGGGCTGCCATCGGACATAGTCACGGTTGAGGAGATCGTGGGCTACTACGGTGGCCGCGACGTGCAGGAAAAAATCAGAAACTGCATCAAAGAATACAGCTCCAAGTACGGAACGGATTGGGTCCTGCTTGGCGGAGACACCCAAGTCATCCCCGATCGCAAGGCATATGTTCCGCTCTCAGACAAGCCCTACCTACCTTGTGATCTCTACTACTCCGACCTTGACGGTACCTGGAATGCTGACGGCGATCTCTACTGGGGTGAGGTCCCAGCAGATAACATTGACATGTACGCCGACGTTTTCGTCGGCAGGGCCCCCGTTTCGAACCGGAATGAGGTTGCGACCTTTGTCCACAAGGTGCTCACGTACGAAGGTGTGTACGGCCTGCCCCGGGACTACCAGCTGGATATGTTGTTCGCAGGCGAGATATTGTGGGGAGACCCGGACAACCCCTCCGATCCGGACTACACGGACGGCGGCGTCGCCAAGGATCTCATAAGCAGCGCCTACGTTCCCGCCCGGTTCTCCGTCCACCGGATGTATGAATCTCTCGGCAACCTGAATCATACAACGGTGACGAGTCTTCTCGACCAGGGTATGAACATCATCAATATTCTGGGGCACGGGCAGTACCACTCGATCTCGGTCGCCGAGGACGCCCTCAGCGAGACGGACTTCGAATCGCTGCTCAATGGTCCGAGGTACGGCACCCTTTACTCCGTGACGTGTCTCTCCGGAGGGTTCGATCAGAGCAAGTGTATCGGTGAAACCTGGGTGTTGAGTCCCGGTGGCGGTGGCTTCTTCGTGGGCAACTCGAGGTACGGTTGGAACTGCCCCGGTTTTCCGGGCGAGGGTCCATCGGATTACTACGATCAGTCATTCTTCGAGTCGGTCTTCGTAACGGACTTCACCAACCTGGGCAAGGCCCACGCCGACGCGAAGCACGAGTTCGTGGGTGAATCCAAAACCGATCTCTACATGCTCTACCTGATGTACGGACTTAATCTCCTGGGCGATCCCGAGACCAGGATATGGACCGACGAACCGGAGGCGATGGCGGTCGCCTTCGACAGCCCTGTGCCTACAGGTTCTCAAACATATACTGTGGAAGTCACTTCCGGAGGAACTCCGGTTGCAGGTGCCCGGGTATGCCTCTCAAAAGGCACGGACGTCTATGCCGTCGAAGAGACTGATTACCAGGGCCGGGTCTATATGTTCATGGACCCAGCCGGTGAGGGCACCCTCTACGTTACCGCTACCAAGCCAAACCACTTGCCGGCCATGGGAGAGGCTGTAGTGACGCTCGATCTCCCGCCGGGAAGGCCCGAGAAAGTCACAGCTGGGGACGCCACCGGTCCCGCAGCTATCCTGACCTGGTCGCCTGTAGGTGATGCGGATCTCTGCGCCTACAACATCTATCGCAACACCTGTTTGGTCCCCGAGAGCCTGATATCGGTAGCTCCTCCGGAGACGACATACCTGGACACCGATGTGGTCGAGGGCACGCTTTACTATTACTGGGTCGCGGGCGTCGATACCGCCGGAAGCGAAAGCTCTTTGTCCGAACCCTGTTCGCTTCTGGTCGGGAGCACGGTTTCAGTTCCTGAAGGCCCTTTCACGGGCCCTTCCATCAGTGTGTCACCCAATCCCTTCAGCCGCGTGGTACTTCTGTCCATACGCGGCAAGCGGGCCTCGCGCGCCGACGCTGATGTCTTCGACGTCGAGGGAAGATGGGTCAGAAGTGTGGACCTCGAAGAGGACGGCAGCGGGGGCTGGCAAGGCCGGTGGGATGCAGAAGCACAATCGGGCCGGTGGTTGCCGCCGGGTATCTATCTGGTCCGCTTCACACTGGATGGGGAGGCGTCTACGGAGAAGGTCATGCTCCTCCGCTAACCAGGCCGGCCCCAGGCCGGTGAAACTTCGACGTACCTCAAGTACGCCTCGCGCCTCATGACTTCGTGTGCCTTGCATCCGACCATTTTTGACCGGCCTGGATGGGGGAGGGTTGTGAAAAACGGCCGTCTGCTGCGTCACACTTGTCACTCGCCGCTTCGACGTACCTTGGTAGCGTCGGGTCTCTGCGCCCGACGGTCTTTCGTCGTGGGTGGAACCACGACGCTACGCCGAGCTAAGATCGC
>JALGWN010000274.1 GCA_025774115.1 bacterium
TCAATTTGCAGCTCGACCCGCAACGTGTGCGCGCTATATAGCCCGCTCAGGCCAAGTGCTGTTTCGGGAGCCACACATGTGCATCAGGTGTGCCAAGAAGGCGGGCGGGGGTGAAACCCCGACCAACGTCGGGCGCAGAGACCCGACGCTACACAGACCATTCGTTGCCACGGGACTGGCAACGCTACGGAGGATGTTCATCACTATGGGATGGGCAACGTTACGGGGAATACACCCGGCCGTTGACGACCGTTGAAATCACTTTCGCATCCAGCAGCACATCGGGATCGCCGGACATGATATCCCGGTCGAGCACGGTGAGGTCCGCACGCACACCGGGCCGGATACGCCCGGTCTCCCCCTGAGTGCCTGCCGCAAGAGCCGCCCCTACCGAATAAGCATCGATCGCCTCGGCGACCGTGATGCACTCGGCGGGGTTCCATGGAGCCGCACCCGGGACAAGGGGATTCCGGCGGGTTACCGCGGCGTGGATACCCTTGAGGGGATCAGGGTCCTCGATCGGCGCATCCGAACCGAAAGCCAGTGTGCCTCCGGTATCGCTGATGCTCCTTAAGGCATAGGCGTAACGGCTCCTCGGTCCCCAATACTTGTAGGCCACCTTCGTATCGCCCACTAGATGTATAGGCTGCACCGATGCAACTACGCCAAGGGCGCCGAAGCGGGCAATGTCCTCGGGACGGAGGACCTGCGCGTGTTCAACCCTTAAGACTGCAAGGCGCCCCGGATCGGTCCCCCTCACCTCCTCAAAAACATCCAAAACCTCCATGTTGGCCCTGTCGCCTATGGCATGGACGGCCACCGAAAAACCGGCTTCCACCGAGCGCGTGACCAATTCGCGCAGTTTGGGCTTGGGCACCGCCACAATCCCGAAGTTCTCCGGCTGGCCGCAGTAGGGCTCCACCATACTCGCAGTCTGTGAGCCCAGGGCACCATCGATGAGTATCTTGATGTGGGTAACGCCCGGCAGATCGGAAGCCTTCTCGATATCCAGAGGCTCTCCCACCTCGAGCATCCTGACCGTGTGAAGACTGACCATACCCTGCTCTATCGCATGGTCGAGCGTCTCGCTGCTTTCGGCATTCTCACTGGTATGAACCCCGGTAATACCCAGGCTCAAGAGGTTTCGGCAGGCGTCCGAGATGGCAGGCCCCGCGCCCTCGGGATCGGGCCTGTCGAGACGGCTCAAGATAAGATCTGCGGCTTTCTCTTTGAATATGCCCGTGGGCCTGCCCGCAGCGTCTGTCTCCACCTCACCACCCTCCACCTCGATTCCGGTCCGATCGAGGCCCAGCTTGGCCAGAGCGGCGGAGTTAACCCACACCAGGTGACCGTCTCGGCTCGAAAGCGCAGCCGGGTTGTCGGGGGTTACCCGGTCCAGAAGCGCACGGTCCGGAAAACGGTCGAGGCCCCAATGTTGTTTGTCCCAACCCCTCCCCCGAAGCCATTCACCTTTACGGAGACCGCCAACGTAATCGCCGATCATGGCGAGCGCTTCATCAACCGATTGGGTCGCTGCGACGTCTACGCGTCTCAGCGCAAGCGCATACCCCACCAGATGGATATGACAGTCGACGAGACCGGGCAGCACGAGCTTGCCCTCGAGGTCCTCTGCTTCTATATCAGGGCCTCCGGCGAACGCGGACATGGCTCCCACTTGCTCTATCCGCGGTCCGTCCCATATCACGAACCCCTTTTCAATCACCTCGCCCCCGCTCATATAGACCGAAGCGTTAAGAAAGGCCTTTTTCCCCATGTCACACCTTCCTCAGATATGCCTTGATCGTGGGTGCAACTTCAGAGGTAAGAAACTCATTGCCGGTCCCTTCACACCAGACCCGGATGTCGTCCACCGCGGTCTCCCTCCCCACCATGATCTCGAGCACATCACCCTCGGCAAGCGCCCTCACAGCCTTGCTCAGTTTGAGAACCGTAAAGGGGCATTCCTCTTCTCGAAGGTCCAATGATCGGTTGGGTCTTGGTTCCATTCGCTCACACGGTTAACGGAGGGGTACCGGCAGGGCGGGGGGCTCAGTCTTCACATTTCGCGCAGATATCCCGATGCGGCGGCACAGGCTTGCCGCATACTCTGCAATGATTCAAGACCTTGCCGCAATCCTTGCAGAAAGGATACATCTTCTCCGCAGGGGCATCACAGAAAGGACAGGAACAGTCTTTACCCTCGCCGCTGTCCGAGCCTGGTTGGTTCTCACTCACCTGACTTGCCTCCCGGCCCCGAGGTGGGCTCCCCCTTGCTACGGTAGTCTTCAATCGCCTTATGAAGCGCATCGGCGCCGAGATTCGAACAATGCATCTTATTGGAGGGTAGGCCACCCAGTTCTTCGGCCACATTCTTGTTGGTGATCTCCAGGGCTTCCTCGATGGTTTTGCCTTTGGCCATCTCGCTGATCATGCTGGAAACGGCTATGGCCGCCCCACAACCGAAGGTCTTGAACTTCACGTCCTCCAGCCTGCCGCCATTCACCTTTATATAGAAGGTCATCATGTCGCCGCACACCGGATTGCCGACCGTTCCCTCCCCATCGGCACCCTTGATCTCCCCTACATTGCGGGGATTCATGAAATGATCCATCACTTTTTCGCTATACATATCCGCCTCAACCCCTTTGCAGGATTCCGACCCGTGAGTCAAGCAGAATCAGAATTCCCTTGTCAAGAAGTGAGGTTTCGAGTATCATCCAATGCCCTGAACGGTATAGCCATTAAAAAGCGCTTCATGCCGTGGTAGTCTGTGGGCAAAAGGGGGGTCGGGTTTTGCATGATGAGAAGTGGTACTACCTCCTCGAGGAGATAGACAGGAAGTTCGGAATCGAGGAGAAGGAAACAGAGGAAGTGCCCCATAAGAAGCTAACAATCGAGAGGGCCATCTTCACCGGGGCCGGCGGTCGGATGAAGCTCGAGCGCACATCCCGGCCCGTTGTATTAGATCACCAGGTCAAGTTCTCCAGGCGCATCGGTGGCGAGACTACCGACAAGTACGTGTATTCTGAGACGGAATTGTCCTATCGGGTTACGCTGTATCAA
>JALGWN010000275.1 GCA_025774115.1 bacterium
TGCGGGCCGGGAGAGGGTGCCGCCCTCCGGTCTGGAAACCCTGACTGGCGGAGGACTCCACCGTCAAAGGAGCGCCGGGCGGGCATTACCCTCTTGCCGATTCCGAGGCATCTTAGTATAGTCCCGGCGTACCAATCCCCTATACACAGATGGCCTTCCTGAGTCGAGTGATCGCTTTCCCCTTGTATGGAGGTTCCAATGCAACGGTCCAGTGTAGCGCGTGTGCTGCGAGTGTCGTGGGTGGTATCGGCGCTTTCACTCGCCTGGCTTCTCACCTGCTTCTGCCCGTGGCTGCTTGCACAGCCTGCCGATGACGCCGATGTGCAGAGCATCACAGCCGTAAGAACCGACAATCATCCGAGGATCGACGGAAGCCTCGGAGACGCCTGTTGGGCAAGAGCCCCCCGGGTGGGAGGCTTCACTCAGCACGAGCCCAATGACGGCGAACCGGCCACCGAGGCCACACTGGTTCAGGTGGCTTATGACGCCGAAGCCATCTATGTGGCGATGGAGATGCTAGATTCGGAGCCGGATAAAATCGTGGACCGCCTTACACGCCGGGACCGCCATCAGGATGCGGACGACGCTTATGTGGTTATCGACAGCTACCACGACCATCAGACAGCCTATATGTTCCAGGTCTACGCCTCAGGTACCCAGCGGGATATGTATTTCTACAACGACGGATGGAATGACGATGGCTGGGACGCCGTATGGGAGTCCGCCACTCAGAAAACCGACACCGGCTGGATAGCCGAGTTCAAGATACCATTCGATTGCCTGCGGTTTGTTTCCTGTGATGCACCTGTTTGGGGCATCCTCTTCGGCCGCGATATAACACGCTACCAGGAGGAGAACAGATGGCCCCACATACCTCAGAGCGCAAGTGGGTTCGTGTCCCATTTCGCGCACCTCGAAGGTCTGGGTAACCTCCACCCTCCCAGGCGGCTGGAAGTCCTACCCTATGCGGTGTCCTACGAGGAGACAGAAGCCGAGCATCCGGGCAACCCCGACGGGCGCGGCTTTTACGGCTCGGCCGGGGTCGATCTGGGATACGGGATCACACCCAATATAACCCTAAACGCCACGGTTAACCCCGACTTCGGCCAGGTGGAGGCCGACCAGACGGTCCTCAACCTGACCAGATTCGAGACGTTTTACCCCGAGAAACGGCCCTTCTTTCTGGAGGGCATGAACATCTTCGCGACCTGGTTCGATCTCTTCTACTCGCGGAGGATCGGAAGAGCCCCGTCGGGGTGGCCTTCCGATGCGGCCCACTACGTGGACAGACCCGGTGCAACCACCATCCTGGGTGCAGCCAAGGTGACCGGTA
This sequence comes from bacterium, assembly GCA_025774115.1. GTDB lineage: Bacteria > Arandabacterota > Arandabacteria > Arandabacterales > Arandabacteraceae > JALGWN01. The sequence continues at coordinate 1,334 of JALGWN010000275.1, forward strand.
AGACCGGCGGCGGCACCACCATAGGCATTATCGATGCGGTCACCCAGCGGGAAACCGCGCGCTACATCGCCGACGATGGTGCACGCAAGGAGGCTGTGGTGGAGCCCCGGGCCAACTACTTTGTCGCGAGGGTCCAGCAGGATGTCTTGAGAAATTCCACCGTCGGCGTCATGGCGACCGCCAGCAATCAGAAGACACGGCATCCGGCCTATACCGGCGGGGTGGATTGGATCCTGCGCTTCAAGGACGGCAACTATGCCTCACACGGCCAGATCGTAGGTTCCGTGACGGGGCCGGACACCAGGGGTTGGGGCGGCTTCACCCGCATCGCGAAGGAGGGCGGAGAGCACCTTCGCGCCAATATCGATATCCAGTACATGGACAGCAAGCTCGATCTTAACCGTGTGGGTTACCTGAGACGTAACGGCATAAGGGAGCTAAGCGGCTGGGTACAATACAGGACCAACGACAGGTGGTGGATCGTCAACCGGACCTGGAACTCAGTCTACGCAGACCGCCAGGAGAACCTGGACGGGCTCAGACAGAACTACGGCTTTAACTTCGACAGCGACATCGAGCTCTTCAACTTCTGGATGGTCAGCTGGGGGGGGTGGATCGACTTCGGCCGCACCTATTTCGACTGGGAAACCCGAGGCGGGCCCCCGGCCCCGATTCCCCTTGGCCAGAGCTGGAACCTGAGCTTCAACACCGATCCCAGGAAATGGTGGGAGGTGAACCCCTATGCCGGGGGCGGTGACACCTGGGACGGCCGTTTCAATACCTACAGGCTCTGGGTCAACCTGCGGCCTCTGCCCAACGTGGAGATGAGCCTGGGCCCCGGATATCGTGAGGAGCGCCACGTCTCGCGCTGGCTCAAGGCGGTCGAGGACGAGCATGGGAACCGGCAGGACATCTTCGGGGAACAGTACCTGCGCCAGACCGATATGACGTTGCGCGGCACCTTCACCTTCACGCGGGATCTTACGCTCCAGGTTTATGCCCAGCCTTTCATGGCGGCGGTGGATTACAGCAACTTCAAGAAGCTAATGCCCCCGCACTCCTATGAGTATGTGGACGAGACGGTCTACGACGAGGCGGTCGAGCGGCCCGACTTCAACTTGAATTCACTGAACTCCGATGTCATCCTGCGCTGGGAATACAGGCCCGGGAGCACACTCTATCTGGTCTGGACTCAGGCGAGGGATCTTACGAGCGACACCGGGGATTTGAATCTACGGCGCGACTTCGATGCCCTCTTCGACGCCGTGCCGGGCAACGCGTTCCTGGTCAAGGTAAACTACAGGCTCAGTATGTAGGCTT
>JALGWN010000102.1 GCA_025774115.1 bacterium
CGAGTATAACACAGCAGACGGCCGCTTTTCACCAGGCTGGAGAGGTGGTGCCGGGAGGGGGACTTGAACCCCCACGGGCGAACCCATACGCCCCTCAAGCGCACGTGTCTACCAGTTCCACCATCCCGGCTTGTACGCTCGGGTTTTACGATCTATAAGATATGTCGGTCTGTGGGCCTAGTCAACTCCGATTATTCACCTGACGGGGCTTCGGCAGGCGACTCAGTGGGTTCAGGCTGTGCGGGGACCTGCTGCTCTGTCTGAGGTGCCCCCGTACCGGCCGGTACGCCTCCGCCAAGAAGACTCTCCCTCTGTCCGCTTCCTCTGGGTATAAGACTCAGGGTTATGGACGTCAACATGAAGGCAACGGCCAACCCGGCAGTAGCCTTGGCCAGCACACCCCCAAACCCTTTTCCTCCCATCAAGGAACCACCACCACCACCACCAAACACACTTGCCATCCCCGAGCCCTTGCCCGTTTGAAGCAGGACCACTATAATCAGACCAATACAGATAAGCACATGAAATCCGGTCAACACGCCAAGCATAGTCTAACTTTCGCCTCCCGTATCAAATGAAACTATCTTTGCGAAGCTTGAAGCCTCCAGACTGGCTCCACCCACCAGTGCACCGTCGATATCGGGCTGGGCCATGAGCTCCACCATACTCTCGGGTTTCACACTTCCACCATACTGGATTCGAATCCTTAAGGCAACCTCTAATCCATAGACATCTATGAGTATGTTTCGGATGAAGGCATGAACTTCCTGGGCTTCATCGGGCGTTGCCGTCTTGCCGGTTCCTATTGCCCACACCGGCTCATAGGCTATGACCGTCTTCAGCATTTGTTCGGTGCTCACATCCTTGAGCGAGCCGAGGATCTGCCCGCGGACTACGTCTTTGGTAGTCCCCGACTCCCTTTCCTCCAGGGTCTCACCAATGCAGACAATCGGTGCCAGACCATGTAGATGAAGGGCATGCGCCTTGCGACAGACCCACTCGTCCGGTTCTCCGAACTTGTGTCTCCTCTCCGAATGACCCACTATACAGTACCGGCAACCCAGGTCCCGGAGCATAGGGGCCGAAATCTCGCCTGTAAAAGCTCCCTTTTCCTCCCAATGGCAATTCTGGCCCCCAAGGAAGATCTTGCTGCCCTTAAGCACCTCCCCGACTGCACCCAACGCCCCAAATGGCGGGCACACAACCACTTCGATTCGATCCGCGACGTTTACCAGAGCGTGCTTGGTCTGAAGAGCCAGGCTGCGTGCCTCGGTAACTGTCTTGTGCATCTTCCAGTTGCCGCCGATAATGGGTTTTCGCACGGTGTCACTCAAGGCTGCACCTCCCCCTTCATCGAAAGCGCCACTATCCCGGGAAGTTCCTTACCTTCGACGAATTCCAAGGAGGCCCCTCCCCCGGTGGAGACATGAGTGATCTTGTCCTTCACATTCGCCTTGGCCACCGCACTCGCGGTGTCCCCCCCTCCGACAACCGCGAAAGCACCACCCTGGGAGGCGGCCGCTACGGACTGGGCGACCTCCAAGGTCCCCCGTGAGAAATCCTCGATTTCGAATACGCCCATTGGGCCGTTCCAGAAGATCGTCTCCGCCCTCGCTATGTGCTCGATAAATCCCACAAGTGTCTTATCCCCGATATCGGCTATGTAGCCGCCGGCGGCTCCTTCCTCCCTCATAGCCATGCGGATCCTGGTTCCCGGACGCACCTCGTCGGCGACCGCGAAATCGTCGGGCAGTACGAACGCAATCCCCTTGGTCTCTGCCAGATCGATTATCTCCCTGGCGACATCCAGCACCGTTTCCTCATAGAGCGAGTCTCCTATCTCGACACCCTCGGCCTTGAGAAAAGTGTTTGCCATCCCACCGCCCACCAATATCGCATCAACCCGATCCATGAGGTTCTTCAGCACTTCTATCTTACCGGAGATCTTCGCTCCACCTAATATCGCTACATAAGGTCTCTTGGGACCGGCAAGCAACTTGCCCAGAAACTCCAGCTCCTTCTTCATCAGCAAGCCCGCAACGGCAGGCCTCAGAAGACGGGCAACCCCCTCGGTGGAAGCGTGCGCTCGGTGCGCGGTCCCAAAGGCATCGTTGACATAGACATCGGCCAAGGCCGCGAGTTTCGCGGCGAACCCGGGCTCGTTTTCCGTCTCTTCCAGATGAAACCGGCAGTTTTCCAGAAGGAGCACCTCACCGGGGCCCAAGGAAGCCGCCATCTCCTCAACCCCATCCCCCACACAATCCGGCGCAAGATGTACCTTTCGGCCGAGCAGGCCCTCCAATCGGGCGCGCACAGGTGCAAGAGAAAGCCCATCCACCCGCTTGCCCTTTGGCCTTCCCATGTGGGAAAGCAGTATGGGTCTGCCTCCCTGGGCAAGCACACACTCTATCGTCGGTAAGGTGGCCCTGATGCGGAAGTCGTCATCGATCTTTCCGTCTTCGCTCAAGGGTACATTGAAATCCACTCTGACGAGGACCCTCTTTCCGCTGAGAGCTACATCCTCAATCGTCATCCTGTTGTCGGAATATTCAGACCTGCTCATTCCCTACCCCTTAGCGATCAACTTCATCATGTCGATCATGCGGCTGGCATAACCCATCTCATTGTCATACCACCCACAGATCTTCACCAGGTTCCCGGCCTGAACTTCCGTAAGAAGCGAGTCGAATATGCAGGAATGGGGGTTCCCGATTATGTCGGTCGAGACCAGTTCGTCTTCCGTGTATTCCAGATAACCCTTAAGCGGGGCGTTCTCGGCGGCCTGCTTGAAGGCGGCGTTCACGGCTTCCCTGGTCGTGGGCTTGGCCACTTCGACCGTGAGATCCACTATCGAACCGTCGGCAACCGGCACCCGTATCGCCATGGCTGCCAGTTTATCCTTGAGCTCCGGAATCACTATCCCGATGGCCTTGGCGGCCCCGGTCGTTGTAGGTATTATCGAGACGAATGCAGACCTCGCACGTCTTAGGTCCTTATGCGGAAGGTCCAGGATCTTCTGATCGTTGGTGAAGGCATGAATGGTTGTCATCTCCCCCTTCACAATACCCAGGGTGTCATGCAGAACTTTCACCATCGGCGCAAGACAGTTGGTCGTACATGACGCCGTGGAGACCATGCTGTGTTTGGAGGCATCATACAGATCTTCATTGACGCCCATCACTATTGTGAGCACATCGTCCCGCGAGCCCTTCCAGGGCGCAGACAGCAAGACTTTGCGGGCTCCGGCCTTGATATGAAGTTCCGCATCCTCGGGTTTTCTGAACTTGCCGGTCGACTCGATGACCACGTCCACATTGAGATCGCCCCACGGCAGTTTGGAGGGGTCCTTCTCGCTGAAGACCTTGATGCTCTTACCCTCGACGGTGATAGACCCGTCGCCGGCCATGACTTCCCGGGGCCAGGTACGATGTACACTATCGTATTTGAGAAGATGCCCCAATGTCCGAGCATCGGTAATGTCGTTTACCGCAACTATCTCGAAATCCGACATACCGAAGCCCAACCTCATGACCAGTCTGCCTATCCTGCCGAATCCGTTTATTGCACATCGAACCGCCATGTCTGCGCTCCTTTCTGTGGCTCTCAGCCTTTCCCATCACTCCCGAACAAGCGCATCTTTCGTTTGACAACGTCCCTTATCGCCTCGCGGCCGCTGCCGACTATCTTTCGAGGATCGAAGACCTCGGGACTCTCGGTCAACACCCTTCGGACGCCTCCGGTAAACGCCAATCGGAGATCGGTGTCTATGTTTATCTTGGCGATACCGCTCTTGACGGCTTCCTTAATCGCATCTTCGGGTACCCCCTTCGCTCCCGGCAGCTTGGCCCCATACTTGGCCGCCGTCTCAAGCACATCCTGGGGCACCGAAGAAGCCCCGTGGAGTACCAGAGGCCGCTCCACCATGCCGGCTATCTCCGAAAGCCTATCCAGTTCCAGTTTCGGCTCTCCCTTAAACTTATACGCACCATGTGAGGTCCCTATGGCTATCGCAAGGAAATCACAGCCGGTCCGCTCTACAAACTCGGCGGCCTGCGCAGGGTCGGTGAGCGCAGCCTCGCGCTCATCGACGCTTACCATGTCTTCTATGCCCGCGAGGCGGCCCAATTCCGCCTCCACCGGCACACCTGCCATGTGGGCAACCTGAGCAACCGCAGAGGTTGCGGCCACATTCTCTTCGTACTCCAGCTTGGAAGCGTCGATCATCACTGAGGTCCAACCGTGCCTTATGCACTTGACCGCTATGTCAAGGTCCTTGCCGTGATCCAGGTGGAGTGCTGCTTTCACCCCGAAGTAGTCCGCCATGTGTCTGACCATGTTTAAGAGGTTGTCGAACCCGGCATACTCGATGGCGGATTCGGAGGTGGCTACAATCACGGGTGACTTCATCTCCGCAGCGGCCTCGAAAACAGCCTGAGAGATCTCAAGATTGCTGGTGTTGAAAGCCCCGACAGCGTACCCATGTTCTCTCGCCGGGACCAGTATCTCTTTAGAGCTGACTAGTGGCATGACAGTCCTTCTCCTAACCGAAGAAAATGGAAGCGAGATTGTAGAGGTCCTCATCTACCAGTTTAATCGCGAGGGCCTCGTCCATGGCGACCGCGATGATCTGGTTGCCCCTCAGGGCGACCATCTTTCCGAACTCACCCTGCTCGACCAGCTCACATGCCTTCACGCCATACCTGGTGGCAAGCACCCGATCGAAGGCCGTCGGTGTCCCACCCCTCTGAACGTAGCCCAGGACCGAGACCCGGGTCTCGAAGCCCGTCTGACGCTCAATCTCTCTACCGAGGATGTTTGCTATGCCCCCGAGCCTAACGTGGCCGAACTCGTCCATCTCAACATCCTGCGTGATCAGGCTGCCGTCAACATCCCCTTCATGCTTGAACTTGGCGCCCTCTGCAACCACTACTATGCTGAAGCTCTTGCCTCGCTCATGCCGGCGCTTGATGAGATCGCATACGTCATCCACCAAGAAAGGCTTCTCAGGTATGAGAATCACGTCGGCACCGCCTGCGATACCGGCATGCACGGCTATCCAGCCTGCATGCCTACCCATCACCTCGACCACCATCACCCTTTGATGTGATTCCGCGGTAGTGTGCAGTCTGTCTATGGCATCGGTCGCTATGTTGACCGCCGTGTCGAAACCGAAAGTGTAGTCGGTTCCGCCGAGGTCGTTATCGATGGTTTTGGGAATCCCCACCGTCGCCATTCCCAACTTGAAGAGCTTGTAGGCAACCCCAAGCGTATCCTCTCCGCCTACCGCAATCGTAGCATCTATACCGAGCTCCTTGCTGTTCTCAAGGATCCGCTCCGCCATGCCCTGCGTCTTGAAGGGATTGGTCCGGCTGGTGCCCAGGATGGTACCCCCCTTGGGGAGTATGCCCGATACTTTGTTCAGATTGAGAGGATCCGCATCACCGGCGACAAGGCCCGCCCAACCGTTCTTGATCCCGTAAACCTCCCAACCATAATGCATTATCGCTTTTCTCACGACCGCCCTGATAACGGCATTCAGCCCCGGACAGTCCCCCCCTCCTGTAAGTAAGCCTAATCGCATCGATCCCCAACCTCCTCGGTTTAGTATAAGGACAATCTTAGCCCGGATTATTCACAAGCCCTCTGCTACGGCGGCGTTCCTCGCTTGCCGATCCTCGATGTATCGCTAAGATACGCCTCCGGTCGGCTCACTCGTCTTCCTTGCCACCGCCGGCATCTCCGTTACCTCGCGACGAGGTTTATGAATAGTCCAGGCTGGCGGACTGATTCGACTTGAATCTAAGCGAGTAACTTCTTGACTGTCAAGTGATTTCGGGGACGGGGACGCGGTCAATCGCCCTCACTGTTGAGATTCAGGAGAGCTTGCTCTTTTCGGCTTCGGCCGGAGCCGAAACCGAAGGTCTCTCTGTTTATGCGGACCACAACGTGGAAGATCTTGCGGTGCTCGGGGCCGATCCGTTTCACGATACGATACTCGGGCTGGACTCTGAACTTCGCCTGGCAAACCTCCTGAAGCGTACTCTTGTGATCGGTCGCAAGCTCATCGGGGGATATGTCGCTCATCGGGTCGATAATTCTGTCGATCACGAACCTGCTGGCACAGGCCATACCCCTATCTATATAGATCGCACCAATCACAGCCTCAAGGGCATCCGCGCTCAATGTTGTGAGAGCCCGTTCGTCATCCCTGAGCTCTTCTCTGGCATAGAGAAGCAGATCCAGTATGCCCAACCTGAGTCCTATCCGGCCCAAGACATTCTTGCTGACCAGCCTGGACCTGGCTTTTGTCAGTTCTCCTTCGTTGGCTTCCTCCATGGAGCGGAACAGATAGTCGCTTGCGATGATCCCCAGCACGGAATCACCGAGAAACTCAAGTCGCTCGTTGGATACAGTGTCCCCTTCAGGCTCCAACCTCGATCTATGGGTGAGAGCGGTCTTCAGGATCATGGGGTTCCTGAACGCGATACCGAACTTGCTCTTGAAAGCGAGCCGGAGACGCCTGGAATCGGCATCCGCGCGAGCGCCGCTCAGTCTCGACACAATATCGGTAATCAATCCGTGCCAGTCTATAAGCTCGTCACCCCTTGTAGGCTTTCAGAACTATGGAAGCGTTATGGCCTCCAAAACCGAGAGAATTACTGACCACGCTACTCAAATCAGCTTTGCGGGCTGAGCCCGGGACATAGTCCAGGTCGCATTCCTCATCCGGAACTTCATGATTTACTGTCGCATGTATCACACCGTCTCTGATCGACATGACGCACGCGACCAGCTCGACACCACCCGCCGCCCCCAGTAGATGGCCGATCATCGACTTTGTCGATGAAACCGGAATCCTGTAGGCATACTCGCCGAACACCGTCTTGATGGCTGCGGTTTCCAGTCGATCATTATGAGGTGTGGATGTCCCATGGGCGTTGATATATGAGACATCTTCAGGGTTCACACCGGCATCGGAAAGCGCCAGCCGCATGGCCCTGGCTGCGCCCTCACCGCCGGGAGCGGGCGCGGTCATATGGTAGGCGTCTGCGGTAGCACCAAAACCCACGATTTCAGCAAGTATATCTGCGCTCCTACCCAGAGCATGCCCGAGGGTTTCAAAGACCAGCATGCCGGAACCCTCCGAAAGGACAAACCCATCCCTGTCCTTGTCAAAGGGACGGCTCGCCCTTGCAGGATCGTCATTACGAGTGGAGAGGGCCTTCATCGAAGAGAATCCGGCCAACGTCATCGGGGTCACTGCCGCCTCTGCGCCCCCAGCCAGCATAACATCGGCATCGCCCCTCTGGAGAATCCGGAATGCCGTACCTATCGCATGCGCACCTGAGGCGCATGCCGAGATCACGCCGAAATTGGGCCCCTTGAAATTCAGCCGCATTGAGACAATCCCAGGCGCCATATCGATTATCATCTTCGGCACAAAGAAAGGACTGACCCTGGATGGGCCTCGCTCAAGCAGCCGGCTGTGCTGTTCCTCAAAGGTCCCTATTCCGCCGATGCCCGAGCCCACCAGCACCCCCATTCTCTCGGGATTCTCCTTGTCCATATCGAGGCCGGCAGACTTAACCGCCGCATCCGAGGCCACGACGGCCATCTGGGTGAATCGATCGCGTTTCCTTGCATCAACCCGTTCCATATACTGCTCAGGATCGAAATCCCTCACCTCACCGGCTATCTGGCTTCCAAAACCCGACGGATCAAAAGAGGAAACCCTGTCGACACCGACCTTCCCATCGATGCAATTCCTCCAGAATTCCTCCGTGGTCAGCCCGATGGGCGAAACAACACCTGTACCGGTAATAACTACTCTGATCCGACTCATAGTTCCTGGCTCCATATGTATTGCTGCGTGGCCGTGTCGGCCTCAAGCCTTTTCGGCAACCTTCTTTTCTATGTAATCGACAGCATCTTTAACCGTCTGTATCTTTTCGGCCTCTTCATCCTCTATGTTCACACCGAAGACTTCTTCCAGCTCCATCATCAGCTCAACCGTGCTAAGCGAGTCGGCCCCAAGATCGTTCCTGAAGGATGCCTCCGGAGTGATCTTCTCTTCGCTGGTTCCCAGCTTGTCCATGATGATATCTTTGACTTTGGTTTCCACTTCGGACATTCGCCCAGACCTCCTCTTGATCTACATTAACATTCCACCATCGACGTTTATCACCTGCCCGGTGATGTAGTTTGCATCATCGGACACCAGAAACGCAACAACATCGGCTACATCATCAACCTTACCCAGCTTCGCCACAGGAATCAAAGAGATAAGCGTGGATCTCGCCTCCTCGGAGATAGCCCGAGTCATATCGGTGTCGATATAGCCGGGTGCTACAACATTAGCCGTCACCCCCCTTGTTGCCAGTTCCTTTGCCACAGACTTGGTAAGCCCTATGATCCCGGCCTTGGATGCGGAGTAATTCACCTGTCCCGCATTACCCATGAGGCCGACAACCGAAGACACGTTGACAACCCTGCCGAACCGCTGTTTGAGGAAATACCTCGACGCCTCCCTGCAGCAGTTGAAGGCTCCCGAGAGATTGACGTCTATTACCTTATTCCAATCATCGTCCGACATTCTCATCATCAAGTTGTCTCTGGTGATCCCCGCATTGTTCACCAAGATGTGAACGCCTCCCAGAGAATCCACCACCTCGGCAAACATCGCCCGTACCTCAGCCGGCGAGGACACATCACATGCCACTGCTACGGCTTTCCGGCCAAGGGTCTCAACCTCTTTGGCGGTCGCGGCAGCCTCCGGCCGGAGGATATCGACTGCGGCAACATCCGCACCTAGACCGCCAAGCTTAAGGCAGATCGCCTTGCCGATGCCGCGCCCCCCACCGGTAACGACCGCGCACTTACCGTTTAGATTCATCAGGCCGACACCCCCCGTAGAAACTCTGTCGCACTCTTACCATCGGAACAAGAGGTGCATTCGGCATCCGGCACGATCCGCTTGAGGAGCCCGCAGAGGACCGCCCCGGGGCCTACCTCGGCAAAGGACGTGACCCCTTGCTCCCGGATGAACTGCATTGACTGATTCCAAAGGACCGGGCTGGTGAGCTGCCTCCCCAGAAGATCCACTATCTCCTCCGGCTTGCTGACGGGAGCACCTGTGACATTGGACACCACGGGGATCCGGGCATCGGAAAAGCCGGTTTCCCTCAGTCTGGCAGCCAGCCTCTTCTCGGCCGGTTCCATAAGAGGTGAGTGGAACGCACCGCTCACGTTAAGTTTTATGGCCCGCTTGGCGCCTAACTCCCTGGCCTTTTCCACCGCAGCCTCTACAGGCTCCACTTCACCCGATATCACTATCTGTATCGGAGAGTTGTAGTTGGCGGCGGCAATGACCCCGGCCTTCCCGGCCTCTTCGAGCAAGCGCGGGAGGTTCGCTGCCGGAAGGCCGATCAGAGCGGCCATTGCCCCGGGCCGATCGAGGCCGGCTGAATACATGGCCTCAGCCCGTTCTTTGACCAGCAGGAGTGCATCGCCGAATGCCAGAGCCCCGGCAGCAACAAGAGCGGAATACTCGCCCACACTGTGGCCGGCCACAAAATCCGGACGCATACCACTTTGCTCGAAAAACCCCCAGAGAGCGATACTGTGTACCAGGATGGCAGGCTGTGTATAACGGGTTTCACGAAGACGCTCCTCGGGTCCGTCGAAACAGATTTCGGACAATCCGAATCCGAGCACCCGATCTGCCTCATCAAAACACTCCCTGGCACCGGGGTCGGCCTCATAGAGGTCGCGCCCCATACCCACATACTGCGAACCCTGTCCGGGGAAGATACATGCAGTCTTCGCCATACTTATCTCACCATCTCAAGAGCACGCTGGCCCAAGTCAGGCCCCCACCGAAAGAGACCAGTTCGACCAGCATGCCTTCCTTGAGAATACCTTTCTTCTTGGCCTCAGCCAGAGCGATCGGGATTGATGCTGCGGAGGTATTGCCGAAGAACTCGACATTTGAGTAAACCTTTTCCGGAGGAACTGCGATTCTCCTCGCGGTCGCATCGATTATCCTCTGATTCGCTTGATGGGTGACAAGAATCTCAAGATCATCGGTGGTATACCCGGTATCCTCCAGTGCCTTTACTGCCGCACTGGCCATGGCTTTGACCGCGACCTTGAAGAGCTTGTTGCCCTGCATCTTCACATAGTGCATACCATTCCGCACCGTCTCCTCCGAGGCGGGCATCCGCGAACCGCCCGCCGGAAGATTGAGAAGGTCCCCCATGCCGCCGTCGCTTCCCAAATATGATGATATGATCCCCCTGCCGTCACCTACCCTGCCCACGACCACAGCCCCCGCTCCGTCTCCGAAAAGAACACACGTGGTTTTGTCGCTCCAATCCACGATCTTGGTAAGGGTCTCGGCACCGATCACCAGGACATACTCGTGCTTGCCCGAGTTGACGAAATTCTCCGCGATAGAAAGGCCGTAAAGAAACCCGCTACAGGCCGCGCTCACGTCGAAGGCCGCCGCCTGCGGAGCTTCCAAAGCTTTCTGGACCAGGCAGGCCGTCGACGGGAAAAACATGTCGGGCGTTGCGGTACCGACTATTATGAGCCCGATATCCGTGGGCGTGATTCCAGCGTCCTCGATGGCCTTCAAAGCGGCGCCGGCTGCGAGATCCGAGGTGGCGGTCTCGGCATCCGTCTTGTGCCTCTTCGAAATACCGGTTCGTTCCCGAATCCATTCATCAGTGGTATCGACAATCTTCTCCAAGTCGGCATTGGTCAATTCCCCTTCCGGAACGAAGTACCCAACCCCCAGAATGCCGATTCCGCTAGCCGGCTTCCGATGCTGTGCATTCACGCTTATCCAACCTCTCTATGATCGCAGATCTCACATCGTATCTAATATAGCGCCGGGTTGCAAGTATAGCGTTCTTGATTGCCCTCACCGATGAGCTGCCGTGTGCTATCGTCACCACCCCATCCAACCCCAGAAGCGGAGCTCCTCCATATTCAGCATAGTCGAATCGGCTCTTGAGCCGTCTAAAAGCAGGTCTGAGCAAAAGCCCGCCCAGTTTGCCCCGCGCAGTGGAGGTCATGCTCTCGCGCATCACCACAGAGACCATATCCACAACGCTCTCGGTGAACTTGAGAACGATGTTTCCCACAAACCCATCACACACGGCCACATCCACAGAACCGGCGAAGAGATCTCTCCCCTCTACGTTACCGATGAAATTGAGATCGCTCCCCTCCAAGAGGCGGTAGGCCGCCTGAACAACCTCCGTACCTTTGCTTCTCTCCTCACCGACGTTCAGCAGCCCGACCCGGGCTCCACTCTTCTTCAGAACCCGTTCCGCGTAGCAAACTCCCATTATACCATACTCGTACAAATGATCCGGAGTACACTCGATATTGGCTCCGACATCCAGGAGGATGCATCCGCCGGCTTCATTGGGGACTATAGTGGCGATGCCGGGTCGCCTGACGCCCTTTATTCGCCCAAGGGTGAAGAGGGCATTGGCCACCACTGCACCGGTATTCCCGGCGCTGACGAAACCTTCGGCTTTGCCTTCGTGCTGCAAACGCAGGCCTACCGCTATTGAGGATTCCCTTTTCTTGCGAAGCGTTGCGGCGGGTTGCTCGCCCATCGCAACCACATCCCTGGCTTCCACCAGTTCTATAGCGCCGGGAGTGATTCCTCTGTCGGCCATAGCGGGTTCAACGACGTCCCGCCGCCCAACCAGGGCGATCCTAAGATCGCTGCCCACATCGTCCGTGGCCGCTATGGCTCCGTCGATGATTACTCCGGGGGCCTTGTCGCCCCCCATCGCATCCAAGGCTATTCGCACGGATAGCCACCTTTCCCGATCTGTAGTCCGGTTACTCGGTTTCGACTACCTTGCGATTCTTGTAATAACCGCACTGAGGACAGACTCTATGAGGAACGACGAATTCATCGCACTTCGGACATTTCGCTAGCCCGGGCGGTGTTATCTTCCAGTGCGACCGCCGCTTCCCCTTCCGGCTTTTCGAAACCTTTCTCTTTGGAACTGCCATCGTTATAACCTCTCCGTTTACAATCGGTTACCGCTGTTCTCTCATCTTTTTTAGAGCTTCCCACCTGGCGTCATGACTTTCTATGTGGCACCCGCAGGGCGCCGAATTCAGGTTAGCCCCGCATACTGGACAGAAACCCCTGCAATCCGCCTTGCAGAGCTGCTTGAGCGGTACCTGCACAAGAAGCTCACTTCTCACATGATCGCTGAGATCAGCATACCCGGCCCGGGCCGGAACCTCAATAACATTTTCTCCCTCTCCGGAGGCGGCCTCACCACCAACGATCACCCAGAGTACGATGGGGGTTTCAAGTGCGAATACGTACCCCGCGAGACATCTGCCGCACTCCAGGACCGCCGTGACGCCCGCACGTCCCTTGATGAAGATGTCACGGCCGTTCCTGGTCACATCCAGGCTCACTTCCACGGGTGATTCCAGATGCCCTCCCTCAAGCACATCTCCCCACTCCGAGGTATCAGCAGTGAGATCCACGTGCGTCAAGCCGTCAGGCAACGATCCTATATCAAGCCTCAGCATCTGTGATCACCTCTCGCCCGGATTATTCAAAAGCCCTCTGCTGCGCCGTCGTGTCTACCACCTGGGCACAAGGTCTGTGAACAATCCCGGCCGGCCCGAGCGATCCGATCCGGCATCACTCCGGTCCAACACCTATGGCCTCCTCAGATAATCGTCTATTGCCCGTGCCGAGGTCCTGCCTGCACCCATCGCCAGGATCACCGTAGCGGCCCCCGTCACGATGTCCCCGCCTGCGAAAACACCGTCCAGACTCGTAGCCCCGCTCACTTCAGCCGCGATGATGTTGCCCCACTTGGTGGTTTTGAGACCCGGTGTGGTGGAAGGAACCAGTGGATTGGGACCCTGGCCGATCGCCATTACCACGACATCCACGGGAGTTCTGAATTCCGAGTCCGTGACCGGGACCGGCCGGCGCCGACCGCTTGCATCCGGCTCACCTAGCTGCATCTTGATGCATTCGATCTCCTTCACCCACCCCTTGTCATCCCCGAGTATCCTGACCGGATTGGTGAGTTCCCTGAGGATCATCTCCTCCTCCAACGCGTTCTCGATCTCTTCTTCCCTCGCAGGCATCTCAGCCCGGGATCGACGGTAGATACAATAGACTTCGTCGGCCCCCAACCTCATGGCGGTTCTCGCCGAATCCATCGCGACGTTACCCCCACCCACAACCGCAACACGCTTGCCCACCTTTATCGGCGTATCATACTTGGGAAATTCATATGCTTTCATCAGGTTCGACCTGGTGAGAAACTCGTTCGCGGAGTAAACACCGTTGAGATTCTCACCGGGTATGTTCATAAAATAGGGCAATCCCGCACCGGTGGCCACGAAGACAGCATCGAAACCCTCTTCACGGAGCTCCTCGATGGTCCTGGTCTTCCCCACCACGAAGTTACAAACGACCTTTGCACCAAGTTTCTCGATATACTCGACTTCTTTCCTGACAGTTTCTTTGGGCAGCCTGAATTCGGGAATCCCGTAAACCAGAACGCCACCGGGTTTGTGCAGAGCTTCGAACACCGTCACCTGGTGTCCGAGTTTTGCCAGGTCGCCTGCCACCGTCAAGCCCGCCGGTCCCGACCCAACCACCGCAACCTTCTTGCCGGTCGAGGCCGGCATTTCGGGAACCGAGGTCTTACCTGTCTTCATTTGGTAATCCGCGACAAAGCGTTCCAGTCTGCCTATGGAGACGGGCTCCCATTTCTTGCCCAGAATACACAGCTTCTCGCACTGGTCCTCCTGAGGGCAGACCCTGCCGCAGATCGCAGGCAGGCTGTTCATCTCCCTGACTTTATCAATGGCATCATCGAATCGCCTCTCGCCCACAAGCGAAACGAATGAGGGTATATCGATTTCGACGGGACAGCCGGAGACGCAGGGTTGCTTCTTGCAGCTCAAGCAGCGCTGGGCCTCCCGCACTGCTTGCTCCTCCGTGAACCCAAGTGCGACCTCTTCGAAGTTATGGCGTCTTACGTGGGGATCCTGCTGCTCCATCGGCTCCCGCTTGGCCTGGATCCTCGGCTTCGCTCTCTCTTCACTCACTCTGAGCACCCTCCACACTGTCCGTGTTCGTACCTGTCCAGGGATACCTTTTCTTCTTCGCAGTAAGTCGCCTGCCGAGCAAGCAGCACTTCGAAATCCACGTCGGCGGCATCGAATTCGGGTCCGTCCACACAGGCAAATCTGGTCTTGCCTGCGACGCTCACCCTGCAGACTCCACACATACCGGTCCCGTCAACCATGATCGGATTGAGACTGACCTTAGCCGGGATACCGTACTTGGAGGTCACGCCGGCGAAGGCCCGCATCATCAGCAAGGGTCCGATGCCGATGGCGAATCCAAACTCATAGCCCCCGTTGATCAGCCTCTCCATCTCCTGAGTCACAAAGGCCTTCTTGCCGTAAGAGCCGTCATCGGTGGTAACATATAACTCATCACTCACCCCGGCCATCTCTTTTTCGAGAATCAGCAGGTCCTTCGAGCGTGCTCCGATAACCGAAACCACCCGGTTTCCCGCGTCCCTCAGTGCTCTGGCTACGGGGAATACAGGCGCAACTCCAATCCCGCCACCGATACATGCGACGGTTCCGCAATTCTCCATGTGGGTGGCTTTCCCCAGTGGGCCGACCAGA
>JALGWN010000103.1 GCA_025774115.1 bacterium
CGGCGATGTTGTTGCCATCAAAGATGCAGACAACACCTATGGGAGGATGTACCGCAAAGGGGCCCTTACCGTGGGTGTTGTGGTCCACTCCGACTGTGTGCTGTCCGGGCACGGGCCCGGTGTTACCACTGTCATGAGCCATTCACGGGGAGGCATTGTTCCCAAGATCGATCCGAAGGCAAACATCGCAAGGTTGCTCGGCATAGGTATACACAGGAAACGCGGCAAAGGAGGCAGGCGGTGAAGATCGACAGTAAGAAGATAAGAGACCTTCTTCCGGAGATAGAGTTGATCAAGCAGGGGGACCTCAGGGATCGTGTGGCGGAGACATGGGCCGATGCCGTAGAGCAGGGCGGCTGGAGCCTGGAGGACCTTGGGAGTATTCCCTTCACGCTGCTCATACAGGACTGCAGATTCGACCTGGTTCATCATACACGGGCGGTCACCAAGACTGCGGTGGCTATTGCCCGGACGCTCAAAGAGAACTATGGCGATGCCGTAACCCTCGACATGGATCTCCTGGTTGCAGGCTCGCTGCTGCATGATGTGGGTAAACTCCTTGAGTACGCCAAAGAGGGGGGATCCGTCGTCAAGAGTCGGAAGGGTGTGCTCCTGCGCCATCCCCTGTCCGGCCAGGCGCTTGCCTATAAGCACGGTCTTCCGTTTGAAATCCTCAATATGATCGCCTATCACTCCAAGGAGGGTGATCTGGGGAAGCGCACTGTAGAGGGCATCATAATCCATCATTCGGACTTTGTGAACTTCGAACCTCTCAAAGGCTAGCCCCTGTAGCGTCGGGGTTCCATCCCCGACGTTGGTCGCGTCTCCGCACGCTCCCGCCTCTGTCGGGTCGGGTCTCCATCCCCGATGTCGGTTGAGGCCGCGGCCGAATTATGGTATAATTGGGTGTCACATCAAGGAGGGCTGAATGGCCAAGGTTCTGCCGACACTTTTGATATTATTGCTACTCGCCGCACCGGGCTTCGCCGGCGATATCGCCCCATCGATTCAGGCCTGGAGCCGGACAGCCGGTGAAGACGAGACGATTGCGGTATGGGTCTTCTTCAAGGACAAGGGCCCTCTGACGGCCGCTTCCGAGGAAGCGAAGGTGAAGGAGTTGGCCCTTACTTACCCGCAAAGGACGATAGAGCGGCGTCTAAGGGCCCGCCCCGGACGACCCTTCGACATCGGCGATCTTCCGCTCCACAGGCCGTATGTCGAGACTCTGAAGGCTCTCGGAGTCGAATTCAGGGCATTCTCCAGGTGGCTCAATGCCGCGAGCATCGAGGCCTCCGCCGACAAGATCGGGGAAATCGCCGGCATGGAATTCGTTTCCCGCGTCACACGGGTGAGCGGGAGACGGGGCTCTCCTCAGCCCGAGACAAACGCGGTCCGCACTCCGGTGAGGGCCCTCGACCAGTATGGAGCATCTTACACACAGCTGGCCCAGATTCAGGTCACCGATCTTCACGCAGAGGGCTACACAGGGGCCGGGGTCGTAGTCGCCATTTTCGACACCGGTTTCTGGCTGGACCACGAGTCGATCGCCGGGGTGGACGTGATAGCGGAACACGATTTTATCAATGACGACGGTGTCACTGCCAACGAGCCGGGGGATGCCGCTTCCCAACACAACCACGGCACTTCATGCCTCTCGCTTCTTGCAGGCAATAGCCCCGGTATTATGATGGGCGCGGCCTATGAGGCTGAATACATACTTGCGAAAACCGAAGACACGACCATGGAAGAGCCGGTCGAGGAAGACTGGTGGATCGAGGCCGCAGAATGGGCGGATAGTCTTGGAGCCCAGGTCATATCAAGCTCGCTGTGCTACAACGACTGGTACACCTATGAGGACATGGATGGTGAGACGGCCCCTATCACGATCGCAGCCGATCGGGCCGCGGTGAACGGAATCGCGGTAGTCAACGCTGCCGGCAATTCAGGCGCATCGGAATGGACATATATTCTGGCGCCGGCCGATGGCGATAGTGTGATTTCGGCCGGTGCGGTCGATTCCAGCGGAAACAGGGCGTATTTCTCATCAGTGGGGCCCACCTATGATGGAAGGATAAAGCCCACGATAATGGCGATGGGGCAGAGCAACTTCATCGCCGATCCACTCGATATCGGTGGCTACAGGCGCGGGAGCGGGACTTCTTTCGCGGCTCCGCTCATTGCCGGAGCGACGGCCCTGGTGCTTCAGAAGAACCCGGCTTGGACGTCGGCTGAGGTTCTCGAGGCCATCACCGCCACCGGGACCATGGCGGCGGAACCCGATACGCTGTATGGCTGGGGTATTCTCCAGACTCTTGACGCTTCCAACTATGATCCCCTATCCGGAATCGCAGGCAGGCAAAGCATGCCGATGCTTGTTGCCTATCCCAATCCCTGCAGATCCGATCTGACCGTCCGCTGGGCGGCCGGATTGCCGTCGGGCCGCGTGTTGGTCTATGACGTGCAGGGGCGACTCCTGGAGAGGTTCGTGCTCGATCACGGGGGCTCGATCACCCTCGATGTGGATGAGATAAGGTCGGGGTTGGCGCCCGGCGTGGCATTTGTTGTGGTTCCGGGGGTAGGGGCGGCAAAGGTCCTAATCCTAGAGTAGGCCGGTGAAAGATACCCACCTGCCGCGTTGCGCTCGGCCCGTATCGTTGCGACGCACGGGAAGTGCGCCTCACTCCCCGAGCCTTCGTGCGCCTTGCATTCGGGCATCTTTGACCGGCCTACAGGTGTGGTTGCTGGTGAAAGATACCCGCCTGCCGCGTTGCGCTCGGCGTGCCTCACCTTAATTGCACCTCGAAAATCATTGCAAAGAGGGCCGCATCGATATTATCTTTATAGCAAAATAGAATCAAATACTGTCCGGTGGCAAGCAAGGGAAGGAATCACCATGCAAAGATTCGTCTATTTCTTTGGGGCAAATGAGGCAGACGGCAGCGCTGCAATGCGGGAGATCCTCGGCGGCAAGGGTGCCAACCTCGCGGAGATGTCGAGGATAGGCCTGCCTATACCGGCTGGATTCACAATCACGACCGAAGTGTGCGCGTATTTCACGAGCCATGGTGGTCAATACCCTCACGGTCTCCAGGCTGCCGTGCTCTCCAACCTGCGCAAAGTCGAGCAGGTGATGGGTAAGGGATTCGGTGAAAGCGAGAATCCGCTCCTGGTGTCGGTCCGGTCCGGGGCAAGGGTGTCTATGCCCGGGATGATGGACAGTGTGCTCAATATCGGGCTCAACGACCAGACGGTCAAGGGGCTGGCCAAGGGAGGCAATGAACGGTTCGCATATGACTGTTACCGAAGGTTGGTCCAGATGTATGGCGATGTTGTGCTCGGACTCAAACCCGAGGACGATACCGCACCTGATCCTTTCGAAACCATAATCAGCGCCAAGAAGCAGGAGAAGGGTGTATCCAAGGATACCGAGCTTGACGTAGAGGATCTCAGGGAGCTTGTTGCCAAGTTCAAAGAGCTGATCCAGCGCGAGAAGAATGTGATATTCCCGGAGGATCCCTATGATCAGCTCTGGGGGGCCGTCGACGCCGTATTCAAGTCCTGGAATAACAGACGGGCTATCGAATACCGGCGCATAAACGACATCCCCCATGAGTGGGGCACCGCGGTGAACGTGCAGAGCATGGTGTTTGGAAACCTGGGCCGGGAATCCGGCACCGGTGTCGCCTTCACGCGCAATCCGGCGACCGGGGAGAACATTTTCTACGGTGAGTATCTACTGAATGCGCAGGGTGAAGATGTGGTTGCCGGTATCAGGACACCGCAACCGATCAACGACGCGCAGAAGGGCGATTCGAATCTCAAGTCGCTTGAAGAGGAGATGTCCGATGCCTACAAGCAGCTTCTGGATGTCAGGGAGAACTTGGAGACGCACTTCAAGGATATGCAGGACATAGAGTTCACGATTGAGAACGGACATCTCTGGGTGCTGCAGACCAGGGCGGGCAAACGGACGGGCCTGGCGGCTCTGAAGATTGCCTTTGACATGTTTCACCAGGGGCTCATCGACCGGGAGACGGTGCTCCTCAGGATCGACCCGGAACAGCTCAACCATATTCTACGCCCGGTCTTCGACGCCAAGGGTAAGGACAAAGCCAAGGCCGAGAACCGGGTGGTCGCCGTGGGTCTCAATGCGGGTCCCGGTGCGGCCAGCGGGAAGGTGGTTTTCAGTGCTGCACAGGTAAAGGACTATGTAGAGAGTGGCGAGCCCGTGATCCTGGTCCGAGAAGAGACCAGCCCCGAGGATGTGGGCGGTATGAGTCTCGCCGAGGGGATTCTCACCGCAAGGGGCGGCCTGACCTCACACGCGGCGCTGGTAGCCAGGCAGTTGGGCAAGGTCTGTGTGGTTGGCTGTGAGGTTCTGGATATAAGCTATGAGAACAAGCAGATGGTCGTGGGAGAACATGTCATCAAGCAGGAGGACTTCATCTCGATAGACGGGACCACCGGTGAGGTAATCCTCGGCCATGTGGACACCGTGAAGTCTGAGATCGAGCGCGTGGTCATAGAGAACTCCCTCAAGCCGGAAGAGTCGGTAATATATCCCCTCTACAAGATGGTTATGGACTGGTCCGATCAGTGCCGGAGACTCAAGGTTCGGGCCAACGCCGACCAGCCGGACCAGGCTAGAACAGCCCTGGCATTCGGGGCGCAGGGGATAGGGCTTTGCCGGACCGAGCACATGTTCTTCGGGGAGGACCGTATCAACAAAGTCCGCCAGATGATTCTTGCCGAGACGCCTGCGGAGAAGCGGGCCGCCCTGGCCAAGATCGAGCCCCTCCAGCGGGAGGATTTCAAAGAGATCCTCAGGGTCATGGCCGGCAAACCGGTCACGATAAGGCTTCTTGACCCTCCGCTGCACGAGTTTCTGCCCAAGGGCGATGAAGGCGCCGAAGCGGTTGCCCGGGAAATCGGTGTCAGCAAGGAAGAGGTCATCGCGAAGACCGCTGCCCTGGAAGAGATGAACCCGATGCTGGGCAATCGTGGTTGCAGACTCGGCATAACCCACCCGGAGATCTACGACATGCAGGTCAAGGCTATAATCGAGGCCGCGTCCGAGCTTAAGACCGAGGGTGTCGAGGTGCTGCCTGAGATCATGATCCCGCTGGTGGGAGATGCCAGGGAGTTGTCCTTTATCCGGGAAAGGGCCAATGAGGTTGCCTCCCGTGTAATGTATGAGAAGAAGGTACACGTCGATTATCTCATCGGCACGATGATCGAGATACCCAGGGCGTGTGTCACCGCGGACGAAGTGGCCAAGGTTGCCGAGTTCTTTTCCTTCGGCACAAACGACCTGACGCAGATGACTTACGGTCTGAGTCGTGACGATGCAGGCCCGGTGATCAGGAAGTACATAGACCTCGGTATCGTAAGAAAGAACCCCTTCGGGTCACTCGACAAGACAGGCGTAGGCGGGCTGATGGCGATAGCGGTGAAAAAGGCCAGAGAGATCAGGCCGGGCATCAAACTCGGCATATGCGGTGAGCACGGAGGGGAGCCCAGTTCGATCATCTTCTGCGACGATATAGAGCTCGACTATGTGAGTTGCTCACCCTATAGAATACCGGTTGCGAGGCTGGCCGCCGCGCGGGCGACGCTGCTCAAGGCAGGAACCTATGTGGGGTCCCAGGTCGGCTAGCAAATAGTCCGGGTCAGCCCGGATTATTCACAAGCCCTCTGCTGCGGTGTCGTATCTGCCGGCACTGGCGGCGTCATCCTTGCTCGCCGATCCTCAGCGTATCTTTCAAATACGCCTCCGGTCAGCTCACTCGTCTTCCTTGCCATCACTGACATCTCCGACACCTCGCGACGAAGTTTGTGAATAGTCCGGGCTAGGTGACGCCATACTCCTTCATGCGGCGATAGAGGGTCCTTTCACCGATGCCGAGAAGCTTCGCGGCCCTCTTCCGGTTGCCGCCCACTTCGGCGAGCGTCCTGACAATCAGCTCGCGCTCGACCTCCTTTATGGGAGTCCCCGGCTCTACGACTATCTCGTCGGCATCGGGTACTTCCCTGTAGCTGACTCCATCACGAATGAGCTTGTCACGGGATAGCGGCCGGTCGCCGCCCACGGCATCCCTGAGACCGAGAACCAGCTCGGTGAGGTAGGCAACCCTGTGCTCTATCTCGGCGAGTCTTCCCAGGAGAAGGTCCCGCTCTATTTCATGGCGCGGCCTTCCGACCCTGACAGGCAGGTCTCTGGGCATGGCCTCGGGGTTCAGTATGTGTTCCGGCAGGGCATCAAGCCCGATTCGCTTGCCCCGGGATAGCACAAGCAGGCTCTCAGCGAGATTCTTGAGCTCTCTCACGTTGCCGGGCCAGTCATACGCCGCCAGGGCATCAAGCACCTCCTCCGTTATCCCGCCGAAGTGGAGGTCGTTCCTCCTGCGGGCTTCTTCCACGAGACCCAGGAAAATCGTTCGTATGTCTTCTCTTCGCTCCCTCAGGGCCGGAACGTGTACGTGGACGACGTTCAACCGGTAATAGAGGTCTCTGCGAAAAGCCCCCTCCTCGACCAGCCGGCGGAGGTCCCTGTTGGATGCTGCTACCACTCTCACGTCCACCTTGACATCCTGGGATCCCCCGACGCGCATGAAACGCTCTTCCTCAAGCACCCTCAGCAGCCTTACCTGGGTTGCAAGCGGCATCTCGCCGACCTCATCGAGGAAGAGGGTTCCTCCGTCTGCTATCTCGAATCTCCCTTTTCTCTGAGCGGTGGCACCTGTGAAAGAGCCCTTCTCGTGACCGAAGATCTCACTTTCGAGCACACCTTCCGGGAGGGCCCCGCAGTTTACGGCAATAAAGGGACCTTCCCTTCGGCCGCTCCTGAGATGGATCGCCCGCGCTATGAGCTCCTTGCCGGTTCCACTCTCTCCGGTTACGAGAATGGTGACCTTCGTGGAGGCGATACTCTCGACGGTTTCTATGGCCTGGAGCATCTTCTCGCTACACCCCAGAATACCTATCTCTTTGCGGGCCGTGAGTCTTCGAATACTTGCGTTGATGCTTCTCTCGCCGCTATCTGCCACGATATAGGCGTCGGCGCCCTTGCCTATTAGAGCCCGACGTTTTTCAAGTGGGATTTCCGGTCCGATGACGACGCCAAAGACCAGAGGATATCTGTGTTTCAGGCTCTGTATGACTTTGAGACCACTGGAATCGGGAAGTTGCTCACAAGCGAAGACATAGTCGGGGGTGGTTCGCTTTGCGGCCCTCAGGGCCGACGAGCCGTCCTCGGTATCAAGAGTGACTATTCCATGCGAGTTCAAGAGGTTGCGGATCACCGCCATTCTGTCGAGCGACGCGCAGACCAGAATGGCAGTTCCGGCGTCATCCGCCTTTCGTGGTGCCATTCCTTCTCCTTTCTCTTGCAGAACCTAACATAACGAACGAAAACGGTCAAGATTCTACCAGATTTTCCCTTGACAACAAGCCGCTATATGCTAAATTGAAGCAAAAATCATAAGCATGATAGGGGGCGTGGTACCGGATGCCGAGTGTTAGGGTGAAACAGAATGAATCGATAGATAAAGCCCTGAGGCGTTTCAAGAAGGAGTGTGAGAAGTCAGGGATAGTCCGGGAGGCGAGGAGGGCGTCGAGATTCCTTAAACCGAGCGAAAAGCGTAGAAAAAAGGCTCTAAAAGCCGAGAAGAGGAGACGGAGTAGCGAGGGGCGGGGGTAGAGCTTTTCGGGCCCTTTCGATTCTACTAGATCACGCGCCGGCTGAAGTGCACAGGTTAGGTTGGTAGAACAAGGAAGGGGGGGCTCTATTGGGTTACAAGGATGAGGTCCTGGTAAGGGATCACCCCAGCGCCACCTATGAAATGCTTCTCCAGAAGGCGGAACGTGAGGGGAGGATCGGGGGGAAGCATACCTGTCCCATCTGCGGGATGAAGTTCAGGAAAGAAAGAGACGCAACAGATTGTTGCAGGGGAATTACTAGATAGGAGTCATCGTCGTGCCCAAGGCCAAAACCAGCAGGTCTGCCGCCAAGAGATTCAAGAAGACTGCGACGGGGAAGTTGAAAAGAGGAAAGTCGAGCTCGAGCCATAAGTTCACATCCAAGACGAGAAAGCAGAAGCGGCGACTTAGAAAGGCAACCGTGGTGTCTGGGGCCGATGCCAAGCGGATGAAGAGATTATTGCCGGACTAGCCCGCCTAATCCAGTAGAGCTCCGACGTGGGCTGCTACGGATGCCGCTAGCGCGGCTTTGTCATAGCCTCCTTCGAGTGCGGAAATGACCCTGCCGTCACACACCTCGATTGCAGCCTCTGTGATGTCCTTTGTTATTCGGCCGAAGGCTTCGGCCTCCAGTGCCATGTTGCCTATGGGATCGGCCCGGTGGGCGTCGAAACCTGCGGAGATAAGAATCGCCCATGGCTTATGTGCCATGACGGAAGGCAGGATCCGTTCGGCGAGAACCCGGCGGTATGTATCCTCCCCGGCCCCGGCCTCAAGCGGGCAATTCAGGGTCTTGCCGGTTCCGGCCCCCATCCCAACCTCAGCGTCGGTTCCGGTCCCCGGATAGAACGGCCAGGCGTGGATCGATGTATAGAGAACACTCTCATCCTCGTAGAACATCTCCTGGGTCCCGTTGCCGTGATGCACATCGAAATCTATGATCGCCGCTCTGCCGAGCCCGCAGGTACGCACAGCGTATGCGGCCCCGATCGCTATATTGTTCAGTATGCAAAAGCCCATCGCCCTTCCGGGCCGCGCATGATGGCCGGGAGGTCTCACCAGACAGAAAGCCCGGCTGCATCTTGCCTCCCGAAGAGCGTCCACCGCCGATGTGACCGCCCCCGCGGCATACAGGGCCGCATCCAGCGAGCCCGGTCCGAACACGGTATCGGGGTCCAAATTAACTGTCGCATCATGGGGAAGCGACCGAAGGTGGTCATAGTATTCCCTCGTGTGAACCAGAAGGATCTCC
>JALGWN010000012.1 GCA_025774115.1 bacterium
CATACGCCGGGGCCACAATCCTCCCCGTAATAGATTTCGTTCTGGGAGCTTGTGTGCCACCGGGCATCGGCCACGACACCCGTAATGCTGAGCTGCCCGTAAGATACCTCATCGAAGTAATCAGCCATTCTGCCCTGGTTGGTACCGAAGACGATACCGGTCCCAGAATCCGAGAAATAGGACGGCGTATTCGGTCCCGTCGAGCCCTCACCGCCGGGCGTGTCGGCAAACTCGATCAGTATGATGACCACACTGTCGGTGCCCGTGATGTCCTGCATGGAACTTATCAGACGGGATGCATCGCGTTTCTCCGCGGCAACCTCTTCTAATGTGGCAGCACCGGGCCGAAGTCCGGGAGACACCAGGGGACCACCCCTTCCGACCACCTCAGCAGATGGCTCGAGTCGCCCGTCCCAACCCTCGATAGCATAAACCCAGTAACCATCCGAATTGCGGACCACCGTGTAGCTGTCGATGGTCTCATACCAGTGCGCCCACTCGTCACCGGCGAGGCGCGCTTCGAAAGTGGAGCCATCCGGTTGCACAAGCGTCCGGATAGCCTCCGGATTGGCAGGAACTCCCAGCACTACCGTGGAACAGGCCGAGAGTATGAGGGTGATTAGAACTGCAAGGGTAAGACGGTTGGGTCTGCGCATGGACGAGCTCCCTTCCTTGTTAACTGCGCCGTGCCCGCGGTTCTCACGAAGCCCTTTCGGCTTGAGATTCCGCGGGAAATCCTGTTTCTCCCAAGAGATGTCTCTGCATAGGAGACACGCAGTATATCAGAAGAGGGCAAGGCCGTCAACGCTTGAATTGCGGTAGGGGGGAGTGGGCGGGGACATGGTGATGCCCTCGGGTGATCAAGAAGATGCATTTGAGAATTCGTCGCCACAGGAGTGACGACGCTACGCGTTAAGGCACAAACAACACGTCGGGGGTGGAACCGCGACCAACGTCGGGCGCAGAGACCCGACGCTACGAAAAAAGACTGGCAGGCGTGGCAGGACTTGAACCCGCAACCCCCGGTTTTGGAGACCGGTGCTCTAGCCAGTTGAGCTACACGCCTACCAATATCCAGATCGCGGTCTCGGAAGAGTTGGACGACCCGCCCGGACACGCGCTGTTTTTTTAAGATCGGCGGCCCAACCGGACCGCTTTAGGGCTCATCCCACATTACGGAGGCTAACAAACACAAAGCCCATCGTCAAGTCATTTGGGTTTGGGAAGATGGTCCCTGAGGAGCCGTCCGGTGTGGGATCTCTTGCACCTGGCGATGACCGACGGCGGGCCCTCACACACAATGCGCCCACCCAGGTCTCCCCCCTCGGGCCCCAGATCGATGATGTGGTCTGCGCACTTGATCACTTCGAGGTTGTGTTCTATCACCACCACGGTGTTACCGCTTCGCACAAGCTTCCTCAGGATGGATACCAGGTTGGCGATGTCGTGGAGGTGAAGACCTGTTGTCGGTTCATCCATGATATAGAGCATCCTGGTGGCGTCACTCCGGCCTATCTCCCGGGCTATCTTAAGCCGCTGGGCCTCCCCCCCGGAGAGCGTGTTGGCCGGCTGGCCGAGTCTCAAGTAACCGAGGCCCACCTCCTTAAGGAGGTAGAGAGCCGGCAGCACCCCCGCCTCTCCCCGGAAGAGGTCAATCGCTTCATCCACGGTGAGGTCCAGCACATCGGCGATGCTCTTCTCCTTATATCGGACCTCCAGCACACTCTTCTTATACCGTCTGCCCAGGCACTCCTCACAGGGAACGTAGATATCGGCCATGAAATGCATCTCTATCTTGAGTGCGCCCTCGCCCCTACAGACCTCGCACCGTCCCTCGTCGAGGTTAAAGGAGAAGGTGGACCGGGTGTATCCGCGCACCTTGGCATCCCGGGTGGCGGCAAAGACCGACCTTATCCCGTCAAAGCCCTTGACATAGGTGATGGGGTTGGATCTCGGGCTCTTGCCTATGGGCGCCTGATCCACCAGCACGGCGTCACGTATGCGCTCGATACCGTCGATACCATCATGACGCCCGATCCGCTCCACAGCCGAGGTCCTCGATCTCACAGCGTTATAGAGAACGTCCTCGAGCAGAGTGCTTTTGCCCGATCCCGATACACCGGTTATTACAACCAGGGAGTAAAGCGGGATCCTGACATCGATGGCTTTGAGATTGTGTTCGGCGGCCTTTCGTATCACCAGGCTTTCATGCGACGGCCTATCCGGCCCGTCACCGCACTCGATCCTGAGATCGCCTCGCAGATATTTCCCCGTTATGGAACGCCGCGATCGCTTGAGGCCCTTGGGTGTGCCCTTAAAGAGCACCTTCCCCCCGTCGGCACCCGCCCCGGGGCCCAGATCTATCACGTAGTCGCTTCCCATTATGACCTGCGGGTCATGCTCCACGACAAGCACCGTGTTGCCGTGATAGCTTAGTTTCCTCAAGACCGCCATCAGCCTCCCGGTATCCCGGGCATGAAGTCCTATGGTCGGTTCATCGAGCACATAGAGCGTACCGGTAAGACCGGCTCCGAGGGCACTGGAAAGGTTAATGCGCTGGGCTTCACCCCCTGAGAGGGTCTTGGCCTGACGGTCCAGCGTGAGGTATTCGAGTCCCACATCGATAAGATAGGCGAGCCTGGATGCTATCTCGCTGAGGATGTCGGCGGCGATCGCCTTCTCGGTCTCTCCCAACTCGAGGCCGTCGAAGAAATCCCTGAACTTTGCTATATCAAGGGCACTCAGTTCGGCGATCGAAAGTCCACCCACCTTGACATTCAGGGCTTCCGGTCTAAGTCGGGTGCCTTTACAGAGCGGGCACTTCGAGAGCGACATATAGCGCTTGGCGAAGAAACGGGCGTAGGCCTTGTAGCCCTTCGACCGAAGCCTGTTCAAGAAACCTATGACACCCGGAAACCTCCTCTGACCGTTGAGTACGATCTCCTTCTGTTCGTCCGAGAGCCGCCTGTAGGCGACGTTGGTGGGGATATCGTTGTGCTGGCAGGTGCTCAGAAGCAAGCGCTTGAAATACTGAAACTGAGACCTCGCCCACGGTTCCAGAGCGTCCCCCTCAAGGGTCCTGTCAGGGTTGGGAATGATCAGATGGATGTCGAATTCCAGCTTGTCCCCGAAGCCCCTGCATTCGGGGCATGCCCCGTAGGGACTGTTGAAGGAGAAAAGAAGCGGAGACGTGCTTTCATAGGCCTTGCCGCACTTCGGACACCTGAGGCCCCTGAAGGCTTTGTGTACCCGATTGTCATCACCGATTATGTGGATTTCATCGGCTGGACTCATCGAGAAACAGAGCTCCACGGCTTCGGCTATCCTGGATCTGTTGGAGGCCCTTACTTCCACCCTGTCGACTATCACATCCAGCGTCTCGCCCCGCTTGATCTGCTCGGGCTTGAGGCTTCTTACCTCCTTGATCCTGCCGCGGTGAAGCACGCGTGCGAACCCAAGCGCGATCAGTTTCGGCTTGATCTCCCTGGGAACGGAGGCGACAAGCGGGAAGCCTATCATCACCAGCTTCCCCTTACCCACCGAGAAAGCGATGTCCGTGCCTTGCTGCGTTCCGCCCCTTCTTACGGCGATCCCGCATTCATCGCACCGGATTTCCCCAATCCGGGCATAGAGCAGTCTCAAGAGATCATAGATTTCTGTCGCAGTACCCACAGTGGATCGAGATGATTTGGTGGGATTGGTCTGTTGGACCGCAACGGCAGGCGGGAGCCCATGGATTTCATCCACATCGGGCCTCGACACCCTTTCGAGAAACTGCCTGGTATAAGTTGAGAGTGACTCCACGTATCGCCTCTGGCCCTCGGCATAGATGGTATCAAAAGCCAGACTTGACTTGCCCGAACCGCTCACACCGGTCACCACGGTAAAGCCCCGGTGAGGAATCGTGACGTTTATCTCCTTCAGATTGTGCTGTCTTGCGTGTCTAACCTTGATGCCTTCCACGCTCTCTCCGGTTTCGCGGCAGATATGTACCGATTATCCTACTGGGGATTCGCCCGGAATATAGATCGGCACCCACTATCGGAGGCTGATCTTACCTCATGTATTGCATCATACGATGTAGCTAACCTATTGTAGTGATATATAATAACCACATGCAAAATTCCAGCTGAAATTTCTGTTTTCATCCCTTGACGAACTTCCCCTTTTCGGTTTATCATTAATCAGGTCAGGCATCTCGCCCTCGTGGTGAACTCCTGACGCCCTGAACCGATCGCACTCGTGAGCAATTGAAGAGCTCGCCCCTGGGTTCACACGAGTGAGGAGTCACCTCTGGGCTCGGGATCCTGGCCTTTTTCTTATGTATCGGCCGCGACTGCGTGAATCCTTGCAGCAGCCCCCTCCTTTTCCCCACACTGATTGCAGACAATCGGGGGGCCATTACGACGCGGTGGAAGCAGACCCTTCTCCTACACGAGGTAGATCATCCAGCCATCCAGCGTCCTCGGTCAGGTATCGCTTGAAAAACCTTCCGAGGTTTGATGCATCCCTGGCCTGGTGGTACTTCAGATAGATTTCGTCTCCTGAGATGCCCACAATCTCGATCTTGCCGCTCCTGTGCGACATGACGTATCTGAAACGCTTGCTGAGACCGTCGAGCGTGCTTTTGGCATCCTCTACTATACGGTAGCCTCTGGCCAACGGCACCTGGAAATGCCGCTTGACGCGCTTCACCGGCCGGCACTGGAAGACATAGTAAGGGCTGATTCCGATCCCGACAAGACGCCGCAGTAGATCCGCCAGCGTCCCGGCCTCATCGTTCACCCCTTTGAGCAATATCGTCTGATTGCTCACTACCAGCCCGGCGCCGAGCAGTCTGTCAACGGCGCGCACAGCCAAGGGGGTGAGCTCCCGCGGATGGTTGAACTGGGTCACCACATGGAGCCTCCGGGCCGGCCTGCTTAGCCTCCGGAGAACCCCTATCAGGTCCCCATCGTCAAGGATTCTGGCCGGGAACACGACAGGCACACGAGTTCCGATCCTTATGTATCTCAGATGACCTATATCTGAAAGCCTCTCTACGATTCTTTCGATAACACCGGTCCCGAGTACCAGAGGGTCACCGCCGCTCAGGAGCACGTTGGTTATCTCGGTATGCTGCTCGATGTACCTGGCAGCGTCTCCGAACCGCTTCATAACCTCCTCCGTGGGAAGGCCGACAAGGCGTTTCCTGAAACAATGCCGGCAGTACATCGCGCACCGGTTGGTGGTCAATATAAGGGCGGTCTCGGCATACTTGTGCTGGAGCCCGGGCATCTTGGTGCTCTGTATCTCACCGCCCGTATCATATGAGCCGGACACATCCAACTCGTCGGTGTGCGGAACCGCCATCCGCCGTATGGGGTCGTCCGGATCCAGCCAGTCGACCAATGAAGCGTAGTACCCGGGAACACGCATGGGGTGCTTGACGATGATATGGCTCAGCTTCTTCTCATCTCCGGAAGTGATCTCCGTAAGCCTCCTCAGCTGGTCGATGGTGCAGATACTCTGCTTCAATTGGTTCTGCCAAGCCATCGTCGGTTCCTCCCTGAGCAGGGCCGGATCTTGCCCCGGTCCGAGACCCGGGAAACGTGCGTTCCGGCTGCAGCTATAATGGTGGACTCCTCCAACATCAATATACTAAATCGACCAACGATCTGCAAGCGTGACCCCGGCAATGAAAACGCCCACCCATCACCGGCAGCGGACCGGTGGGCCGGGCAATGCATCAGGCGAGCACCGAAGCGCCCGATCTTTCCTGCCGGCCCGCATACCGCCCCGGGGAGGTTCCGGCTGCCTGGAACTCAAGCGGTGTCTTATGACATCGCTTCGGAGAGGCGCTCGGCAAGTGATGAGAACCGCTGATCGGTTCTCAGGTTCCTTACCGCTATGGCGACTGCACGCTTGGTGCCGACAAGTACCACAAGTTTCTCAGCCCGGGTTATCGCGGTGTAGAGCAGATTCCGATAAAGCATGATGTAATGCTGGGTAAGGATGGGCATAACCACACAGGGAAACTCGCTCCCCTGGCTCTTGTGCACCGTCACGGCATAGGCCAGTGTTATCTCGTCGAGTTCCGATCGGTCATACTCAACCTCGAAATCGAATCGCACGGTAAGCGTGCCGCCCGCAGGATCGCAATCCACGACCCTTCCGATATCGCCATTGAAGACCATCTTTTCATAGTTGTTCCGCAGCTGCATCACCTTGTCGCCTATCCAGTACTTCCACTCCTCGGCCCTGCGCCCTTCGGGGTTGAGCGCATGTTGGAGCCGCCCGTTGAGGTTGTTGGCGCCGGCATCGCCTTTGTACATGGGGCAGAGCACCTGGATGTCCCGCACACCGTTCAGCCCGAACTTGGCGGGGAGCCTCCTTGCACAGAGGTCGACGATCGTGTTTGCCACTTCGGCCGGGTTTTCCTCTTCGATGAGATAGAAGTCGCCCTCGGCCTTGCTGAAAACAGGGAATTCACCGGCGTTTATCATGTGGGCGTTCTCCACTATTCCGGCCCCTTCTTCTTGCCTGAAGATATGGGTAAGGCGTGAGACCGGCAAGCAACGCGCTTCCATGACGTCCCGCAGAAAACTTCCGGGACCCACGGGGGGCAATTGGTCGACATCACCGACGAGGATCAGGGTCGTGGTTCGCCTTACAGCGTCGAGAAGGGCCGATGCAAGCATGATATCCAGCATCGAGGCTTCATCAATGACGATGACATCTTGATCCAGCGGATTTCGGGAATTCCTCCTGAACATTCCATCCTGCGGATTGTATTCAAGCAGACGGTGAATCGTCTTGGCGGGGAGCCCCGCAAGGTCGGACATTCGCTTGGCCGCCCTCCCTGTAGGCGCAGCTAGACCCACCTCGAATCCCGCCGACCTGTAAAGCATTACCAGGGCGCGGATTATCGTGGTCTTGCCCGTACCCGGGCCGCCGGTTATCACCACCACCTTTGATTCGAGCGCCTGCTTGATCGCGCCAATCTGTGAGGGGTCGAATTCGATGGCCTGCTCGGTCTGAAGTCTCTCGAGAAGACCTGTCTCGGTATCGGCTTCCATTGAACTCGGCTCCGACACCAGTTGCTTCAAGACCCGAACGATAGCCTCCTCCGCATCCAGAAGTGCCGGGAGGTAGACCCGTTCCCTGTCCCGTATCACCTCACCGCCCTCGGCAAGATCGCCCAGAGCCTTATCGAACACGTCCTCGTCCGCACCCAACATAGATGTGCATCTGGTCCTGAGAGACTCTTCAGGCAGAAACACATGGCCTTCGCCGGAAGCCTGGGAGAGCACATAAGCGATACCTGCCCTTACCCGGATCGGAGCATCAGGGTCGATCCCCACCTGGAAGGCGATCCGATCCGCGGTCGTGAAACCTATGCCCCAGATCTCCGAGGCCAGCCGGTACGGGTTATCCTTCACGACTTCCGCGGATCTCGAACCGTAGTGCCTGTAGATCTTAAGAGCAGTACCCATCCCCACACCGTGTGATTGGAAAAAGACCAGCAGGTCGCTCATGTCACGATGTTCTCGCCAGGCCTTCTTGACAGCCGCCACGCGCTTAGGCCCAAGCCCATCCACCCTGAGCAGGCGGTCCGGCTCCTTGTCTATCACCTCGAGTGTGCGGTCGCCGAAACGCTTCACAATCCTCTCGGCTATGGTTTCACCGATGCCGGGTATAACACCCGAAGCCAGGTACTTTGCGATACCTTCGGTGGTGTGCGGTGCGACGATCGCGTAGCTTCTGACACTCAACTGACACCCGTACTTCGCATGGTGCACCCAGTCACCACGGAGCTTCAGGTGATCGCCGACCCCGACCCGGACGAAGTGCCCCACACAGGTTATGTTGTCTCCCTCGGTGTCGAAGCGCAGGACCGTGTAGCCGTCTTCGGATCTATAGGTGATACGGCTTACGGTTCCCTCTACTTCGACTTCTCCCCCATTTACTTCGGTGTCGACCATGACATCAACCACCTGACTTGACCGGCCGGTTTCAGGCAAGCCGGACCGGGATAACCTCCAGCACATCGCCCTTTCTCAATAGGTCCGTACCGGCCCTCAGAAGGACGAGGGAATTCGATCTGGCGACCGCGGCAAGATCACCGGAGCCTGCATCACTTACCGGCCGCACTCTGGAACCGGAACCCAGGTGCGCTGCAATAAGAGTATCTACCGCCGGCCTTTGGGTCGCTCCTCCGTCCCAGACCGCTGTCAGGGCCGCCGGGATTGGTTTCGCGGACCCCATCATCGCCATTATAGCAGGCTTCACCAGCAGATGAAACAGGCCAAAACACCCGCCGGGCCTGCCGGGAAACCCGAAGAAGACCTTACTGCCTTTCCGGGCAAAAACCACGTGTTTCCCCGGTCGAAGTCGAATGCCGCGGATGAGGATCCGACATCCGTGGTTTTTCAGTGCAGCAGGGACGAGATCCGAGATGCCTATAGAAGAGCCTCCGGTCAAGATTACCACATCGCACGCCTTGCCGGCCCGGAGGTGACCGGCGATGTCCTCTCCGGTATCCTTGGCAATCCCCAGACTGACGACCTCGGAACCGAGTTCCTCTCCCAGACCTGCGAGCATAACCGAGTTGGAGTCATGGATCTGCCAGGAACGGGGGCGGACATCCGCATCCACCATCTCATTACCTGTGGATATTATACCGATTCGGACCTTTCGACTGACTCTTGCCCTCCGTATTCCAACGGCAGCAAGCAGTCCCAGGAGGCCGGGGCCTACGAAGTCCCCTCTCCCGGCAACTATCTCCCCGGCTCTCACAACCTCACCGGCCCTGCGGACATGGGTTCCGGGCTCCACAAGGCGCCGGACCTTCACATGCCCCCCTTCCACCCATGCCTCCTCAGCCGGGATCACCGCATCACAGCCCCCGGGCAATACCCCGCCTGTCATTATCCGGGCGCACTGTCCTCGCCCTATGCTTAGGCGCGGCCTGTCACCCGACCGTATGGTCCCACGCACACGGAGAACCGCCGGCTGCCGGGCTGAGGCGCACCGTGTAGCAGCTGCCTCAAAGCAATAGCCGTCGCGGGCCGCAGAATCCGCAGGAGGGCAAGCCCGCTTTGAGACAACATCCCGCCTTATTACCCGGTGGAGGCACTGAAGAAGCCCGGTCGATTCACTCCCAACCATCTTGAGATCGCCACAGATAATACTCTGTGCCCCGGTGAGACTCGGCTTATGTGTCGGTTTTGACATTACAGAGTCCGAAATTACCACCCGACTGCGGGGGTGTCAAGCGGGGTCGGGTCGTCTCTTGACGCTTCTCAGCAAACGAGAAGCGTCAAGAGACGACCTGACCCTTACCATACACCGGGGATAGGAGTTCCACACGATGAACACTTGCCGGCCTTCATGCCAAGCGACAGCACCCGGTAACCGGCGCGCTCGATGACGACTTGCCCGCAGCCGGGGCAATAGGTTGATTCCCCGGGGTGACCGCTCGGCACATTGCCCACATAAGGGAATTTCATACCATGGGCGAGGGCTATTTCCCGCGCCTCGACCACCGAAGCAAGCGGGGTCGGCGGAAGGTTCCTGAGCTTGTAGGTGGGATAGAAACGTGTGAAATGTAGCGGCACATCATCACCCAGGTTCTCCACCACCCACTTGCACAGGCCTGCTATGTGCTTCTCATCGTCATTGAGAGTGGGAATAATCAGATTGACTACTTCCAGCCAGGTCCCGCTCTCCCTCACCTGCACCAACGTGTCAAGGACCGGTTGAAGACCGGCCGAGCAGATGTCCCGGTAGTAGTCGTCATCGTACGCTTTGAGGTCTATCTTGATGGCATCCATGTCCCGAGTCAGCTCGGCAAGGGGCTCACGGTTTATGTAGCCGGCGGAGATCATTACACTCTTAAGACCTTGTTGGTGTCCGGCCTCCGCAGTATCCCGAGCATATTCATTCCAAACGATCGGCTCGGTATACGTATAGGCTATGGTAGGCGAGTCGTAGGCGAGGGCGTTCCGGGCAACGTCCTCGGGTGTAGACTCCGCGGCGTGCACATCCTCCGGCCGAGCCTGGGATATCTCCCAATTCTGACAGAACTTGCAGGTCATGTTACAGCCGACCGTGGCAATAGAGAATGCCGTGGTGCCGGGCAGGAAGTGGAAAAGCGGCTTCTTCTCTATTGGGTCGATATGGCCGGCACAGACCCTGCCGTATACGATCAGATAGTAGGTGCCGTCGATGTTCTCGCGCACGCGGCAGAGACCCCTATGCCCTTCCGGAACCACACACTTCCTCGGGCAAACCAGGCAACGGACCGCATTGTCTGCCAGCTTCTCATAGTGGCCGGCCTCTTTCTTGAATCCTCTCTCCCCGGACAGGACGTGGAGCGGCAGGACAGCGCTCCCCACAACACCACAGGTCCCCACACAAAGCGACTGTATGAACTCACGCCTCTTCAACCGGCCCCCCCCCTCTCACTTTCTGCCCCAACCTACGCGGCCCGCTACACGCCGTTCCTTTACCCATATGAATGCTACGAACAGGGGCCGGAAAAGTCAACCCGGCGAAAAGAGATTGTGCCCTCGCCGCGGGGACAAACGAAGGCACAATCCGGAGAGAAGGTTACTGTCTCTGCATTAGGACTTTGTGCATCCTCCTCTTCTTCATCATCCGCCTGATCTTCTCGATCGCGCGCTTCTCTATCTGTCTGATACGCTCCCTCGTGATGCCTACCATCTTGCCGGTTTCAGCAAGAGAGCGGAGGTTGCCGTCCTCAAGGCCGAAGCGGTATGAGAGTATTCGCCGCTCTCGCTTCGAGAGATTCCGGAGGTAGCTCTCAAGCTTGTCCGAATCGATATGCTGAAAGGCGACCCTGTCGGGCATCTCACCTGATTGGTCGGCAAGCATCTCATGAAGATTGACTTCGCCGTCCGGGGAACAGGGTGCATCAAGCGACACCGAGGAGGAAGCATTGGCCATCTGAGCATACCTCGCCGACGAAAGTCCGAGGCGTGAGCAAACATCCCCCTCCGCAGGTTCGGTCTGTTCGTTCCTGAGCATGCTCTCCTCGGTCGCACGCACTTTGCGTATGGTCTCTATGACGTTTGCCGGCAGCCTAACCGTCCTGCTGTCAGTGGCCAGCGTCTTCGTGACGGCTTGTCTGATCCACTTGGATGCGTAGGTACTGAACCTGAACCCCTTTTCGTATTCGAACCTTTCGACCGCTTTGATCAAGCCCAGGTTTCCCTCACCGATCAGATCCGCCAGCGGAAGACCCATGCCTCGGTATTTCCTTGCTATCGCAATCACCAGCCGCAGATTGGCCAGCACCATTCTTTCTTTTGCTGCGGCATCCCCTTTTCGCACCCGTCTCGCCAACTGTTGCTCGTCCCCTTTGGTAAGTAGCGGGATCTTACTGATGGCTTTCAGATATGCTGAAAGGCCTTCGCTCGACTGTCGGGGGCCTGCCTGGGTCCCCTTCTTCCGAGGTGGCTCCTGCCGTTCAGGATATCGCCTGAAAGGGAAAACACTCTGATCTTCGTCGGCAAGGCTCTGGCGCTTCATAGGGCTTCACCCATTTCCTGGGTTCTGCCTCAGGTCCCCGCTAAGTGCCTTTCAGTCGAGAGACCAGAGGCTTCTTCATCCAATGGATATCCTTCTGCAGGTTTCGTGCCGGATATGGGATTTTCTCCATTAATTAGAGGCTGATTATCTCATTTAAAAACAAGCGGTTACACGATCAGGCTTGACCTAGGGCATGCGCCCCATGACCCATCCGCAGAGCGAAACGTGAAGCATGTTCACGTATATTGCGGGAATCTACTAACTCATTATAAAACAACAGGTTTCAACGAGAAGAAAGGTAACACCTACGGTGTGAACTTAGTTCAAGATTCGATGTGGTACCGCTGCAGCTTGTTGAGAAGACCCCGCCTGCTGATTCCCAGACTCCTGGCAGCTCTGGTCTTATTCCCACCGCACTCCGTCATCGCCTGCCGGATCATCTGTTTCTCAATCTGTTCTACCGCGTCTGTAAGCGGCTTCTTGCCGTTGGTAGCCACTATCGTACCCCAGCCGGTGAGGTCCTCAGAGAAGAGGTCGGGACCGATAAGCTCAGCCTCGCTGGAAAATGTCACGGCCCGCTCGATCTCGTGCTCGATCTGCCTTACGTTGCCCGGCCACATGTAGCTCACCAGAAGGTCCATCGCCGGGGCGGAGAACCCTATGACAGCCTTGCCGAGCCGCTTGTTGTACATCTCAAGGAAATGTTCCGCCAAAAGCGGTATATCATCCCTTCTCTCCCGAAGCGGGGGTAGTCTCATCGATATGACTTTGAGCCTGTAGTACAGATCCTCAAGGAAACGTCCGGCCTCCACCTCCCGGGCAAGATCCCGGTTGGCCGCACATATCAGCCGGAAGTCGATCTTCCGCGAAACCGTCGAACCTACAGGCTTGAACTCCCGTTTATCGACAACCTGTAAGAGGCGTTCCTGGAATTTCCTCGACGTCTTATCGATCTCATCCAGGAACACCGTACCACCATCGGCGGTCTCGAAGAGACCCTTCTTATTGGTCTTGGCATCTGTAAAAGCGCCTTTTATGTGACCGAACAACTCACTCTCGAGAATCTCGTTGGACAGGGCCGAGCAATCAATCGTCACAAAGGGCCGTCCCACCCGGTCACCGCTGGAATGTATGGCTCTCGCCAGTATCTCCTTGCCTGTGCCGGTCTCACCTTCGACAAGAACGGTCGTAGACGCGCTATTCAGGAAATGCACGCTCTCCAGGATTTCAAGCATCTTCCTGTTCTGGGTTATGATGCCGTCAACAGACGTGGCCTTGTTCAATCGCGAACGTAAGAACCGCGCTTCCTCCATGTACTTGTCCAGCTGGGCCTCCGATAGCACGCTTTTGGCAATACCCATCAGGGCGACCACAAACTCGACGTCATCCCTGGTAAAAGGCTTGCCCGATGGTCTCGAGTCGAGATATATGCAACCCAATCCGGCACCACTCACGGCGACCGGCACACATATAGCCGCGACGCTGGGCACGCTGTTGCCACCGTTACCACTCAGCCGCCCATCGCGGTCAATGCCGGCACTCACCAGCGGGCGGCCCGAAGACTCGGCAATCATAAGCATCTCGGCAATGACGGGCTTCAGCTCCGTGACCACTTCGCCGTCCACCCCTATCGAGGCCAGAAGGCCGAGCTCTCCCTTACGGTTGAGCAGCATCATCCCCCGCTCAGCTGTCGTCTTGGCTATGCATGCTTCCAGAATGACATCGAGTTTCGAAACCTCTCCGCGCGAGTGCAGTATCCGGTCCACTATCGTATTGAATTCAGCCAGGTTATTGGCTTCACTGACCGATAGCGTCGATACCTGCTCGTCGGCCTCGCGTTCAATCCTGGATATCTCTTCCGTAACATCATCGGGAACGCTATCCCCGAATATGCGCATCACCTTACCCAGCAGCCCGTGGCATTTTTCTATGTCGCCCTTGGTTGCCGCAACTTTGCCCAACCAAAGCGCAGAGAGTCCTGCCTCATAGTTCATCCCGAGGTCCTCGAAGATCCCCAACGCGCTGTCCAGGTAGTCACGAGCCGGGCCGCAAGACGATGCTTGTGAGGAAAGCAACTCACCCGCGGCGAGATAGGTTCTGGCGAGCTCCTCCTTTTCTCCCAGCGACGAGAATTTCTCAATCGTCTCAGCGAAGTCCGCTCGTGCTCTCTCCCATTCGCCTAGATTGAATTCCGCACACGCCCGAGATCGGAGTGAACACGCCTGCTCGAAGACGTCCTTCATTTCAGAGGCCAGACGGTAGGCGTCCGACGCCAACTCCATACCCGCCTCGTGGTTTCCACACTGAACCTCGACGTCTGCGAGCCTTCTCTTGGCCTCGGTAACCACGTCACCGTGCGGTGCGATCTCCTCCGCTATGGCCAGAGCCTCCAGGTAGCACATTCGCGCTTCGTCCAGCCGGTCACAGGCCATATGCAGGTCACCCATATATTCAAGGCTGAGAGCGGAATCCCTCGCCGCCCCGTTGACGGAGCTCTCCTTCAATGCCCTCACCAAATACTCTTCGGCGCGCTCGAAATCGCGGTAGGTCAGATGGTACTGACCAAACGATAGATAGACCGAGACTATCTCTACCTTGTTTCCTATCCTGGTAAAGGTGTCCATTGACCGGCTCCAGCAACGGTGAGCCTTCTTCAGCATACCCATCTTCGAGTAGATGATGCCCAGGTTGTGGAGGCGCATCGCCTTCTCACGATGCTGGCCGATTTCGTCTGCTATCTCAAGGGCTTCTTCAAAGGTCCTACGGGATTCAGACCAACGTCCCAGGTTCTTGCAGGTAAGCCCGAGATTGTTTAGAACGGTCCCCTGAAGCTCACGGTCCTTTGTCAACATAGCTGCGGAGAGAGCGGTCCGATACAGGTCGAATGCTCTCTCGTTCTCACCCTTCCTGAAGGCTATGCCGCCCAAACGGTTGTATGCGCATGCGATCGCTCTGCCCCGCTCATCTCCAAGTAAGATATCAAGTCCGGACTCCAGATCAGCGGAGGACAGATCGTATTCACCTCGTTTGAAGTGGGCCCATCCCCTCTCCCCGATTATCTGGGCAAGCTCGACGGGAGCTTCTCCCTCGGAGACCAACACAAAGGCCTTATCGAGCAGCTCCAGGGCGTGATCGCACTTTCCCATCTTCAGATAGCAGGTTGCAAGGCGTCTTAGAAAGGAAGCCCGCCTCACCCGGTCCTGCGCAGATGAGCCGGTGAGCGCAAGCAGTTTGTTGAAGTATTCTATCGCGGTGGTGAATTCCCCGCTGGCCAGGCAGAAATTACCAAGGTCCTCAAGCGACGTGCTTAACCCGTGGCCCTTGTGATCCTTCCCCCCTCTGCCGGTGGGCCCACTGCCGTGTAGCTCGTCCATGCCACCCTTTCCCCGCAAGCTCAAAGGGTGAGACAAACTCTGCTGCCGGCTTGTTACCTACTACGATCCTTCGAAAAGGCAGCAGGAAGCCTCTCAGCCATCTTGCGAAGCTGATCTCTCTGCTCTTGCCAGTTAATGAACACTCTAC
Organism: bacterium; assembly: GCA_025774115.1. Lineage (GTDB taxonomy): Bacteria > Arandabacterota > Arandabacteria > Arandabacterales > Arandabacteraceae > JALGWN01. The sequence continues at coordinate 15,058 of JALGWN010000012.1, forward strand.
CCAGTAGTGGAATGTCAACCACCAGTTGCGTCTCAGGTGAACAGCATAGCTGCATCTGAGAGTTCCCATCTCTTGGACGCATCCCTTCGACAATATCGGGATCGCCAAAGTTGGGGTACTTGGGGCCGGCCACCACACCACCGCACACTGCAAGGGCAAGAAGCAGGAATAGCAGAATGCATAAACGCATCTTCATCATACACCGCCTCCGATATCAGCCTTCATACTTCAATATACACCAGTTCCGCCGGATTGTCAATTCCCTTAATTCACAGATCGGCCTCAGGACTTCCTGCCTGAAGCTTCCTCTTTCGACTTGCATTCTATGCAGAGCCTGGCCGAAGGCATAACCTTCAGTCTTCTCAGACCGATTGGCTTGCTGCAGAGCTCGCAGATTCCGAAGGTCCCCTCCTTGAGCTTCTCAAGTGCATTATCGATGTCCCTGAGGGCATTAACACCCAGCTCCCCGTATTCAAAGGCTTTCTCTTTTTCGAGGGAGGCGGATACCAGATCGCCGACCTCGGGGAAACTGGTATGATCGCCTTCCACACTGTCCTGCCTGGCACGCCTGATCTCTTCCAATAACCCGGCTCTTTTAGTCTCCAGCATGGATCTCAGCTCTTCGGCTCTGGAATTCGAGCCCGTCTTCAGTCCCCTGGGCTTGGCGGCCTTCCTTGAAGAACCGCCCTTACCGGAACCACCGGTTCGCTTCCGGGTTACAGGTTTCGACACCCGTCGCGTAGCTGCCTTCCCCGCCTTCTTTTTCACCTTTCTCGAAGACGTGGACGAGGTCTTCTTCACAGGCTTTTTCGGAGATCTGCTGCTTTTGGACTTGCCCTTCGAAGCCCTCTTCTTCTGCTTCAAAACTCTCTCCCCCTCTTAGCCAATCATCACCCGCTCGACAGGATAGGAATACGCCGCCTCCCGTGCCTTCTGTCCAATGGCTAAGCCCAGGGTTAGTGGTCCGATCCTGCCGAAGAACATTGTTATGATTATCACTATCTCGCTGGACGTAGTCAAGTCTCGAGTCAACCCGCGTGAAAGTCCAACCGTGCCGAAGGCCGACACGGTCTCAAAGAGGACCTCAGTCAGAGGCTTGCCCTCTACGATGGAGATACTGACCGAGGCGACAAAGACAAGTCCGAGTGACAGAAGTACTACGACGATTGCCCTGTTGACCACATCCTGAGGCAATGTCCTCTTAAGAAGCTCGACATTGGTCCTGCCTCTCAGGATACTCCGGACAGTGGCTGCAAGCACGGCAAGCGTGCTCGTCTTGGCGCCTCCGCCCGTGCCTCCGGGCGAGGCCCCGATGAACATCAGCAGTATTATCACCAGCGCAGTCGGGGCCGCTACTGCCGCCATGGAGATGGTATTGAAACCCGCGGTTCGCGCCGCAACTGATGAGAAGAACGCCGAAATGAATTTCTGGCCCGGCGTCATGAGGGTCATCGAATCACCGGCTTCGAGAATGTAGAAGACCACCGTCCCAAACAGGAGCAGCATTGCCGATGCCACAAGGACCGTCTTTGAATGAAGACTCAGCTTGGTCCCCACAGGCGAACGCCTTATCTTGCCCAGGAACCAAGAGCCAAGATTGGATATGACCATGAATCCGAGCCCTCCTATGACTATCAGCCCCGCGAACGTGAGCACCACATCGAAGCGGCCCGCAAAACCCTCCAAGCTGTTGCTGAACAACGAAAACCCGGCATTGCAAAAGGCAGATATGGAATGAAAGAGTGCGTAATAGAATGTTATCCCCGGGGAAGCGAAGTCGGAGGCCCAGATTCTGGACAGCACAAGCAAACCGGCAACCTCGAAGAGTACCGTGATGATAATGATGTTTCGCAGTAGCCGTGTCACCTCACCCATAAAACCGGTGCTCAGAATGTCTTTCATCAGGGCGCTTTCTCTCATACCCATGCCCTTTCCGATAACCACGGCTGCGAAGGCCGTCAGACTCATGATTCCGAGGCCCCCGATCTGGATAAGGGCGAGTATTATCCCCTGGCCGAGGGTCGAGAAATAGGACCCGGTGTCAACCACTATCAATCCCGTCACACAGGTCGCCGAGGTGGCAGTGAAGAAAGCGTCAACAAACGGCATGGACTGGCCCGTAGTGGTAGCACGCGGCATAAGTAGAAGCAGTGTGCCCCCCCCAATCACCGCGCTGAAGCTCAGGAGCACCACTTGGGGGGCATTCAGATTGAGCTTGGCAATGAATTTGTTGGCTTCGATGGTCTTGTTGAAGAGAACCGCACCTATGTAAAGCTGAACGGCGATGATATATGCCTTGGTGACCGACCGTATGTTAAAGCGTGTGAGAAAATCCGAGACCACCTCCGATTCGGAGAAGAAGCGCAATGAGATTACCTGTGCAGCCAATAACCCGATTATCGCAAAGTCTATCCAGTGCGTTCGAAGATACTCGAGCCTATCCCTGCTGATCAACAGCCTGAGGAACGACTCTGCGATGAAGAATATGATGATTCCGATATCCAGACCGATGACCAGGCCTGAATACCGGTATGGTAGGAAGAAGCCGTATTGGGCCACAAGAGAGGCGGCAGCCAGGGCCGCGACCAAGATTAGCAGACGTCCGAGTAGCCTGTCGATGAATTCCCTCATGGGCACTGGCTCTTGGCTAACTGCGCCTCAGCCCGCAAACACAGCCCCGGCTATGACTGTGGTCCACAGGCCCTTCTTGTCTCCTATGGCGCTTTGGGTCACATTCCTGGTCCGGACGATCTTCCCGGATATCTTCCAGATCTCTCGTCTGGTATCATAGCTGGCATCGGGATCAAACTCCACCCCCAGGATGGTTGCGAGCATGCTGGCCGCCAGGTCTTCGGCATAGTCGCCGGCATACTGTTCGTTTTCCCCGAAACCGTGGTACTCCGACAGGTATCCATACTGGTTTGAATCCCTGGGTATGGCGACGCCGACCGAAGCGGCGATCAGTCTGTGAGGCTCATTTGTGGCATTCTCACTCAGGACGGCGTAAATCACTTGGCCCGGAGCAAGCAGCTTCAACCCCTGCTCTCGCGACACCAGCCCGCATTTGGGCGGGAAGATGCTCGATACCCTGACCAGATTTATGTGGGCAATCCCCGCATTCCTTAGGGCCTGTTCGAAGCTGGTCAGTTTGTCCCTGTGTCTTCCGGCCCCCTTGGTTAGGAACATCTTCCTGGGAATCATCCTGCCCCCCTACTCCTCGTCGCCAGCTCGAAGTAGGGTGCGCCGGTCACTGAGACCGCATCGTACACCCATACCCCAAGCCATTAGCTGATCCAACATGATTCCGAAACAAGCACGCTTTGTCAAGTGCTTATTGGATTCTTCGGTTTGCCAACTTGGCAGCCCGCACCCGCTCCGGACATCTTTCCGGCAGATGTGATGCCACGACAGAGGGCTTGTGCATAATCCGGGCTGGACCCCGCGAATTATGGGTATACGCGGTGAATCATACGCGGGAACGGGATGGTCTCCCTGATGTGGCGGACGCCGCAGATCCATCCCACAGTTCTCTCAATACCCAACCCGAAACCTGCGTGGGGCACCGAACCATAGGTGCGAAGGTCGAGATACCACCGGAAGGCATCCTTGGGCAGACCATACTTCTCGATTCTCTGCTCCAAGAGATCCCGGTCGGAAATCCTCTCGCTCCCTCCGATGATCTCGCCGACACCTTCCGGGGCCAGTAAATCGGTACACATCACGACGCTGCCATCCTCGGGGTCCGGCTGCATGTAGAAGGCCCTTGCTTCCGCCGGGTACCGGTGAACAAACACGGGGCCCTCGAAAGCGAGCGAAAGCGCCGTCTCCTCATCACCACCCAAGTCGTCACCGAACTCGATCGCGAACCCCTTTTCCTTAAGTATCCGAACAGCCTCCCGGTAAGTGATCTTCTCGAACGGGGCCTGCACTTTCTCCAGCTTGGAGGTATCGCGTTCGAGGATCTCCAGCTCTTTGCCCCGCCTCTCCAACACCCTCTCGATTATCGCAGTGACCATACCTTCAGACAACTCGAATACCGTGTCCAGGTCTCCAAAGGCGATCTCCGGCTCCAACATCCAGAACTCCGTCAGGTGACGCCTGGTCTTGGACTTCTCCGCCCTGAAGCTGGGGCCGAAGCAATAAACCCTACCCAGTGCCATGCAGGCAGCCTCGTTATAGAGCTGCCCGCTCTGGGACAGATAGGCTTTGGACCCGAAATAGTCCAGCTCGAACAGGGTGCTCGTCTCCTCTGATGCCGAGGGGGTGAGTATGGGGGAATCCACCGCCACGAAACCCCGCTCATCCAGAAAGTCCCTGCATGCCCGCTCGACCTCCGCCCGAATCCGCATGATGGCATTCTGCTTGGAGGATCGAAGCCACAGATGCCGGTTCTCCATGAGGAACCCCACCCCGTGTTCCTTCGGAGAGATGGGGTATGATTCGGGACTCTGGATCACCTCGATACTCCGTGCCAGTATTTCATGTCCCCCCGTCGCCCTCTTGTCCTCTCGCACCACCCCACCGACCACGCAGGAGGTCTCCTGGGTCAGTTGTCCGAAAACCTCGAACGCCTGGGGGGAATCACTCTCGGTTATGACACACTGGACCAGGCCTGTACCGTCTCTCAATACCGCGAACTTTATCTTACCACTCGAACGCAGGTGATACACCCAGCCACTGATCCGAACCTCACTGCCGACATGCTGATGGAGGTCTTCTATATACACCCGATCCATACGTCTACCGCCCTCTCTCAGAGGCTGCTTGCCAGCTTCTCGATGTCTTTCTCCGCACCGACCACCACGAGGATATCACTAAGCTGTATCTCATCATCGGGTTCGGGCAGAACATTGTACCACGACGGCTCACCCTTCAGGTCCGCCTGCAGGCTCTTCCGCTTGATCACGACGATATTGCACTTGTACTTCTGCCTGAACTTGATCTCCCCGATCCTCTTGCCGACCAGCTCTTTGGGGACAACAACCTGAGCCACGCTCAGGCCCTCGAACAGCGAGGTGATATCAACGATCCTGGAACTTATGAGGCTCTGGGCCACCCTCATGCCGATCGCATCCTCGGGGAAGATGACCTGGTCAGCCCCGATACGCTTGAGAATCCGCTTCTGCACATCGGTACTGGCGCGGGCGATCACCTTTTCGATGCCCATGTCCTTCAGAATCGCCGTTGTAAGCAGATTGGCCTCAAAGTTCTGGCCGATGGCCACGACCGCAGCATCCACCCTGTCCACACCGTGGGCTGCCAAGCCCTCCTTATCCACCGAATTCATACAGACGGCCACCGACACCTGATTGCTGACCTCATTGATAATGCTCTGATCCGAATCTATTGCGATAACATCCGCTCCACTTCTAGCAAGCTGTGAGGCCACTGTATAACCGAATCTACCCAGTCCTATGATCGCAAAACGCTTTGCCGCCACCGGTATCACCTCTTCTCAATTAGATCTTGCCCAAAACCGCATAGGCTATCCCGGATGCATATGAATTGATTCTCTTGAGATCGCTTATCACATCCAGGTACACCGTACTGGTCTCCGTCACCGCTTCCTTGCGTCCCTGGAGTATGGCAAGGTGCTCCTTGTGAAGTTCCCTTTCAAGGATATTCATCTCGGACTTCCGTTCGACGACCTCCCGGGCCAGTTTCTTATCCATCGACGCCAGCGAATCAATCGCCATCTGGAAAGTCTTTTCGATCTCCATGTGGTACTCGTGGATGCGCGTGAGAGCCTCAGGCGCGAACCTGGGTGAAACCATTATCTTCTTAAGCGCCAGATCCATCAGGCTCTTCGATACAATGTCGCCAACCAGCTCCAGGTTCTTTACTATAAAAAGCAGCATGATGGCGCGTTCGGCCTCTCGGTCGCTCATCTCCTTCTGGGAAAGCATCGTTAGATAATGAGTTATGGCTTCGTCCAGCGCATCGATCTTGTCGTCATCCTCCACCAACCTCTCCCGCAAAGCCTCATCATTCTTGAGGAAAACATCTATTGCCTGGGAGTAAACATTGTACGTGATGTCGGCCATCCTGAGAACTTCCCTCGTGGCCTGCCCAAGTGCCAGCGAGGGCGTGTCGAGCACCCGCGGATCCAGATAGACCGGCTTGAAGGTCTCTACACCGACCTCATCTTCCTTAACCAGGAACTTGAAGAGGCGTGCCCACGGCTTGACGAATGGTATGAACACCAGCGCCGCCCCGATGTTGAAAAGGCTGTGGGCATTGGCGATCTGGCGAGTGAGACCGGGGGCCGTGGTCCTTATAAACTCAGTGAAGGGGCCGAGGAACGGTACAAGCAGGAGGACACCCGTCACCTTGAAAAAAGTATGCGCCCATGCGATCCGCCTACCCTCCGCACCACCACCCAGGCTGGCCAGGAGTGCTGTCATACAGGTCCCTATATTGGCCCCCAAGACCATGGGGATCGCTATTTCAAGGCTAATGACCTGCTGGAAGGCGAACGTGAGGACCAAACCGATCGTGGCTGCACTGCTCTGAATGACAGCCGTGAAGATCGCGGATGTGATTATCGCAAGCCAGGCGCTTCGTTCGATACTCAGCATGAATCCTGCGAAAGTCGGATGATCCTTGACCGGGCCTACGGCCGATGCCATGACACTCATCCCGAAGAAGAGCAGTCCGAACCCCATGATGATCTGCCCAACGTGGGAATAGCGCTCCACCTTCGAGATGAAGAGCACAAACCCTAATATGACGAAAAGGAGAGCGTAGTCGAAAATCCTGAAGGCAATCAACTGGACGGTCAGCGTCGTACCGATATCGGATCCCAGCATGACACCCAGAGCCTGTGACAGATGGATAATGCCTGCATTGGCGAAACTCACCATCATCGCCGTGGTCGCACTGCTGCTCTGGATGATAACAGTGACAATGACACCTGTGGTCAAACCCAGAAACCTGTTGGATGTGAGCTTGCAAACAGCGTCACGGAGGCGCCCGCCTGCAGCTTTCTGCAGCCCCCTACCACCGAACTTGATGCCGAAAAGGAATATCGCCAGGCCCCCAAGCAATCCGATCAACATAAAGGCAAGCCAGTGCCTTTTGTAGACTCTTATCTCAAATACCAGGGAATTGCCCTCGAGGTCCATGGGAGTGCACGTGATATGGAAGGTACCGTCGTTCTTGCCGAGACGGAGGCGGGTGCCTGCATAACCCATCGGACCCGATGTAACCTGCCCCTCCTCGATAACCGGGAGTCCATCAGGCCGGCCAAAACCGGTCTGGCTTTCCACCACACTGAAAGCAACGAGCACCCCGGCCACGGGCCTGCCCCGGTCATCCATCACCTGGACCCTGAGAGGCCGGCCGAGCACCTCTTCCGCTATGCCGATCTGTCCGTTGCCGGAAACATCCTCCTCATCCAGCCCAATGGCGTAATTCAGACGCACAAGCTCCGCCGAATGACCGGGCGAGACTGCAAGCAGGGCCCAGAGAACCAAAGCAATCAGGGCTACATATCTTAAACCAGCAAGCGACATGAGGAAGAACCTTTCTCTATGACCTATAAGACTAAGTGGGACATTCCCGTTATGTCAACACAAAACCATAACGGATGGTCAAGATCTGCACACAACCGCAACCATAGGGCATGTGCCGCTAAAGCAGGGCTCGCGGGGTGCCGAAAATCTGATTAGATCAGGTGCGTAAGTATTGGGGACATGATTTAGAGACCAACTGTGGAGATTAGTCGTATTGCTGAGTAAGCTGCTACTGGTTTTCTCAATGATCGCGTTGCTTTCGGTGGGCATATGTTCCGCCCAGGGGGCGGTTCCGCCCCAGGAGCCGGAAAGCTCCATGCTCTTATCGAGCATCCACATGTGGAAGGGTGAGCGTTTATTGAGAGCCGGAGACATGGAAGAGGCAACCGCGCACTTCCTGATGGCCTCGAGATACTTGAGAGCCTCTCCCGAGCCCCATTTCGCTCTGGCCGGCGTCTATGTGCGAAGTTCCTTCATGGATGCATTTCTGGAGTTTGCCACCGGGGTCAAACTTCTGTTAAGCGATTTCCTATACCAGTCGCTGCTGGTATCGAACCTGGTTATCATTCTACTCATGGCAATCGGCCTTACTATCTACGCAGGTGCCGCCATAGTTGTCGCCAAACATGCCCGGACGGTGTGGCACTCGGTTATGATCACGCTCTCCTCTTCGCTGAGAGGCTGGTATCTCAAAGCGATAGTCATAGGCTGTATCTTCTCTTTCTTCGTAATCCTCTCGGGACGGAGCCTGATAGGTGTGGCCACGTGGACACTGGTTGTGGGAATAGCCCTCTGCTGGAGATTTGCCAGCTCCGGCGAGCGGCGAGTGCTCGTAGGACTGATCGTCTTTCTGGCGCTCTTTGGTTTTCTCCTCGATGCCGCAACCCGAGTGCTGTCCACCCAACACCCCGATTCCCCGGTGAGGCTTGCAGCCCTGGTCGGTCGGATCGACGATCAAACGCTTGAGGACAGTATCGACAACGTCGAGGCCTCTTCTCGGTTCGATCCCATAAGCGAATTCATGCGGGGTCTCCTGGCCCTCAAGAACGAGCGCTACGGTCAGGCCGTCGAGCGATTCAATATCGCGTCCAAGTTCACGCCGCACAACCCGGCCATTCTCAATAACCTCGGCGTCGCCTTCCACGGATTGGAGCAACATGACCAGGCTGTAGCGAAGTTCAGGCAGGCCCTCAGGTTCGGCCCCCGTGAAGCTCTGATTCATTATAACTACGCTCAAACCCTAAACGGTCTTCTTCAGTACGATCTGGCGCAAGAGGAGCTGGCCAAGGCTTCGACTCTTGACTTTGACCTCACGCGGTCTCTGGTAATTCAGAAGGGAGCGCCCAAGCTCGTCCCCATGAACCTCCAGACCAGAATACTCTGGAGGCTGGCCCTTGACCAAGATAACAAAACCGCGACAATCTCTTATAATCCCCTGGAATCCGGACCCGCTGGAATCGCGGTCCTCATAGCACTTACTGCATCGCTTCTGGTGTTGATGAGGCGAGCCAAGGTTCCGGCACGGTGTGATGTCTGCTGTACGACCGTACAATCCCAGATTGCGAGGAGAAGAAGAAAGGAAAACCTGTGTCCGGCATGTCATAGGATAAAGGAAACCGGAACCACCAACGAGAGCGTGGAAAAAGGTCTGGAGCGAAGGCTCAGGACCAAGAACATCCATGAGGCTATCAAGAGGATTATACTCGGGCTCGTGGTGCCCGGCAGCGCCCATTATCTTTCGGGCAAGAGGTCAAGAGGATTGGCATTGGCATTCCTCATATTCACTTTCCTGATAATCGCCGCAGGGGGTGGCACCATAATAAAGCCCATACCGAGTCTCGGGACCCATCCTTTGTCGGGGTGGTCACTGCCTGTGTTTGTGGTCATATACGCTCTTTATTGCTGGCGATCCAGCGTCATCGCAATAAGGAGTGTACAAGAAACATGAGGTTGATATGAGAGGTGAGCTCGGGACCTTCAGCGTTGCCGAGATCCTGCAGTTGATCGGGATGCAGGAGAAGAGTGGGGTGCTCCGGGTAAGGAGCAAGGGCAAGTCAGCAGTTCTCTTTTTCGATGCCGGCAAGGTTGTCTCTGCAAGAGATCGAAGACAAGGAGCCCGAGACCCGTTTCTCTTCTATCTTCAGGAAAACGGCGCTGTCGGCCTGGAACAGCTCAACCAGGTGATCGAGGCTAAGCAGAGTGAAGGAGGGGACACTGTCGAGATCCTGCTCAACCTCAGGATTTTGGATCAGGAGGAACTGGCGAATCTCCTTTCGCAATACGCACGGCAGACTCTCCAGAACATGGTGAAGTGGGAAACCGGTACCTACGAGTTCGCGGCTTCGGCGGATGGGATGCCGGAAAGAAACATCACCAAACCACTTCGTCTGGAGCCCATCCTGATGGAAGCTCTCCGACGAAAGGACGAGGTTGAGGAGATCAGGCGCTTCCTCCCCACCTTCGACACCACAATCCGGGTGGCCGAACTGAATCTCGAAGACCTTCACCTGGAAACACAGGACGCGGCGATCCTGACCCTGGTGGACGGCAGACGGACCATAGAAGAAGTCATAGAGCAGAGTTCCACCGATGAGGTGGAGACACTGGATATACTGGAGCGCCTCTTCGCCCTCGGCGTCATCTCCATCGCCGAAATGCCTCATCGGGAAACCAGGACCAGGATGCTTTCGCCACTTCGCTCCGTAGCCGTGACCGCAGGCATAATTGTCTTGGGTGCTGCTTTGAGGTTCACGATACTGGCGCCGGATACGCCGGGTGCGTTCCCCGTTAACAAGCTTCGGGGCGGAGTTCAAGAGTTCATCGATTCACGAGAGATTGCAAATATCCACATGGCCTTGAATGTCTACAAGTCCGTGAACGGGACATACCCTGAGCATCTTCAGGACCTGGTTACCACCGGCTTGCTCGGGCAGGGCCAGATCAAGAGCGGCCGGGGCCTGACATACACCTATATGTACCTCCCAACCGAAGGAGAGTACGCCCTTTCACAATGAGCGGTATCGGGCCGAGCGGGCACTCGTTCCCGTAGCGTTGCCACTCCTGTGGCAACGAAAGTCCTCTGTAGCGTCGCGTCTCTGCGCGCGACGAAACTCGGGATCGCCCTTGAGCAGACCAAGCACCTCACCGATCGGGAGGCCCTATCTCCTTGGCGCCGGTCAAGTCCGGGTATCTGAGACCGAATCTCCGTCCATAGTATAAACGACTGCCGCAGTAGGCCAGAACGCATAGAGCCGCCAGCAACGGAGCCCTGACACATACCAAAACCAGGAGCAGTCTGGCGGCATATTGACTTGCCAACACAGAATTCGGTGAGCTTGGTTCCACGCTCACCGCGATCATAGCAGGGAGGCTGCCGATAACGGCCAGGGCACAGAGGATTTCACCGGTCAGGACGCCAAGAACCGCGGAAGCGGCCATGAAAGCCAGGATCATGGTTCCGACCAGGCGTCTTCCGAAAACCACACACGAAGTCCGATCGCCCACCTTCCTGTCACCCGCCTCATCCGGAATACAGGTATTGAGAAAGATGCCGCACATCGCCAAGGCATAGGCTGAACAGCTTATCCAGAGCTCCCGGCTGATCTCGGCATATGCCAGCCAGCCCAACGCGAAACCTATTACTGCGAACCCTGCAACATTCGCGATCATATCCAGGACCGGTCTGCCCTTGAGTCTCAGCGGAGGAGCGGAATAGGCGAAGCCCAGCGCCAGGCCTACGATGGTCAGGTATTGCACGCTCGAATCAAACAACAGGCTCAGCCCGATGGCAAAGGTACTCACACCAACCAGCACCGCTGCGGCTTCCCGTCTGCTCACCACCCCACTGGATAGGAGGAAGGATTTCCGGTTGAGCCGGTCGCTTTCCACATCGAATATCTGATTGATGATAAACGCAGCGGAGACGATAAGGGTGAAGAGCAACAGATTGGGAAGAGCCTCATGAAGCAACTGGAAGGTACGGAGCTCTCCGGTGTGCCTAAGGGCCGATACCGCGCCTGCAAAGAAAAAAGTGGACGAGGCACATAGCAGGGGCGGCCTGACGAGAAAGA